>JBBECD010000045.1:0-6928 GCA_040881995.1 Planctomycetaceae bacterium
CCAAAGCCTCAGGGTGTGCCACCCAACGCAATATCGCTGCTGAGAGGAATTCCCGGCTATGTCCGTGAGCGAGTTTTACGGTTTGGGCGTGCTGATCGCCGGACTGCTGCTGCTCACGGTGCTCGTCTATCGCGGCATGAGCATTTTCCTCGCCGGTCCCTTGTGCGCGTTCGTCGTCCTCGTCCTCAGCGGGGCCGACCCGGTCGCGGGAATGAACGAAAAATACATGAGCGGCTTCGCCGATTATCTGCGGCGGTTTTATCTGATTTTCATCTTCGGAGCCGCGTTCGGCAAGTTAATGGAGCACTCGGGTGCGGCGATCAGTCTGGCGGAACTCGTCGTCCGCAAGCTCGGTTCGCAATGGGCGTGTCTCGCCGTCGTGCTGTCGTGCGCCATCATGACCTATGGGGGCGTTTCGCTATTCGTCGTCGGGTTTTCGGTCTATCCCCTGGCGCTGCGGATTTTTCGCGCCGCCGATCTGCCCCATCGTTTTATCCCCGCGACGATCGCCTTCGGTTCGATCACCTTCACGATGACGTCGGCCGGTTCGCCGGAGATTCAGAATCTGATCCCGATTCAATATCTCGTCAGTGAGACCGGCGAGGAGTTGACCGATGCCCGGGCCGGCTGGCCGGCGAGTCTCATCGTATCGGCTCTCATGTTTCTCGCCGGCCAGGTGTATCTCGAATGGGCCATCCGTCGCGACAAGCGGAGGGGACGGGGCTTCGATATGTCGCACGACGGCGGCAATAAGGACGATTCGCCATTCACCGCCTCCCCCACGGTCGACCGCGAGGATACCGCCTCTCGTCCGGGGGGCTGGATGTCGCTGATCCCTCTCGCGCTCACGCTGCTCGCTTTAAACGTGTTTCCGTCGTTGCACGAACGGTTTCCCAAAGATCCCGCCGTCGCCATTTTCATCGGGATGATTTCGGCGATGATTTGCTTCCGGCGATATCTGATCTCCGTCACCGCACCGCTCGCCGAGGGCTTCGTTAACGGGCTGCTGGCGATCGGTGCGACCTGTTCGGTCGTCGGCTTCGGCACGGCGCTCAAAGGATTACCTGCCTTCAACATGGTCGTCGACTGGGTGACGCATCTTCCCATCGATCATCTCACGGCGGCGGCGTTGGCGGTCGCCATCATTTCGGGGATCGCCGGTTCGGCCTCGGGAGGGCAGGGGCTCGCCTTGCCGATCATCAAGCCGATTTTCGTCGACGCCCTCGGCGTGGCCCCCCGTGCGCTGCACCGCGTCGTGGTCATCGCCTCGGGATCGCTGGATTCCCTGCCGACGAACGGCTACATCGTGATGCTGATTCGGCACATTTGCGGCGAAACGCACGCGCGGGCCTACGGACCGATTTTCGTCACGACGGTTCTGATTCCCGCAGGCGGGACGATGCTCGCCATCGTGTTGTTTCGCCTGTTCCCCGCGTGGGGGTACATGTGACTCCCGCTCCTCTCCCGAAAGCTGATCTTGACCACGTTATGCTCGTCTGACAAACTCTCACCGCCGTCAGTTCATTCGCACGTAAAGAGTCGGCCGATGAAGCCTGAACCGCGGCCGAAAGAATCGATCCCGGCCCTTGTCACTTTTGGGAGGTTGGTTATAGTGGAAGAATGGTGGAATGTCTCAGGGGTGAGACTCTCGTGCCTGGGCTGGGATGCTGACCAAAATCTTGTTCGCCGGAATCGGTTGAACCGTTCGCTTCACGCCAGCGGTTCAGCAGCGTTTTTACATTTCCACGGGAAACGTGCGTGATCACCGCCGCGAATCGGTCGCCAAGTACATTTTTTGCAAGTGGGTCAACAGTTTACCTATGAGTATCGATCAGGAAGCCAGGCGACGAGTCGTGATCACCGGAATCGGGATCGTCAGTCCCATCGGGATCGGCATGGATCCGTTCCGGGACCATCTCGAACATAGCCAAAGCGGCGTCGCCAGCCTCGAAGTCTTGCGAGATTTCTCCCTCCCCGAAAACGTCGGCGCGGAGGTCAAGGATTTCACCGAAGAAACCGCCAAGAAGAATTATCTCAAAGCTCTCCGCAAAAGCCTCAAAGTCATGTGCCGCGAGATACAGCTCGGCGTCGCCTCGGCCTGTCTGGCTTTGGAGCAATCGAAACTCGATCTGACGACGATCGATCACGAACGGCTGGGAATCGAGTTCGGCGCCGACCTGATGCTCAGCCCCCCCGAAAATCTGAAGGATGCCTGCTTCGCCTGCTCCGATGAACTCTCGCGCGAATTCCGCATGCAAGACTGGGGACCGAACGGCCTGCGGAATATGGAACCGCTGTGGCTGCTCAAATACCTTCCCAACATGCCGGCGTGCCACATCGGCATTTTCGCCGACGCCCGCGGTCCGAACAATTCGATCACGCAATCCGAAGCCGCCGGCAACCTGGCGATGACCGAGGCGTTTCACATCATCGAACGCGATCACGCCGACATGATGATCGTCGGTTCGACCGGCTCGCGGCTGGTGCCGACGAAATCGATCCACGCGGTCATGTGGTGCGAAGTGGCTCCCGGCCCCGATATCCGTTGCCGGCCGTTCGATCTCAACCGCACCGGACAGATCGCCGGCGAAGGCTCTTGCACGCTCATTCTCGAAGAAGAAGCCCATGCCCGCGCCCGGGGAGCCGAAATCTTCGGCGAAATTCTGGGAGGGGGTTCGTCGTGCGTCGCTCCTGCCCGGACGGACGACGCCATTCGGCTGTCGCTCGGGAACGCCATGCGGCAGGCCATTCGCGACGCCCATATTTCACCCGATCAGATCGGACACGTCAACGCGAACGGCGATGGAACCAGACATCGCGACGAACAGGAAGCCCAGGCCATTCTCGACGTCTTCGGTGAAGCGGGAAAGAAGATTCCCGTCACCGCCTTCAAAAGCTACTGGGGAAATGCCGGCGCCGGCTGCGGCGTGATGGAAATCACCGGTTCGCTCGTCGGCTTGAAACACGGTTACATTCCCGCGACGCTCGGTTACGAAACCCCCGACCCGAAATGCCCGCTCAACGTCGTGCATGGCGAGAATCTCCCGACGGAGAACAAAATCTTCATCAAGACCAACGTCACCCGCATGGGACAAGCCAGTGCGGTGGTGATTCGCGGGTTGTGAGTCGAAGTTTTTTGGGGGGCGCCCATCGGCAAGGGAGAATTGTAGGAGTACAGGCTTTAGAAATGCTAACACAACCTCTGTGCGTAGCCTTTTTCGGCTGGAATCGTGGCGTTTTGAACAAGCCCAACCGGTTGTGTTAGCGTCTCTTAGCCTGCTTCCCTTCCCTCTTCGTTCTCCGCGTTTCCTCCGTTCCAGGTTCTTCGGTCGCCGCATTTGACTCTTTCGCGGTCCTGCGCGAGAATAACAGCATAAGCTCGAGTTCACCGCAGAGAAGGAGACGCCCATGGACAAGAAAACGATGATCGACAAACTCAACGAAGATCTCGCCGGAGAATTGGGCGCGATCATTCAGTATCTCACCTACGCGGCGAAGGCGACGGGGCCGTATCGTCCGCAGTTGTCGCAATTTTTTCTCACCGAAGTCGCCGACGAACAACTGCATGCGCAATATCTCGCGAACAAGATCGTCGCGCTCGGCGGCGAACCGACGACGGTGCCGCGAAAGGTTCCCGCCGCGAAGACGAACCGTGAAATGCTGGAAGCCATTCTGACCGCCGAGAAAAAAGCGGTCGCCGATTACTCTCAACGCGCCAAAGACGCCGAGGCCTTCGGCGACAAGGGAATGGCCGTGCAACTGGAGGACATGATCCGCGACGAAAGCGGGCACAGCGAAGAGACCGAGCGCATTCTGCGCGACTGGCCGTTATGAGTTCTTCGTTGAGCCGCGACGCGCAGGCTTTGCGCAGCGGAGCGCTTTCTTCCCTTGATGAAGGAATCGATTATGACCGTGTTCATGGAACATGCGAACGTCTCGGTTCGGGACATCGACGCCACGATTCGATTTCTGCAGACGGCGTTTCCCGAGTTTCGCATCCGTTTCGACGGGACCGACGCGGAGGGAACGCGCTGGGTGCACATCGGCACCGATGACACGTACCTGGCGCTCACGCAATCTACTCAGGAACCGGCCATGCCCTGGGTTCCCTACGAAGGCGTGCCGGGCGTCAATCATCTCGGTTTTGTGGTCGACGACGCCGACGCTCTCCGCGCGCGCTTGCGGGCCGGCGGTTACGAAGATTCCACCGTGCCGAACAAACATCCGCACCGCAAGCGCGTTTACTTCCACGACCCCGACGGCAACGACTGGGAATTCGTCGAATACTTGACGGACGACCCGAAACTGCGGCATGATTATAAGCTGTGATGTTCATCCCGGTACGGAAGCCCGGTTTCATTTCATGATTCATTGGGAGTATGAACTATGGACGCCTCCAAACCGGTCATTTCGCCCTTGTTTCGTGACGCCTTCATAACCGGATTAAAAATCCAACTGTTGCTGGCCATGTTGAGCCTGATGATTCTCGATTCGGGACGAACCGCAAAAATCTGCGGACTGTCGTTGCTCGGCTTCTGGATCGTCGCCGCATTGATCGCTCTGCAACGCCCCTGGACGCCGACGCGAGGCGACTTGTTGTTCTGGCGCTGGGGGTTCGTGCCGGCGTTTGCGCTGGGGATTGTCAGCGCAATGATTTTTGTTCCCTTTTAGTTAGCGGCTTGCAAGCTATCCAAGACCGAGGAGAAAATCATGAGCATCGCCTGGATCGGTGCCATCGGCGGCAGCCTGATCGGCATTCTTGGCGGCGTATTCGGCACCTATTGCAGCATCCGCAACACGCAAGGCCCGCGTGAGCGAGCCTTCGTGATTAAAGCTGCGATTTGCTGCTGGATTCTCGTGACCGCGTTTCTCGCCGGGTTGTTCCTCATCCCCAAGCCGTACAATCTGCTGTTGTGGGTGGTGTATCCGATTTTGCTGACCGCGGGGATCATGTGGTGCAATAAGAATCAGGACCGCATCCGCATGGAAGAAGCAGGGCAGGCGGGATAAATTTAGCCCGGATTATTCATGGTCAGGGACATCCCGCGCAGTGTGTGTCATACTAGCCCGAAGCGCAAGCGAGGGACAGCAAATAAGTTACCCTCGCTTGCGCTTCGGGCTAGTATGAGGCCATGAATAATTTGGGTTAGTCTCCCAAAACAAAAAAAACCGCGGCCCGGTTTACAGTGAAACCGGACCACGGAACACCACCTGGGTCCTGAAACCTTGATAAAGTTCGGACTAGCGTTTTTCGATAACCGTCGGCTGGGCGGCCTGCTGGTTCGTGAACTTCTTCATTTCGAACTGCGCACCGCGGTAAGCCCACAGGTGCTTCCCTTTGCATTCCAGAGCCAGGCGGAAGTTGTCCACCGCCGTGTTCGGCTCTTTCGAGTGAAGTTTCTTTTCGCCGATGAAGAACTGGGCTTCGCAGATATGAGCGTCGCGTTCGGTCTCGGCCGAGGCTTGAGCGGCCTTGATCAAGTCGTCCTCGTTCATGGCGCCCATCAGGTAAATCAGGAGGTTGTCGACCCAGTCACGCTGCGTGACGGCCCGCTTCAGGCTGTCGCTGAATCGCAGACGGGCCACGTCCGGCTGACCCCCTATGACCATCGTCCAGTACTGCCACGTGTTGAGGTGGCGAGCGGTCGGGTCGAGTTCGAACGCCTTGCTGAAGGCGGCCAGGGCGCCGGCCTTGTCGTCCGATAGAAAGCGGGCGAAGCCCATGTTGGCGATCGCGACCGAGTCTTTCGGGTCGGCGTCGGAAACGAATTTGTAGTCGGCGATCGCTTCAGTGAAATTGCCTTGAGCCATAAGGGCGTCGCCGCGGAGGGTGTGCACCCAGGCCTGATCCGAGTTCATCTTCAGCGACTGATTGAGGTCGTTGATCGCCGCTTCGGGATCGCCTTCCTGAATCAATGCGAAGCCGCGGTTCGTATAGGCGTTGACGTGGTTGGGATCGAGTTCGATGGCGTACGTGAAATCGACGATCGCGTCCTGCGTCTTACCGATCTTCTGCAAGAACATGCCGCGGTTGTTGTAGACGACCGCGTTGCTCGGGTAGGTCGCGACGGTGCGATTGAAAATTTCGAGAGCCTGATCGTTCTTGCCGGCGGCGGCGTACGATTCGGCCAGACCGACCAGCGAACCGAGGTTCGTCGGTGCGAGTTTGACCGATTCGGCGAAGTCGGCGATCGCCGCATCCGTCCGCTTCAGGAAGGTGTTGATCGTCCCGCGCTGGTAGAGCACGTTCGAGCGGTCCTCCTCTTTGAGGTTCTTGCGTTCGAGCACCTGGGCGGCGATTTCCAGGGCCGACTCGGCGTGCTTGTTATCGCTTTCGATGGCGGCGAGATTCACCATGCCGTACAAGTACGGAAGGTAATAATTGATGATGTTGCCGCTCGACAGGCGGATCGCTTCCCGCGCGTCGGCGATGCCGTCGCGGATGAGTTTCGCGTCGCTGCGGCTTGCTCCCATTTCGGCCCGGGCGCTGGATCGGAGATAGAGCGCGACGTGGTCTTTGGGATTTTGCGTCAGCACGCTGGTGGTTAACTGAATGGATCGCGAGAAATCGCCGATTCCATACGCCTGTTCGGCTTCGATCTTGATCCGTTCGTGAGTCGGATTCAACGGCTGCTGAGCCGGGGTGGCGGCGGTGGTTGCAGCCGGAGTCGAATCCTTGGCGGTCGGGGTCTCTTTCCGGGAGTCGTTCCGGCGAAACTGAAACGCTTCGGCGGGTGAATGAGTAAGACTGCAGGCGATCACGCAAAGTCCCGCAGAATGTTTGATCAATCGAGAAATCATCCTATCGTTCCTTGTACTCAGGAGCCCAATCGGTATGCGAGATAATCAGGTACGGCGGTTGAGGGTAATGAGCCGCACGAAGCCCGTCACCCCGGGAAAAAAAGACGCTTCGAGCGGCGGGGGGGGG
>JBBECD010000045.1:6938-41283 GCA_040881995.1 Planctomycetaceae bacterium
CCCCCCCCGCCGCTCATGGTGAGAGTCACTGTGTCGCCGAAACTCTCGTCGACCGGTTTGTCGTGCCTGAATGGCGAGGAGTTACAAACGTCACTCAAGTCCGATCTCGCAAGATCATTGTGGCCGTCATTTCGGTATTGTCCGGGATAAGAGAATTCATTCCCCTCACACGAAAAATCGGCTGAATCGGCTGGCGATGAAACAGAAATCGATTCGGACGCGGTGGAATTTTCGATACAGACCTGAACGATCCCGATTGCCGATACCGGCCTTACAATCCCGCCATTCGGCCCAGTCCGACCCGCGCCGGCGGGGCCCGTCGCGTAACACGATGAATAACCGGCACTTTTGTCAAATCCACAAAGTTTCATGCAGAAATGATAATCGGCTGTCGAAGAGAGTGGGGATGACGGAACCGTCTAAAATCCGGCGATCCAAAGGCTTGGCCATAAAGCCCTTTATGTCAAATGCGTCTCTGACGTTCGTCTTCATGGTTCTTACGAAAAGAGACGTTGGATCCTTGACAGTTTGGTTCCAGCTCATTAACTTGACACAGATGATAGACGAAATTCTCTCTCCCCGCGGGGCGGAGGGCGGTTCGAACTATTGCCTTTTGTCGGTATGCCGGGTTAAGAAATAGATGTGGCGGGACTTATCGAACCGGATAAGTTCTTCAAACCATAAGTTGTGTTGTTCCGCAATTTCGGAATGATTCGACGGACTGGCGATGTCTTCCGTCAGGGGAATTGAATATGTAGACGGTCTTTAATCGTTAGTTCCGTGATGACTCTCAGCCGCATTCTTTGCGATCGATTCGATGGCAAAGAATGCCGCTGGCTCGCGAAAAGTAATCAGACTTCGCGGCGAAAGTGGGACAAGTGCCCGCTTTTTTTATTATAAGAGCGACCAAAATCAGCTAATTATTAAATGATCCTGACACAACCTCTGTGCGTGACGGTTTTTGGCGAACTTTGAAGGCATTTTAACAAGCACAACCGGTTGTGTCAGAGTCACTTAAAATTGCGCCGCCGACCGGCGGCGCGAAGAAATAAGAAGCACACAAACACCTCGGGCGCGAATCGCGGCCGCTACGGAAATACGGACGACGAGTCGGCGGTCGGAGCGCCGCTGCGCGAAAGGATGATCATGAACGGCAATGAACTATTGCGAATCGTCGATGCGATCCATCGCGACAAAGGGATCAATCAAGAGATCGTCTTTGAAGGGATCGAACAAGCGATTCTTTCCGCCGTACGCAGACATTACGGCGAAGAGTGCGAATTCAACGTGCAGATTCACCGCGAGACCGGCGAACCGAGCGTGCAGGTCGACGGCCGCGATTTGACTCCCGACGAACTCGGCCGGATCGCCGCCCAAACCGCCAAGCAAGTGATGATTCAAAAAATCCGCGAAGCCGAACGCGATTCGCTGTTCGACGAATACCAGGCGATGCGCGGGCAAACCGTCTCCGGCGCGGTAACGCGCATGGAAGGGGGAACCGCCAACATCAATCTCGGGAAAGTCGAAGGCATCCTGCCGCGCGGCGAACAGATTCCCGGCGAGACGCACCGCGTGGGCGAGCGCGTTCGCGCGGTTGTGCTCGACGTCAAAAAATCGGGAAGCCGCGTGAAGATCATTCTGTCGCGCTCGCACCCCGATCTGGTGCGCCGGCTCTTCGAACTGGAAATTCCGGAAGTTTCCGAGCGGATCATCGACGTCCGCTCGCTGGCCCGCGAAGCGGGATATCGCAGCAAGGTCGCCGTCTCGTGCATCGACAACAGCATCGACTGCGTCGGCGCCTGCGTCGGAGTCCGCGGCTCGCGGATCAAGAACATCGTCGACGAACTGGCGGGAGAACGCATCGATATCGTCCGCTGGAACGATTCGCTGCAAGTGCTCGTCCCCAACGCGCTGCAGCCGGCGGAAGTCGAAGAAGTCATCCTCTGCCCCATGCTGGGCCGGGTGATCGTGCTCGTCCGCGACGATCAGCTTTCGCTCGCGATCGGCAAGAAAGGACAGAACGTCCGTCTGGCCTCGAAGCTCGTCGGCTGGGACATCGAAGTGATGACCCGCGAAGAACTGAATGAACAGCTCGACAAGTCGGTGCAGGCGTTTTCGTCGATTGCGCACGTGACCGAAGATCTGGCGGAGAACCTGGTCTCTCAGGGCTTCTTCAGCTTCTACGATTTATCGGTCATCGAACCCGATCAACTCGCCGAACTGGGTGGACTGACCGAGGAACAGGTCAATACAATCGTCGCGCGCGCCGACGTCGAAAGCGCTCGCGAAGAAGCCGAAGAAGAAGCGAACCGGCAGGCCAAACGCATGGCGGCGTATGGAACGACCGGCTCGCACTCGAAGCGCAACGGCCACGAAGCCGAGCCCACAGCCGTCGTCGCCGCTGAAGCGCCGGCAACTGAAGAAACAACCGAAACCGACGAATCGGCCCAGGCGGACGAATCCGCCCTGACGGGCGATGAGACCGAAGGGGCCGAGACACTAGAAGAGACAGAAGAGGCTTCGGTCGAAGGAGAAGCCGAGTTGAGCGACGTTATGGAAACGCGCGATCCCACGGAACTGCGCGACATAGCCCTCGCCGAGGAACAAGGAGAAATAACCGACGAAACGCCAGACGGCGAACAACCGGAAGAAATGAACGATCAGAGCCCGATGCAGGAATAAGCGCAAAATCGCCGCATGATCTTGCGAAGGCGTCGCAGCCGCGTGCGTCACTTTAGAACCTGCTTAACATCACACCCGCCGCTCGACGCCCGGCCGCATCGTGGCGCAGTCCGGCCGAACGGGGCGGGGGAACTCCCATTCAGAGAAAGTTAGAACCGGAATTATCACCTTCACCAAACGACCGCGTTAACGCAGTACCGCCATCAATCCATCAAGAACTCAACGATCGGTCCACGATCCGCCTCTTCGATTCACCCGCGATGATCGACATGCCGTGCAGCGAGTCTTTATTCGATCCCTGTTCCATCGTTCCGAATTCTGAAGTCAGAGATCCTGTTCGCGAACACCATGACGGCAGAGATCACTAGAGGAAATCACTTGACGCCAACACGTACCACAGAATCGAGTTCTTCCGAGAAAGAGACCAAGATCCGTCTCTTTGCTTTGGCCAAGGAACTCGAAATCGATAGTAAACTGTTGATCAAATACTGCAACGACGCCGGCATCCACGTCAAAGCCTCGGCGCTGGCCAGTATTTCCCCCGAAGAAAAAGACGTCGTCCTGAAGTATCTGGATTCGCAGCGTCCGTCATCCGCCGGCGACCAGGACGACGCGATGAAGCCCCCCAGTCGCGACCGCGCGGCGGAATTCGTCGGGAAGATCCGTTCGATCAAGACGATGGCGCCGCGGATCGTCAGTCCGCGGCCGATGAAGCCCCGCGGTTCCGATTCGCCGGCGCTGGCCGACGAAACTCAAGAGACCTTCGAGGAAGCGGACTCTTCGGAATCGACGCCCGCGGCAATGGACGTCGCCGCTGCGGCCGAATCAACCGCTCCCGAAACCGAAACGGCGGCGCCCCAGGGGACCGCGGCTCCGGAAACCGTCGAACGGCCGAAAGCTCCGGCCGAAGAATCGCCCGCGCCGGGAAAAATGGCGCCGATCCGGCGGGAAGATTTCGTCTCGTCGTTCGGTTCGTCGGCGATGCCGATCCGCGAAATGAAGCCGCGCAGTTCCTCGACCGATCGCCGCACGAAAGAGAAATCGAAGCCGGCGCTGCCGTCGGTCGCGGCTCCGCCGACGCTCAAGCTGCCCAAGCCGAAAACGTCGAAAAAAGACGAAGGGCCGGCTCAAAAGCCCGATCTCCGCTTCACCGCGGAGGCGATGGAACAACACAGCCCGCTCGCCGCTCACCTGAAAAAGAACACCGAGCGCAAGAAAGAAGAAGTCCCCGGCGAAACCGACGCCCGCCGCGGCTCGCGGTTCGGAAATACCGATCTCGCCGACTCGCGGCAACAGCGCCGGGAAAAACGCAAGGCCGCACGGCCGGCCACTCCGGAGGAGGAAGAAGCTTCGCCTCGCCGCTCGATTGCGGCGCCGCGTCGTCGCCGCGGCAAAGGCCCCAGTTCGATCGCCGTCAAAACGTCGGCGGAAATCGATCTGCCGATCACCGTCCGCAGCCTCTCCGAAGCCA
Organism: Planctomycetaceae bacterium; assembly: GCA_040881995.1. Taxonomy (GTDB): domain Bacteria; phylum Planctomycetota; class Planctomycetia; order Planctomycetales; family Planctomycetaceae; genus JAQCEJ01. Next base: position 11,092 of record JBBECD010000045.1, read on the forward strand.
TGGGACGGCCGGCGAAAATCCTTTTGCAGACGCTGTTCAACCAAGGCCGGATGGCCACCATCAATACCTCCCTCTCCGAAGACGTAGCGGAAGAACTCGCGATGGAAATCGGTGTCGATCTCACGATTCGGCGACCGAAGTCGCTCGAAGAATCGCTGCTCGAATCGGTCGAGGCCCAGGACGACCCCGCCGATCTCGTACCCCGTTCGCCGATCGTCACGATCCTCGGACACGTCGACCACGGCAAGACGACGCTCATCGACAAGATCCGCTCGGCCGACGTCGCCGGCGGTGAAGCCGGAGGCATCACCCAACACATCGCCGCCTATCAGGTGGAACACAACGGCCAGAAAATCACGTTTGTCGATACGCCCGGCCACGCGGCCTTCGGCGAAATGCGGGCCCGCGGCGCCAACGTCACCGACATCGTGGTGCTGGTCGTCGCCGCCGACGACGGCGTCATGCCGCAAACGGTCGAATGCATCAGCCATGCCCGCGCGGCGGGAGTCCCCATGGTCGTCGCCATGAACAAAATCGACCGCCCGAGCGCCAACGAGCAGAAAGTCCTGCAAGAACTCGCCGCGCAAAACGTGCTCGCCGTCGAATGGGGCGGCGACACCGAAGTCGTCCGCACGTCGGCCACCGTAGGGACGGGGGTCGAACAACTTCTCGAAACGCTGCTGCTGACCTCCGAATTGCACGAACTCAAGGCGAATCCCAAGCGGCCGGCGAACGGCGTATGCCTGGAAGCGTTCCGCGACGAAGGCCGCGGCAACCTCGCCTGGATCATCGTTCGCCAGGGAACGCTGCGGATCGGCGATTACATCTTGTGCGGGCCGGCCAGCGGACGCATTCGCGCCATGTATAACGACCGCGACGAGGAAATCGACGAAGCCGGTCCCTCGACGCCCGTCAAAGTCGCCGGTCTCAACGTGATTCCCGGCGCGGGCGATCTGTTCGTGGCGGTCGACGACATCGACGCCGCCCGGGAGTTGGCCGAAGAACGCCGCGATCGCGGACGGACCGAAGTCATCGCCCGCCAGCGCGGCGGCGGACCGCGCACGCTGGAAGACATTCTGGCGAGCGCCCGCGGCGGCATCGCTCAGGATCTGCCGCTCATCATCAAGGCCGATACGCTCGGCTCGCTCGAGGCCCTGCGGAGCGAACTCGGCAAATTCGACCACCCCGAAGTCCGCGTCAAATTGCTTCACGAAGGAGTCGGCGGCGTGAACGAAAGCGACGTTTCGCTCGCCTCCGCCTCGGGGGCGATCATTATCGCTTTCCACGTCATTCCCGAAGACCGCGCCCAGTCGCTCGCCGAACAACTGGGCGTCGACGTCCGCCGTTACAACATCATTTACGAAGTCACCGACGACATTAAGCTCGCGTTGGAGGGATTGCTGACGCCCGAACGGGTTCAGGTCTCCACCGGACGGGCCATCGTGCTGCGAACGTTCCACATTTCGCGATTCGGCACCGTCGCCGGCTGCCGCGTGCTGAACGGCAACATCGAGCGGAACAGCCGCATCCGCGTCATCCGCGACCAGAAGCTGCTCAACGATTATGCCATTGCCTCGCTGAAACGCGAAAAAGACGACGTGAAAGAAGTGCGCGAAGGGATGGAATGCGGCATCCGCATGGAAGGATTCAACGACGTCAAAGAAGGAGATCTGCTGGAAGCGTATCGCGTCGAAGAAGTCAAACGCACGCTCGAATCCTAAGCCGCAGAGGCCGCGCGTTTCGACGCCTCGATTGTCGACGCCCGGCCCGGCGCTTTCCCGTTTTTTTAAAGTTCAGCGAAATATCCCAATCCGAGTCTTTTTGATGAGAGTGTTAACAGACAACGTATGAGTTCCCGTCGAACCGAAAAACTGGCGCATGCCATTCTGGAAACGGTCAGCACGACGATCCTTTTCCACCTGAAGGATCCCCGCGTGAAGAACGTGACGGTTCTCAACGTCGAAGTCGCCGGCGACATGCGAACCGCGAAAGTCTACGTCTCGGTGATGGGAGACGAAAAAACGCAGTCGCTGTGCATGCACGGCTTGCGTTCGGCGCGGGGCTTCATTCAGTCAAAACTGGCCAGCCGCCTCGACACCCGTTATATTCCCGTCCTGACGTTCGTGCTCGACCAGAGCGTCAAGCTGGCCGCCGAGGCGTCGCGCATCCTTCGCGAAGTGCTTCCTCCCGACGAGATGCAAACCCACGGCGAACTTTCTGCCGGCGATCTTTCTGAAGGCGGCCATCCTCAAGACGACGACGCCCCGCGCGAACAAGCCGACGATTCCGCCGAACCGGGCGACGAAGAAGACGATTCGAGGGCTTCGTTTTCTCCTGCCTCGCAGCGATCTCCCCCCAAGACTCCAACCGACACCGTGGAATAGCCGTCGCACACCACCCGGCCAGCGCCCCGCCCGGAACACCACCTGTATTCAGTTAATTCCCAGTAACGGACAATCGTCACTATGGCCGCTTCCTCTCGACCGTCCAATGCAGAGAAACTTGAGTTTTGTAAAAAGTTGGTCACCTTTCTGAAGAAACGGTACAAAACTTCGGTTCCCAAGCAGGACGATCCCGTTCTGCAGACGATGCTGCTGGCGGTCTGCCTGGAAAACAGCACGTTGGAAGAAGCGCAGGCGTCGCTCAAACAGATGGAAACCGATTTTCACGATCTGAACGAAATCCGCGTCAGTTCGATCGCCGAACTGGTCGTCTCGCTGCAAAACCAAGCCGACGCCGAGCACCGCGCCCACGAAATCCGCAACATTCTGCAATACGTTTTTGAGAAAATGTTTTCGTTCGAATTCGAGAGCTTTCGCAAGAAGAACGTCGAACAAGCCACCAAGATCCTCAACAAAATTCGCAATTTGTCGAGCTTCGTGAAGCTGTTCGTGATGCAGCACTGTCTCGGCTCGCATGTGATTCCCCTCGATCGCCAAATGACCGGGGCGCTGATCTGGCTGGGACTGCTCGAACCGAACACCGGCCCCGAAGCCGGCTCCGAAAACATCAAATCGTGCATTCGCAAGAACGAAGCCGCGGACTTCTGCCACTATCTGCGCTGTCTTTCGACCGACGAAAAACTGAAAGACCACTTCCTCAGAGCGGCGTCGAATTCGTCCGGCGAAGCGCCGCCGCTGCACGACGGTCTGAATCGGCTCGCGAAACTCATCGAAAACCCCCGCGCCGCGGCCAAAATCGCCGCCAAAACCAAGCGCGTCAAAAAACCGCCGGTCAGCGCGAAACCGTCGCGGCGTGCGGCGACCGTGAAATCCCCGGCAAAAAAGACCGCCTCGAAAAAGGTCGCCACCAAGAAAACTGTCGTCAAAAAGCGAGCGGCCAAGAAGAAGTAACCGGGACGCCAACGTTAGCGGCCTTCCGGTGTCGCGCCGCCGCACGAGACGGCGATTCCGGTAGCGCGGGCACGCCCTGTCTTTGCTCCCGCCAGCCGACGCCGTGTTGACCGCCGACAATCGACGGCCGACGCCGAAAAGCCCTCTTGGTCTTCCCGAGGGCGATGGATTACAATAGATACCTAACACAACCGGTTGTGCTTGCCAAAAAACGGCTAACATTTCAGGGATAATGGTTCCGCACAGAGGTTGTGTTAGAATTTAATACAGACCCTAACACAACCCGTTGTGCTTGCCAAAAAACGGCTTACATTTCAGGGATAATGGTCACGCACAGAGGTTTTGTTAGAATGATATAGAATACAGCGAGGGTTGCCCGTTTTACCGAGTTTTCGAAGACGGAGTCACCGGTCAAGTCGCCCTTTTTCCGCGCGGAGATGAAAGATGCACCGACAACTCCTGGCCGAATACGAGCAGAGTCGAATCGATACCGCTCAACGAAACGGGGCGGGGGACTGCCGTTCGGCGCGCCTTCGCCGATCCGGTCCGTCGATCTGCCGCCTGATGCTCGTCGTCGCCCTCATCGCGGGGATCGGCATATTCACCGATCGGCTGAATTCGAGCGGGTCGATTTCAAAGTCGCTCGTCGCCGCGGAGAAAGCCCCCGAGAAACCGGAATCGGCCGCTCCCGGCACCGCTCCCGAAGCCAAAAAAGGACTTCCCCCGCTGCAGGAAACGGACGACGTCACCGAACCGTTCACGCCGAAAACTCCGCCGACCCCCGAGGAGATTAAGAAGGTCGAATCGGCAGCCTGGTACATGGCGGGCCGCTTGCTCGAAGCCCGGAACGATTTCTCCGGGGCGTTATCGTCCTACAAAAAAGCAGCCGAACTGAATCCCCGCTCGATTGAAATCTATCGCTCGCTGATTCCGCTGGCCTATAGCCTCAATCAGCCCAACGAAGCGCTGAAGTACGCGATGATCGCCGTCGAACTCGATCCCGACGATTATCAATTGATGCATCGCCTCAGCGCTCAACTGGCGTCCGAACAAAAAATCCCCGACGCCGTCAAAATCCTCGAGAAGGCGATGCAGTCGAAACGGCTGGAACGCGATTCGGCCGATTTCGTCAACATCAGCCGCGACTTGGCGTTTCTCTACGAGCAAACCCAGCAGATCGACCTCGCCGCCGACCGCTACGAAACCGTTTTCGACGCGCTGAGCAATCCGCTCAAATATCATCTCGATTCCGAGCAGCGCGACATTCTGCTCAAGGACGCTTTACAGACGTACGAACATATCGGCGAGGTTTTTCTGAAGGCCAAGCGGACCGAACTCGCGATCGCCGCCTTCAACAAGGCCGGCGACGCGAGCGGCAAAAAACCGAGCAATCTCCATTACAACCTGGCGCAGGTTTATCGTCAGTCGCAGAAACCCGAAGAAGCGCTGGCGGAACTCGACAAATACTTCAGCGCTCAACTGCAGTCGAAGGGGAAAGAAGCGTATCAGTTGCTGGCCGGCCTGCTCGCCGAACTCAATCGTTCCGCCGAGTTGATCCCCGAGTTGGAATCGCTGATCGAAAAGGATCCCTTCAATCAGTCGCTGCAGCATTTTCTCGCGGCTCAATACGTCAACGCGGGAAAACTGGCGGAGGCCGAGACGCTCTACAAAAAGTCGCTGAAGGAAGACACGAGCGATTCCGAATCGTTCGCGGGTTTAGCGGGCGTTTATCGGCGGCAGCAAAAGCCGGATGAACTTCTCGCCGTTCTGAGCAAGGCGATTCAATCCCGCGAAGGTCAGGAATTATTGCAGTCGGAACTGGCGGAAATCGTCAAAGATTCCGCGATGCTCGACAGCTTGTTTCAAGCGGGACTCGACGCCGCGCGCGCCGAGGAACCGTCGCTCGATTTCGGCGGCAGCCTGATTCTCGCCGAACTGGCCTCCGAAGCCAAGCGCACCGAGAACGCGATCGAATTCTACCGTTATGCGATTCAGGCCCGCAGCGACCGCGCCGCCGTGCTGTACGAGAAGCTGGGGAATTATCTCCTCCAGGCGGAAGAATATGCCGAAGCCGCCAAGGTGTTTCAGGAAGCGCTTAACGATCCGTCGCTTTCGAGCGTCCGTACAAGTTTTCAATACCAGTTGTCGCGGGCTTTGGAAATGAACGGCCAGACGGAAGAAGCCTTGGCGGCGATTCTCGCAGCACAAAAAGACATTCCCGATCACCCGTTGCTCAAATTTCAGGAGGGCTGGATTCACTATCACGCCCGGCAGTGGGACCAGGCGATCCCGATTTTCGAGAAAGTGATTTCGCAGTTCCCCGACCAAAAGCAATACATTCGCCCCGCACAAATGAGTCTTTCGAACATCTTCGTCCAGCAAGGGGATCTCCGCAAAGGCGAGGAAGTTCTCGAAAAAATTTACGCTGAAGAACCCGACGATCCTTCGGTCAACAACGACCTCGGTTACCTCTACGCCGACCAGGGCAAGAATCTGGAACAGGCCGAGCAGATGATCCGCAAAGCGGTCGCTTCCGATCCCGACAATGCCGCCTATCTCGACAGCCTCGGCTGGGTGCTGTTCAAACTCGGCAAGTACGACGAGGCGTTCGTTCATCTGGAGAAAGCCGCGAGCCTGCCCGGCGGCGGCGACGCCACCATCTGGGAACATCTCGGCGACTGCCAATCGAAACTCGGCAAGGAAGAGGAGGCGAAAACCTCCTGGCAGAAAGCGCTCGACGACGCCCAAAAAGACACCCCTCCCGACGATAAGCTGTTGCAGCGACTAAAGGAAAAACTGCCCGCCGCCGCCAACTGATTGTATTGGTAGGAGTACAGGCTTCAGCCTGCTCTTCGAGATCAACTTTAGTGTGGCATCAATCACCGATTGACAGGTTGTTGGCATTTGAAATGGTAACCCGAAGCGTAAGCGAGGGAGCAGGTTGGCGCGATCGTTTGTGATATAACTCCCTTCGCTCACGCTTCGGGTTACGATAAAGACAACTCTCCTTCAACCGGTCAAACAACGTTTGACACGACACTAGCGACGAGATTTAAAATCATTGACACCCGGTCAAAATACTGCGGTGCGTTCACACATTATCATTTCGAAAGTGGAATATGGCCGGTCATTCACATTGGGCGAACATCGCCAACAAGAAGGGAGTCGCCGACAAGAAGAAAGGCAAGCTCTTCGGCAAGTTGAGCCGGGCGATTATCGTCGCCTGTCAACATGGCGGAGGCGATCCCGACGGAAACCTGGCCTTGCGATACGCCATCGACAAGGCCCGCAAGAACAGCATGCCCAAAGACAACATCGAAAGGGCCGTCAAAAAAGGCTGCGGTGAATCGTCGGGCGAACAATACGCCGAAATTCTCTACGAAGGCTACGGCCCGGCGGGGGTCGCGGTGATCTGCGAAATCCTGACCGAAAACCGCAACCGCACCGCGGGCGAAATCCGCAAGATTTTCGAAGTTTACAACGGAAACCTCGGCGGAACCGGCTGCGTCGCCTGGATGTTCGAACGCAAGGGATTCTTCGTCGTCCCCGCGCAGCACGTCTCGGAAGAACAGCTCTTCGAAATCGCCCTCGAAGCGGGAGCCGACGACGTCAAACTGGAAGGGGAATCGTTCGAGGTCACCTGTGCGGTCGATCGATTTCAAGCGGTCGCCCAAGCCCTGGAGGCAAACAAGATTCCAACCGACGTCGCCGAGGTGACGCGAATTCCGCAAAACACGGTCGAACTCGATGCCGATTCGGGGCGTCAGGTCTTAAAGCTGCTCGAAGCGCTCGAAGACAACGATGACGTGCAAAACGTCAACGCGAACTATAACATTCCCGATGCCGTCATGGCGGAAGTCATGGAGAGCGTTTAACAGACCGTCGAAAAATGGGTGGCACCGGCGGCTTGCCCGCCAGTGTGTCTTTTTCTCGACGGTTGACACGCTTAGAGACCCTAACACAACCGGTTGTGCTTGTTAAAAACCGCTCCGATTCTGCGGACAACGGTGACGCACAGAGGTTGTGTTAGAATGAATTAGTCCAATATCGGCGGGTCGGCAAGCGGGGGGATGCCCCTTCAAATCAGGAAGTCCACGATGGTACGTCATTCGGTCATTCAGGGAGAGAGTGACGGCGACGATGATGATCGCAACAACGGCGGCACACGCGATCCGCAAAATCCGCAGCTCCCGCCGGTCGACCCCGAAGCGCGTCTCGACGAGGAGATGCGTCCGCAGCGGCTCAAGGACGTCGTCGGACAGCGAAAAGTCATCGAACGGCTGAAGATCATCCTCGACGCGGCGATCAAGCGCAAAGAGCCGCTCGGTCATCTGCTGTTCGACGGTCCCCCCGGTCTCGGAAAAACCACACTCGCGACCGTGCTGCCCCGCGAACTCGGCGTCGAAGTGCAGATGGCTTCCGGCCCGACGCTCAAAGCCCCCAAAGATTTGCTGTCGTATCTCACGAACGCCGGCCGCGGTTCGGTGCTGTTCATCGATGAAATTCATCGTCTGCCCCCGGCGGTCGAAGAGTTCATCTATCCGGCGATGGAAGACTTTCGCGTCGACATCACGCTGGGCGAGGGGCTCAACGCCCGCACGATCAATCTCAAATTGCAGCCGTTCACCGTCATCGGCGCAACGACGCGCAGCGGCATGTTGACGGCCCCGCTCCGCGACCGTTTCGTACATCGCGAACATCTCGATTTTTACGATCTCGACGAACTCTCGGAGATCGTCACCCGCAACGCCAAAAAATTGCGGGCTTCTCTGACCCCCGAATCGTCGCGGGAAATCGCCGTCCGCAGCCGGGGAACCCCGCGAAAAGCGAACAATATTTTGTACTGGATTCGCGACTACGCCGAGCACCGCAATTCCGCCGACAACATCACGCTCGAGATCGTGCAGTCGGCGCTGAAGATGAAAGAGATCGACGAACTGGGGCTCGATCATCAGGATTGCCGGTATCTCATCGCGCTGGTGCAGGTGTTTCAAGGGGGGCCGGCCGGCTTGCAGGCGATGGGACACACGCTGAACATCTCCCCCGATACGCTCGAAGACGAAGTCGAACCGTTTCTGCTCCGCTGCGGTTTCATTCAGCGTACGTCCCGCGGAAGAATGATCACCGCCGCCGCCCTGGAGCATCTGAAACTGACCCTCCCCGAAGACAAACGGCGCGAGAAACCAGCGGACGACGACGACGATCCACAGCAACCGCGGTTGTTTTAGAAATCCTAACATAACCTCTGTGCCTCACGATTTATTGCAGACGTTCAGGCGTTTTCGAGAAGCACAACCGGTTATGTTAGAGTCTCTTGACGTCATTTCGCCGCTGGACGTTTTCAGCAGCGGTGCGATTTCGTATAACAGGCGCTCGCCGGGAAAACTCCGCCGAGGACGTTTGCGGCGTGACTCGCCCCCTTCTCGAAAACGATATTGTTCTCGCCATGAAATTGATCGATCGCCTGGAACGGCGCCTGGGTTTTCTCGCCATTCCCAATCTCACGTTGATTATTGTGATCGGGCAGGCGATCGGCATGTTTCTGGGGATGGCGAAACACCCCCTGATCGAACAATGGTATCTCTCCGGCGAACGGGTGCTCGCGGGGGAATATCACCGGCTGGTTATGTTTGTCTTTTTCCCCCCCGGTTTCGGGATTCTGGTGATGTTCGCGCTGTACCTGTTCCTGATGATGGGGACGGCGCTCGAAAATCAATGGGGCCGGTTCCGTTACACGCTCTATATTTTGATCGCCTATTTCTCGACGATCGCGGTCGCCTTTATTCTGCCCGGGCAAGACATGACCAGCGCGTACATCGGCGGCTCGGTCTTTCTGGCGTTCGCCTGGCTGTATCCCGATTTTCAACTGATGTTGTTTTTCGTCCTGCCGGTGAAAATCAAATATCTCGCGTGGCTCACATGGGCCGGTTACCTGATGGCGCTCATCGGCGGCGACGCCAGCGCCCGCTTGCTCGTGCTCTCGTCGATTCTCAATTTCTTGCTGTTTTTCGGCGTCGATATCTATTACCGTATGCGCTGGGGACACCGCACCATGAAGAGTTCGGTCGCCCGCATCAAATCCAAAAATCAGGCATTTCACCGCTGCGCCGTCTGCGGCATTACCGAGAAGATCGACAAAAAGATGGACTTTCGCATCTGCTCGCAATGCGAAGGAAATCTGGAATATTGCGAAGCCCATCTGCACAATCACGAACATCAGTGCGCTGCGGAACCCGCCGCGGAGAATGAGGAATCGCCGTAATTCGTGTGAACCGCCGCGGCGTTCGCTGCGTTCACCATCCGGCGGTTGGTATGATGCGCCGGCAAATCACCATTTCTGAGTCTCTCTGAGCATCTTCGAAGGGAAATCGATATGGACGTTATGGGAATTGGCATCGTGTTAATCGTGCTGCTCGGCGGCGCTTTGCTCCTGCTCTTGTACGGCGTCGGCATCTACAATGGGCTGGTCACGCTCCGCAACCGCTACAAGAATGCCTTCGCGCAAATCGACGTGCAGCTCAAGCGGCGTTACGACCTGATTCCCAACCTGGTCGAGACCGCCAAAGGATACATGAAGCACGAGCGGGAAACGCTGGAAGCGGTGATCGCCGCCCGCAATCAGGCGGTGAGCGCCAATCAGGCCGCCGCCGCGGCACCGGGAAATCCCGCCGCCATGCAAGGGTTGATGGGTGCGGAATCGGTCCTCACCGGTACGATGGGCCGGCTGTTCGCCGTCATGGAGGCGTACCCCGACCTCAAGGCGAATCAGAACATGCTCTCGCTGCAGGAAGAACTGACGTCGACCGAGAACAAGGTTTCGTTCGCGCGGCAGGCGTACAACGATGCCGTCACCGTCTACAACACCAAGCGCGAAAAAATCCCCGACGTGTTCGTCGCCAACATCGGCGGCTTCGGCCCCGCGGAGCTGTTCGAAGTGACGGTCGAGTCGGAGAAAGCAGCACCGAAGGTGTCGTTTACGTGATGTTCGCTTCGCAGGGCGGTGGATCAGCGCGAGGTTCCGTCGCTCGCCGCCGCCCTGCGAAGCGTTCTGCTGCGGAAACCCTTCGCGTCGCGGGGAGAATTACGCCGCGCGTTTTTTTCGCTGACGTTTTTCGGTCGGCGCAATGGCGACAATCACCGGTTTCTGACGTCGTTGATACAACCATGCATTCCTCTTCTTCCCGGCGACGATCACTGTCCCCGCGTTGCGGAGGCAGTACGTCATCTTCTGCGCCAGCCAGCATGGTTGACCGATCGCGGCGGCGAGGTCGCGTGAGGTGAATACGTCGGGGAGTTCGCCGGGGTTGATCAGCCGCCATAAATCGTCGGCGGTCTTGAGCGGGATGCGATCGTGAATCTGCCGCAGCTTCAGATCGATCGGCCGATAGTTTTTCCCCCAGCGGCGTTTCGGCTTTCGCAAGCGGCGATGTTCTTCCTGCTCGGTCATCAACACTTCGATCGTGAGCCCCGGATGAGGGAAGACCGTCATAAAGTGCACGAGGTCGACAAACAGATCGAGCGGCGTGCCATGGCTGGGACTGTAGCGCTGACGAATCGGTTCTTTCCCGCGTGCCGGATACGTCACCAGAAATGTTTTCAGCGGCAACGGTTTGACGACTTTGAGTACGTGCCCGCGCGACAGCAACGCCTGCACCTTGCTGCGAATGGCGGCGAGCGAGCCGTGTTGAATCTCGATCAGTTCGCCGCCGGCAATGGCATCGATGCGAAAGCCGTCGAGTTGCACCTCGCAAGCCTCCGGCACCTCGGCATACAACCGTTTGAGTTCCCGATGCAGAGTCGTTTCCATACGACGTTTTTTCGTCCTTGAAGACATCACCCGGCCGCCACCGCGCGGCGATCATAGCCAATTACAGCGTTCAAGGGAGTAGCGGTTTGTGTGACGAGACGATGTCACGCGCTCGGCGTTTCCGCTTCAACAGCGTCCGCCTCAACCGGGTCTTCCGGCGGGGTGGGTTCGAGGATGCGCGGCGTGGCGGCAGCCTCTTCGCTTTCGGCGGCCGCATCTTCGTCGCCGCAGAGTTCGCGGAGCGATTCTTCGACCGGTCGTTGGGTGTACGTCGACGAGGCCGTGAAGGCGCGGTCGGTTTTGAAGCCCTCGTAGTGATAACTCTGATCGAGGCTGCGAATCGCATGGGCGACCTCGGTTAACTCGTCATTGACGGCGTTCGAGGCCGTCTTCAGCCCGACCGTGGCCCCCACAACGACAATCGAACCGACCATCACCGCCTCGGCGGAGACCACGGCACCAGTTTCATCGTTCCAAACCCTGTGTATCAAAGACATTATATCACTCCCACTTGGAAAGAGTTCTGCGAGTCGCTGGCGACATTTATGTCAGTATAGATAGAATGCGCATTGTAGTAAATATGCCAATTGTGCCGCTTATAACGATTTTTCCGATTTTAACGGCTGCCGAATCGCGCAAAGGGGAAGAGTTCGACTTGCGAGGCAAGGCCTTTGGATTTCTTCGCGGCTTTGCGTGAAACCTGCCTTTCATTGGCGGCGGACGTCAGGCATCGTCCGAAGATTTCTCTTGAGAAGCTAGACGAAGGATTTCACGCCTAATGTGAATTTCGCGAAATTCAACCGAGGGGCGAATGGGGCACTTGTTCGCGCGCTCTGAAAACGGCATCATCACGACTGGTCTTGTTGATGGACGAAACCGGAGCAAGGAAGGATGACCGCCGCCGCGAGGCGTGATCCTTCGACGAATGGGGTGGTGAGACATGTTCGAGACAGTGTTGCTGGCCGCGGAGACGGTGGTTGTTCCTCCTTTGTCACAGGAACTGCGCATCCCGTTTTCGATTCTGCATTTTCTGGAATTCGCCATCTGGGGAGCGTGGTACGTCGTGCTGGGGAATTACCTCAACACGCTGCAGTTCTCGCGAAAAGATATCGGCCGGATCTATTCGACGGTCGCCATCGGCTCGGTGATTTCGCCGATGTTCGTCGGAGCGATTGCCGACCGGTATTTCGCGGCCGAGCACGTGCTCGCGGTGTCGCATCTGATCGGTGCCGGTTTGCTGTTCGCGATGGCTCGCATCAAGACGCCGAAGGCGTTTTTCGCGACGGCTCTCGCTTATGGGTTGGCGTTTGCACCGACGATGGCGCTCGCGAATTCGATCGTGTTCGCGCACATCGACAATCCGAATCGCGACTTCGGCACCATTCGCGTGCTGGGCACGATCGGGTGGATTCTCGCCGGGTGGTCGCTCAAATTGCTGATACGCCCCGGCGAACCGGTCAACAACCGGCCGCTTCTGTTGGCCTCGGCGTTGTCGCTGATTCTCGGCGTGTTTTCGTTTTGGCTCCCGCATACGCCGCCGCAAGCGGGCGACGACGGCGCGCTTCCCTTCGTCGAAGCCGTGACGATGCTCAGTCAGCCGTCGTTTGCCGTGTTCATGGGCGTTTCGTGTTTTGTCGCGATCGCGATGTCGATTTATTTCAGTTTCACGGCGTTGTATTTAGAGCAAGACGTCAAGGTGAAGTCGGACAACATCGCCCCGCTGATGTCGCTTGGCCAACTCGTCGAGATCTACTTCCTCTTCAATCTCGACGTCTTTCTCGATTGGTGGGGAATGAAGAACGTCATTCTCGTGGGGATGGCGGCTTGGGCGCTGCGGTACATCTTCTTTGCGGCGGGGCGGCCGTTTGCCCTGGTCGTGCTCGGCGTGGCCATTCACGGTATTTGCTTCGACTTTTTCTTCGCAGCGGGCTTCATTCACGTGACGAACTCGGCCCCCAAGGCGATCGAAGCCAGTGCGCAGTCGTTGTATCTGGTGCTGACCTACGGCGTGGGAATGTGGCTCGGGTATGAAATTTCGGGCTGGCTCAATCATTATTTTACGACGGAACAAACCGATCCGGCGACGGGCGTTATCACAAAAAAGACCGATTGGCGCAAGTTCTGGCTCGTCCCCTGCGTGGGAGTCGTGTTATCATTGATCGTGTTCGCTTTCCTGTTTAAATCCACTGCCGAAACATCGGACGACGCCAAACCGCCTGAGGACGAAGCGGTTTCGGTGCTGGGGTTCGCTGATGCGGCAGTCTCTCTCCCGGCATGACGTTTCGTTCTGACGTCTCAGCCGGTCAGCCGGAAGATGTGGGTTCCTGGCAATGACGGCGCGACTCCCGTGGACGGTGCGTTGGCGACTATCGATTCTGTGGGCTCTGCAATGGGGCATCACGGGGACGATATTGACCTACCTCCCGTTGTACCTCACCCAGAGCGGCCTGGACGCCGAGCAGCAGGGACAACTGATGGCGGTGACCGCGGTCGGTTTGTGGTTCGCTCCGCTGTTGGTCGGTCAGGTGGCGGATCGCTGGCTGGCGACCGAACGGTATCTGGCTCTCAGCCATTTCGTCGGGGGCGTGACGCTGATGTGCATCCCCCACGCCACGCTGGGGTTTCAGGAGACGAACGACAATTTCCTGATTCTGTTATTTCTCGTGGGGCTCTACTCGGTCGCCTATTTTCCGACGGTCGCCCTCGCCAGTTCGCTCAGCTTCCGTCATCTCTCCGATCCCGAATCGCAATTCGGCCACGTGCGGGTCTGGGGAACCGTCGGCTGGATGCTCGCGGGGTTATCGCTGTCGGTCTGGCTGGGACAGGCCGATGCCTTGAACTGGCTGCGGGACCATCTTCCGTACGCCGCCGGTCTCTGGTTTAATCTCGGGTTGTTTCTCGACTGGCTGCCGGCGCCTTCGTCGTCCGATTGTTTTCGGATGGCAGCGGTGCTCTCGTTCGCGCTCAGCAGTTTTTGCGTCTTCCTGCCGCACACGCCGCCGGTTCCTCAATCGCGTCGCCGGTTCGCCCCGCTGGAAGTGCTGAAGATGTTTCAGGACCGCACGTTCACGCTGCTGATCCTGATCAGCTTTCTGCTGTCGCTCGTCGTGCCGCTGTATACGCTGCAAGTGCCGAAACTGCTCGATCAACTCGGCTTCGAAAACGACTGGATTCCGGCGGTGATGCTCATCGGTCAAATCTCCGAGTTCCCCGCGCTGTTCCTGTTGCCTTTATTTCTGAAGAAGTTCGGCCTCAAAACGACATTCGCCATCGGCATGGCGGCGTGGCTGGTGCGCTACGTCTTCTTCGCCTTCGAGCAGCCGTGGATGCTGATTCTCTTCGGGCTGGCGCTGCACGGCGTATGCCATGTGTTCTTGATCATCGTCATCCAGCTCTTCGTCGATTCCCGCTGCAAGCCCGACGTCCGCGCCAGCGCGCAGAACCTGTTCACCTTCGTGACGATGGGCGTCGGCATGCCGCTCGGTTCGATTATCGGCGGCAAACTCGGGCAGTGGTGGTTCGACATCGACAGCGGGCGGACCAATTACCTTGGACTCTTCTCGCTGCCGGCCGTGTTCATTTTTACGCTGCTGTTGATCTACTGGAAGTGGTTTAACTTCCAGCCCGCGGCGGCAGTCGGACCCGCCGCGATTCAGCGCGAGGGGGGCGACGAGACCTGAAGCCGCACCGGGATGAGCCGGCGGACGTGAATCAAGTCGGCCCTGAGCGATCGATTGTAGGCCCGCTCGCCGTACACGCCGCGCTCCTGACCGAGGTGTTCGTCGAGATTGACCCCCCGCGCCGCTTGCAAATACGCGAGAATGCGTCCGTTGGGGGCGAGTAATACGTGTCGCGGTGCACCGGCGTAAGTGGCCGCCGCACGTTGCACGATGCCCGCACCGTCCGGTTTCCCCGGAACCGTCGGCGATGCTGGCGGTGTCACCGGACGATGGGCGAATCCCTGTTGGAAGCCGGGATCGGGGATCGGCGCATCGGGGGGCGGAGCATCGACGAGAGGCTGATTCGGCACGGCCCCTGCCGGACCGTCGACATGCGAATGTTGCATCGCCAAAAGTTGAGAATCTCGTTCGCTCGTCGCTTTGGTGATCTGAACGAACTGTTCGTACTCTTGCTGAGTCTTGCGATAACGGTCGACCGCGGCGAGCCGCTGCACGACCTGGCGGGCGATGTCCGAACTGTTCGTCCCGGCTTGAACGTCTTCGTATTGGCGTTCCAATCGATCGAGATTCCAGAACGTCGGCTCGCGTTCGATCATGCCGCGAAATTCGTCGTCGATGGAGTTTAACCGCCGTTGGTCGGCCGTGTCGGCTCCTGCGTTGACAGCCTTGTCGGTCGCGGCCGTCGAGCGGCTGCGCTTGTGATTTTTGCCGTCAGAGGGTTCGGGGGCCTCTTCGATTTCGTGCGGACGCTTTTCGAACTGGGCCGACGTCTGCGACGTGCGCGTCGAGGATGAAGCCGTGGGAACCGAGTCGTCACCGGCGAGATCCTTCGTCGGCGGAGCCCAGTACGGGTCTTTCGCCGCCTGACGCCGCCGGTTGGGATCGGCGGGAACGAGAAACTTACCCATCATCCAGCGGTATTCGAACCGCGGCGGAGCGATCTTGTAGAGCTGAACCGACCGGCCGTCGACGACCGCCGTTTGCTCGCCGAGGATTTTCACCTGGTCTCCGCGTGAGAGGCGGATTTGTTCGACGTCGCGTTTTTCGGGTTCAATCACCGAACCGACGCGGGCGACGACGTTCTGTTCCGTTACCGTGCCAACATCGCCGTTTTTCTGAACATAGTCGGCGCGCAGCCAACTGAAACTCCCGGCGGGGGGATCGATCATGTACCAGCCGCCGGGATCGTGACGGCGGACTGTCACCCGTTCGCCCCGTTTCAGCACGCTGGTCGGATAATAGCGTTGGCCGGGACCGCTGCGCACGTACGTATCGCGATTCTCGGCAGCCACGACTTCCGCTTCGTAAGGGAATTGCGCGGTTTGAGCCGAGGCGTGCGAAACCAACGAAAGCAGGATCAGTCCTGTCAGCAACAGACAGCGATGCATGAGACCATACCCCTGGCGGAGTGAGGAGTGATGTGAACGGCACCGGACGAAGCATCAGTTCGAATCGGCACGTTCCTCGAACGGATTTCAAAAGCCGGGAATGGAAAAGGCGAGAAAATCGGCCGAACCGGTCGGAAAAGGTCGAGAATTGAAATGGCAATGGCAACGAGACGTGAAAGCGTTTGCGATGAAACGATGAAATCTTGAGTCGATTTTCAGGCAAAGAAGAGGTTTTTAGCAAAAAACCGAAAGCGACTCAAGCCGGGTTTCGCCAAAAACATCGCTCCTCCTTGTGCCTAGACGGCGTCTGCACATCCATTATTCTGTCACCAAGAAAGAGGTTGTTTCGAGGAAAATGATCGCAGCAATATCCACAATGGTCAAGAAAGCATAAATGATCAACGGCACCGATTGATGGAATAAAATCTTTTTTGATAAGCGGCGAACGTCATCCTTGACGACTTCGTAATGTTGTGCCTGATTAATGCTGCGCATCATTTCAGCGGAACCAGGTGCCGCTGCCATAAGTGGCCTATACGTTAACATCTCTTCGCGACGTTTTTTTAAGTTTTGAACTCGTTCAACATTTAACGATTTTACCTCATCAACGGTTTGCTTAAGCAAGATGCCGCCCATTAGATAAAGTAATTTAATCATAGAAACAGCCAAATTAGAGATTACCTAGATCACTTCCCTTCACGAATCGCCCACAGCGCATCGAACGTGCGCAGGTAAATCGTGCCGTTGGCGATCACCGGCGACGCCGACATTTCTTCTTCAAGCTGATTTTGCGAAAGAATTTCGAACTCCTTCCCCGCCTTCACCACAGTGACGATGCCGTCGCGAGATGTCAGATACAACTTGCCGTCGGCGTACACGGGAGAAGCCCGATGACGGACCGCGGTCGTTCTCACTTCGTAGTTCAACTTCCCCGTCTTCGAATCCAGAGCGTGCAGGTTGCCGTTCTCCATGCAGAGGTACGTGATCCCGTCGAAAATCACCGGCGACGGCACGTCGGGGGTCCGGTCATGTTTCCAGATGCGGGCTTCCTCGTTATTCGTGACGTCCCCTTTGTAATTCGGCTTGAGGGCGAGTACAGGGCCCGCTTTCGCCGTCGGTACCACGATCATTCCTTCCACCGCCGCCGGAGAGGCGACAAACCGCAGCGTGGGATCGTACCGTTTCACGGCGTCGTTCTTGGGATTCAATCCCCCGCATCGCCAGACTTCGCTGCCGTCGTTCAGATCGTGGGCCACGATGTAATCGGCCCCGTGCGTCAACAACAACTGCAAGTTCCCATAATCGTAGACGATCGGCGAGGCGTACGATTGCTCGTTCTCGGCGATACCGTCGCTGGGCCGGTCTTGCCGCCAGATTTCGTCGCCGGTCAGCTTATCGATCGCCACGATCAACGCTTCGCGGGTCTTGGCGTCGCCGTCTCCGTGAATGAGTTGCAAGTACAACCGGTCGCCGTGCAGCACCGGCGTCGACGACATACCGAACTGAATCTGGAACGTGCCGTAGCGATCGTGGACGTTGAACTTCCAGACCTCTTTCCCATCGAGCGTGTAACAGCCGAGCACGCCCATGTACGCATTGCGTTCGCCGGGAGTCACCATCGCCCACACGTGTTCGCCGTCGGTCGACGGCGAGGGCGAGGCGGAGTCTCCTTCATCGCTTCGGGCGATGACGTTTCCTTGCGCCATCGGCTGTTCCCAGAGAACCTCGCCCTCGGTATTGATGCACATCAACACGAGATCGTTGCCCGAAACCGTCGTCAAAAAAATCCGCTCGCCCCAGACCACCGGCGTCGCACCCGCGCGGCCGGGGAGCGGCAAACGCCAGGCGACATTTTTCTCTTTACTCCATTCCGCCGGCAAGTTCTTCTCTCCGCTGACGCCGTTGTTCTTCGGCCCGCGCCAGTTCGGCCAATTCTCGGCGTGCAGCGACGAAGCCGTTACAACGGACTGAACGAAGAGCACCACAAGCGACAGCGAAAAGGTTCTGCGATTCATCGGCAAGACACCTCTGTTGGAGTTCCGTTTGGAGAGAATTTCACAGCTCTTTAGTGTCGCAATTCGTTGTGCAGCCGTCAATCGTGCGACTTGCATGATAGGGAGATGGGGTGATTGGGAGATAGGGTGACCAAATCCCAACGTCTTCACTCCCCATCTCCCTATCCCCCGATCTCCCCATCATTCTTTCATATTCATTTTGCCTTTTCGCGAGAGATGATCTACCCTGATGGCAGAATCACACCCTCGCACAAGGAGCCTCCTCATGAAAATGTTTCTCGCCGGCCAATGGCGCGACACCGACAAAAAAATCGACGTCACCAACCCCTACAACGGCGAAGTGATCGACACCGTCCCCTCGGCGACCCCCGCGCATGTCGACGCCGCACTCGCGACGCTTGTTGAAGGGGCCAAAAAAATGCGCCGCATCTCGGCGTACGAGCGTAGCCAGATTCTCCGCCGGGCCGCGGGGATGATCAAAGAACGTCAGCAGGAACTCGGCCGGCTGATCAGCAGCGAAGAGGGAAAAATTCTCGCCGAGGGTATCGGTGAAGCGGGACGAAGCTGCGAGGTGATCGAAGTCTCCGCCGAAGAAGCCCGCCGCGTCACCGGTGAAATGATTCCGCTCGACGCCGCTCCGGGGACGACCGACAAACTCGGGTTCACGCTCCGCGTGCCGTGCGGCATCGTCGCCGCCATCACACCGTTCAACTTTCCGCTCAATCTCGTTTGCCACAAGGTCGGCCCGGCGATCGCCGGCGGCAACGCCGTCATCATCAAACCGGCGAGCGACACGCCGCTGTCGGCACTCAAGCTGACGGAGATTCTCCTCGAAGCGGGCCTCCCCCCCGAAGCGATCGCCTGCCTCACCGGCCCCGGCAGTTCGCTGGGCGAAGCGATCTGCCGCGATCCGCGCGTCCGCAAAATCAGCTTCACCGGCAGTTACGAAATCGGCGAAGCGATCTGCCGCATGGCGGGGATGAAGCGCGTCACAATGGAACTCGGCAGCAACAGCCCCGTGATCATCATGGACGACGCCGACATCGACAAAGCCGCCGAGGCCGTCACCGCCACCGGTTACGCCAACGCCGGCCAGACCTGCATCTCGGCCCAGCGCATTCTCACCGCGAAGAAAATCCGCGGCGACTTTCTCGACGCCCTCAAACCGAAAGTCGCAGCGCTGTCGTTCGGCGATCAGCTCAACGCGACGACCAGAGTCGGTCCCCTCGTTCGCGAGAACGATGCGAAACGTGTCGAGACCTGGATCAACGAAGCCGTCGATGCAGGAGCGAAACTCGTCACCGGCGGCAAACGCCACGGTTCGGTCTACGAGCCGACGATTCTCGATGAGGTACACCCCGACATGAAAGTCAGCCGGGATGAACTCTTCGGCCCCGCCGTCGCCGTCACCAGTTTCAGCGACATTGAGGAAGCAATCCGCCTGGCGAACGACACGAGTTACGGCCTCGCCGCCGGCATCTTCACGCAAGACATCGACCGCGCCATCCGCTTCGCCCAGGAAGTCGACAGCGGCAACCTGCACATCAACTGGGCCAGCCAATGGCGCGCCGACCTGATGCCCTACGGCGGCCTGAAACACAGCGGCACAGGAAAAGAGGGCCCGAAGTACGCCATCCGCGAGATGACGGAACAAAAAATGGTCGTCATCCACCTGAAGCCGCAAGGCGAGCGGGGAGCATAAGCTCCCTGTGCTTTTTGAAATGACGAATGACGAAATCCGAACGACGAATCGCTATCATTGAACTTCAGATAAGCAGTTTTGCTCCCGGTCTCCCAGTCTCCCCCTCTTCTTCACGCCAAGCCTCGGCGTTTCAGCTCGGCCAGCACGTGCTGCACAATACTCGTCACCTGGGTCGACTCAATCTCCGGCTTGCCTGTCGGGCAGCCGCCGACGGGTTCGTTGGTGAAGCCGTGTGTCGAGAGCATGCATTGCAACGTGCGCGAGAGGGTCGCGAGATCGGTCTTTTGTTCGGGGGAGAGAGGCTGTCGGCCGACTCCCATGTTGAAGCCGCGAAGCTGCACCGCCGCGCGGAAACCTTCGGGGAATTCCGCCGAGTAGATCATCGTGTCGAACAGCGTGACGAGGTCGTACTGCACCTGCCGGGCGAGGTCGAGCCGGCCGGACATGGTCAGGTCGTACAGTTTGCGCGTGAGTTCCGGGACGACGCCCGAACTGGCATTCGTGCCGCCGTCGCAGCCGATCAGCAGCATCGGCATGAGGGCCGCGTCCCAGCCGGTGAAAAAGGCGAACTCGGGACGGTTCGGGCGGACGGCTTGAATCATGCGGATCATGTGCGGAATGTCGCCGGAGGAATCTTTGATCGCGACGATTTTTTCGCATTCTTCCGAAAGCCGCCGCACCGTGGGGACGTCGATCGGGCTGGCGAACATCGGGATATTGTACAGCGTGACGTCGATCGGTGTGTTGCGGCCGATTTCCTTAAAATACTGGTACACCGACGCCGGGCTCAGCTTGTAGTAAAACGGGGCCACAATCGCGACCGCGCGAATCCCCAGGCCGTGGTAATACTCGCAGGCGGCGATCGTCTCTTTGACGTTGGCCTCAGCCGCCCCGGCGAGAATCGGTACCCGGCCCCGCGTCTGGTCGGCGATGATGGCGACGATTCGCTTGCGTTCCTCGACGGTGAAGCGAGTGAATTCGCCGGTCGAGCCGTTGGGATACAACCCGTGCACGCCGCGGGCGATCAGCCAGTCGACGTACTTTCGCAGTTCGGCTTCGTTGATGTTCCCGTGGGCATCGTAGGGGACGAGATTGGGAGTGAAGATACCTTGCAAGCGGGTCGAGGTGGCCATGGATTGTCCGCGGTGTTGAATGGTTGTCGGGTTCGGGGATCGGGAAGATCAGAGTGGGGGAGGGGGAGACGGGAACCTTGCCAACTCCTCGGCTTCCCTCTCTGCCTCTTGTCTCTTGACTCCATCGATACGTTTTACCGGGTTTGCCCGACCGGAACAATGGAACGCAAGGCGACCGGTCGGTGCAGGCGCTTATTCACCAATATCGGCTATTTTATAGAACGAAACGAATCGAATGCGGGGCTGGTTTTCTCGTGAGAGGGAGATCGGGAGGTGGGGAGATGAGAAGATAGGGAGCAGGAATCTCCGATCCCACCGGGATCACATCAATTTGCCAGTGGCCGAGCGGTAGTTGCAATCTTTTTGATGATGTTAAAAAAATTTCTTCCGCCCCGGGAGGGGCACAACAATGTAGCCCCGGGCAACGCCCGGGGAAACGGAATGAGGCCGGATTTCTAAGCCCTGGAGGGGCGAAACAACATCAAACGCCCAACCGTATTTGTCGCGCCCCTGCCGGGGCTTGGAAACGATCAATGGACGCATTCCCCGGGCGTTGCCCGGGGCTATATTGTTTATGGCCCTACCGGGCCGGAAAAAAAGAGCTTCAAAACCGACACTTCAGATTACCATGCAATCGTAGCGGCGGTATCGCTTCACAGAGGAAGGCAAAACTATGTCGGCTTTGCCGCGGGCCAGTGGATGCGGAATTCGGTTTTATCACGTGTCGATTCGACGTCGATTTTTCCACCATGAACGGTGATGATCCGCCAGCATTTGCTCAGGCCGAAGCCTAAGCCGCGACCGGCTTGCCGGCCCGAGTAGAACGGGTCGAACAGATGTTCCCGCTCGGCGTCGCTCAGTGCGTGGCCGTGGTCGGTCACGGTGATCGTGACCATATTTGACGGTGCGGGCGAGGCATGCACTCGGACCGTATCACCGGGATGAGAGGCTTCGAGACTGTTCCGCAGCAGACTCGACATCACGACGCACAACTGCGTGCGGTCGGCCCACACGGTGACATCCTGCGGGATATCGATTTCGAGCGTGAGTTCCGCGGCGGAAAAGTCGTCGGCGAGCGCGGCGGCGACTTCGGCGACGACTTCACTGAGTACAACAGCCGCGGGATGCGGCGTCGGCGGGCGGGCGAAGAGCATCACGTCGCCGATCATATCGCGGATACGGCGAGCCTGGGCTCCGATCGACAGCAGCGATTGAATCTTCGCGGGATCCTGCTCCCCGCGAAGCAGAATCTGCGCGTGATTGATGATGGTCGCCAGCGGATTGTTGATCTCGTGACCGGCACCCGCCGCGAATTCCGCGAGGGCCTCCAGCTTCGCCGTGAGCAACCGATCGGCATCATCGTTGGACATGGAAATCGTCGGGGACCGGGGTTCGGGGTGCGGGAACCGGGAAGATCAGAGTGGGGGAGGGGGAGACGAAAATCTTGCCAACTCCTCGGCTTCCCCCTCTGGCTCTGGACTCTTGTCTCTCGACCCTTGACTCTCTACGCGTGACTCGGTTCGACGTCGAGCAGCAGGCACATGCGGTCGACGAGCTTTTCGACTTCGAACGGCTTCTGCAGGAAGTCGTTGGCGCCGGCGTCGCGCAGTTCCTCGACTTTCGCCGCTTCGACCATGCCGCTGATGCAGATGATTTTCACGTCGTCGAGAGCCGCGTCGCTACGGACGCGCTGGCAAACTTCCTTGCCGTTGATGTCGGGCAGCATCACGTCGAGCACGATGATATCGGGATGATATTCCTTGACCATCATACCGGCATCGAAGCCGTTGTTGGCGACGCGGACCTCGAAGCGTCCGTCGGCTTCCAACGCGTCGCGAATCAATTCCACGAGTTCGACGTCGTCGTCGACCAGCAGCGCTTTGCGTTTGCCGCTTTCGAGGGCATCGGTGGGGATGCCGTTATCCTTCATGAATTTATACAGGATGTCGCGGGGAATGCGGCGAAAGCGTGAACCGGGGACGCGAAATCCCTTGAGTTGTCCCGAGTCGAAACAGCGAATGATCGTCTGCTGAGAGACTTTGCAGATTTTCGCGGCTTCACCGGTAGTGAATACTGTTTTCATGATGCACAATCCATCCTTTGAATCCGCCCGGCCTCAATGCGGGCGTTAAGACGGGACACTCCCAGGAACCTCATCTCCACCCGGAGAGGCCGATTCCTCCATGATCTGGCAATTCTGTGCAAGACAGCTTGAGAAACTGATAAGCAGAAGGTGCGGGCTCTGAAGAATTCGATTCGAAACCCGGAAGGTAATCGAATGCATCAGAATCGATGCGTCGTGGCGTCAAACTAACTCCATTTCCGCCAAGGCTCCACAAGCCGCGACTTTACCAGTGTTATCAATTGCTCCGATTGTATCCATTTTGTGAATTCGGTCAACAGTCAATTCCCCTATCTCACCGAGCTTACGGTGAAATTGTATTTTTTCCACGACCGCGCACGCAACGCCTCCGCATTCTCGGATTATGTGTTTGGGGAACGGCCGCCCGCGGTCTTTCTAAACGGGCATCGGGCGGGCTCGACAGAGAGTAAATACTGTCACCAAACGGGCGCGAAACGCGCGCAAAATGAGCGCAAGACGACCGCGAGATGAGCGCGAAACGATGCTGAGTGAGGGCTGAAGGGCGATTTTGCGACCGTTTACACCGTTTTGGGGCTCTTGTCGGCACTTCCGAGGCCCGAATGTGCGTCAAGAACTCAGCCGATCGGGCTGATGCAAATAGAGCATCAGTACCGTGAGATCAGACGGCGTGATGCCGCTGATGCGGCTGGCCTGACCGAGATTCCGCGGGCGGACGCGCGTCAGCTTGTCCTTCGCCTCGGCTCGCAATTGCGGCACGGCACGGAAGTCGAACGTCTCGGGGATCTTGATGACTTCGACCTTCGACTGCTCGGCGATTTCTCGCGTCTGCCGGCGAATGTATCCCTGATATTTGACTTCGATCGAGACCTGCGCCGCCGCGCGGACGGCGACGTCCAACTCCGACATCTCCGGGGCGAACTGATGCAACATCTGCCAGTCGTAGTCGGGGCGGCGGAGCCATTCTTCGAGTGTCAGCCCCTGATGCCGCCGCTTGACGAGAAACTCGTTCGCGCGTTCGATGTCCGACTGATGCTGCGCAAACGACTCCCAGCGCGCGTCGGAAACGAGGCCGATCTCCCGGCCGATCGGCGTTAACCGGCGATCGGCGTTATCGTGCCGCAACAGCAGCCGGTATTCGGCCCGTGAGGTAAACATGCGGTAAGGCTCGTCGACTCCTTTGGTGACGAGGTCATCGATCAGCACGCCGAGAAACGCCTGGCTGCGATCGAGCACCAGCGGTTCGCGGCTTTGGAGCTTTAATGCCGCGTTGATCCCCGCGAGCAGACCCTGTCCGGCGGCTTCTTCGTAACCGGTCGTGCCGTTGATTTGTCCGGCGAAATAGAGTCCTGCCACCCGCTTCGTTTCGAGCGAAGGATGCAACTGCGTCGGCGGGGCGAAGTCGTATTCGACGGCGTAGCCGTACCGCATGATTTCGGCTTTTTCGAGGCCGCGGATCGAGTGAATCAGCGTGTCCTGCACGTCGCGGGGGAGGCTCGTCGAGATGCCGTTGCAGTAGACTTCGAGTGTATTGCGGCCTTCGGGTTCGAGGAAAATCTGATGCGACGACTTATCGGCGAACCGCACGACTTTATCTTCGATCGACGGACAATATCGCGGCCCGGTTGAGCTGATCTGCCCGCTATACATCGGGGCGCGGTGCAGGTTCGCGCGAATCACATCGTGACACGCGGCATTCGTCGCCGTCAGATAACAGGGGAGCTGCGTCTGTGCGATCCGCTCGGTCATGAACGAAAACGGCTGCGGGTCGTCGTCGCCCGGCTGAATATCGAGCACCGCATAATCGATCGTCCGGCCGTTCAGCCGGGCGGGGGTGCCGGTCTTGAAGCGTTCGAGTTCGAACCCGAGTCGATCGAGCGATACCGACAACCCACCGGTGGTTCCTTCACCGGCGCGGCCGCCGGGTGTTTTGGACTCGCCGGTGTGCATCAGCGCCTGCAAAAAGGTGCCCGTGGTGAGGACCAGCGCCTGGCAGCGATAGATGCCGTCGCCGCGCACGCGGAGCCCGCTGATCTTGCCGTTCTCGACGAGAATCTCTTCGGCCATTTCCTGTCGCAGCGAGAGATTCTCTTGCGATTCGACGCGCTGCTTCATGCTGAACTGATACGCTTTTTTGTCGGCCTGAGCGCGGGGGCTGTGCATGGCGGCCCCTTTGCTGCGATTGAGCATGCGGAACTGCAGTCCGGTCTCGTCGATGACAAGTCCCATCTCGCCGCCGAGGGCGTCGATCTCGCGAACGATCTGTCCCTTAGCCACGCCGCCGATCGCCGGGTTGCAGCTCATCGCGCCGACGGTGTCGCAGTTCATCGTTAACAGGGCGGTGCGGATTCCCAGCCGGGCTAACGCCAACGCCGCTTCGCAGCCGGCATGACCGGCCCCGACCACAACGGCATCGTAATCGTAAAAAGGAGTCGACATAAATGAGTTCTCGGAACAAGAATCGTAAGGGGCCTGAAATCCCGACACCGATCGGGTGCATCGGGTATCGCGGCAATGCGGGGCGGCTCGTTTTGCGATCCGTGCCGAACGGCCAATCATACCATCTCTCCGGTTTTATTGGGGAGCGGCACGCCGCGGAAAAAGCCAGAACTTCCGAGATGGCGTTTTGATTTTCAGCTCCGACGTCGGAAACGACGATTCATCGTCGGCGATTTGCTGTTCGTCGGCGTCGGGTAACGATCGAAGTTTCGAGCCGGTTTCGGTCCATACATCGGTCGTCACGGAGGTCGATTCCGGTGCGGCATCGGTTTCGGCGTTCGATTCGGCCTCCGGAGCGGGTTTTTCAGATGACAGCGGAACCGGCTTGGCATCGGCGGGTGGGGTGATCGCTTCGGGAACCTGTTCTTCGGCCGGTTTCTCGGCTTCGCCTCCCGCCGGCATTACGTTGCCGACATCGGCGGCGTTTTCGGCGACCGGTGGTTTCTCGCTTTTAGCAAAACGCTGTTCGTTGAAGTACGGTTTCGCATTGATATGATCGTCGTCATCCGCGGTCTTGACGAGCGGCAAGTTGAAACCTCTCGCACCGGCGAAGCGGGCGTGCCGATAAATCGTACCTCGCTGAAACGGTCCGGCTCCCAGCAGCCATTCCGAGTGCGCCGTGCTGCGGGCTTGCGAAATCCCCGATTGCCAGACCGGTTCGCGGGTTTCGCGGTCGTAGGCGATGAGAGCGATTTTCGCCGCCGCCATTTGATCATCCTTTTTTGCCAACGAAATCTCGGGAACGGTTGGCAACTGCGGCATGGTCGAGACGACCGATGACGCCGCATTGAGCAGATTGTTCGCCGGAACGCCGTAAATCACTTCGTGCTGATCGGCTCCCAATGCGCCAATTCGCCCTTCGATAATCAACTCGGCGGTTTCCTTTGTTTCCTGCAGCAGACAGCCGGAGGAGATCATCTGCTGCCTGAGCGAACCGATCACGTACGGTGCATTGACGAAGCCGACTTCTTTTACGGGTTGCAAGTACGTCGTGTCGAAATAGACCTTTTTGCCGCTCATTTCGCTGAAATCGATAGCCGCGATCGCCCGGTCGACGGAATCCGAAACCAGCAGTTGCGTCGTCGCCTCGCGGGCAATCATCTTGCCGCAACCGGTCAGCATCAGACTCGCCATGCCCCAGAACACGATCGCGGCGAACGGCCACGGCGCATGTTCCCGCGGCACGAGTTCGTGCTGACGGAGTGAGGGAGTTGGAGTCTGGTGTTCCATGACGGAATCCAAGCGGAGTCAATCAGCAGGAGGGAGGCGAAGACAAAGGAGGGATGCGGGGCGGAACAGGATGCGACGGGGGATAATGTGCGTGAATTTTCGAGTCAGGAAAGAATCGGGCGAGGGGAATTATATCGTTTTTGCTCCATTTCATCAATAGGATTTGTTCATCGGGTTACAATGCGGCAAAAAACAACCCATCCGCGGTACTTTTACCAGTTTACCGCGAATGGGTGTATGTTCACAACGAAATTCAGCTTGTTTCAACCTACTCCGCGTCTGCTTGTGCCGTGCGACTCTGTCGTCCCTCGGACATCCGCGGCGGCGAACACGAGAAAATGGCCACGATTTCTTTCATATCCGAGACTTTCTCCGCCTGTTCCGAAGCCTGTTTTGCCGCCGTCTCCTGTCCCGTCTGCTCGTAGCATTCACTGATCGTTCTCCACAAATCGGCAGAGAACTGGAAGGGATGAAACTTCAGCGCTTCGAGCAACGCATCGATCGCGGCCGGATAAAACTCCTGCGACTTGAGCGTGCGGCCCCACAACAGATGGCGAATTCCTTCCATAGAGCCGGCGTCGGGAACCTCGATCAACTCTTGTGCGGCGTTATCGGGTAAGCCGAGTTCCAAAAACCCCTCTGCAGCCTGCAGATGCCGAAAAACTTGGGGAGTGACTTCTGGGAAGATGATGTATTCGACAGCTTTCATGGCCAGACCTCGCTTTCGAGATAAACTCGCTCCTTTGCCGTGCTGAGGAAAAAAGTGGGGGCCGATCAGTAACTAAAAATGACTCGTCTTTTTCGGCCGACCGTTTAATGAACGTCACTATTATTAGCAATATGTGTTCCGCGAATCATATTAATTTCGCATCACCTTCCATAACTCACTTTGTAAAAAGACGTTACGCAAAATACTCCTGTACAATTTTTACTCTACACTCTGTCGGATTGGCAGCTTTTCCGGTAGGATTTGCGGAGATGCGACAGTTCGTTGTCGAAATGACATCGCACGCCGAGTTTTTGACCGGTCTGCCTCTCGGGTTTCCGCCGACGCGACAAGCGATAAACGCCCGACCGTTCGCCCGTGCGGAGAGCATTTCGCCAAGAGCACCAAGAAAACTGTTCCACCGTTAAGAATCGACAACTCGATCCGCGAAAAGGTTACGCCATGACCGATTTAATTCCGATCGCCGAGCCGACGTGGCAATTACTGACGACCCCCAGCACGGCGACCCTCTCCACCGTCCTCGCCAAGCATGGTTTGTGGAACGTGTTCATCACGGGAGCGAAACCGCTAGCGCCGCACCTCCGCATGGTCGGGCAGGCGTTCACACTGCGATACATTCCCGCCCGGGAGGATCTCGATCACAACCTCATCTTCGATAACACCCGCGATCCGCAGCGAATCGCCATCGAGAGCGTCGGACCCCGCGACGTGCTGGTGATCGATGCCCGCGGCGACGAACGAGCCGGCACGATGGGGAACATTCTCGCCACGCGGATGAAAGTCCGCGGAGCGGCCGGCATCGTCACCGACGGCTGCTTTCGCGACGCCCCGACCATCGCCGCGATGAATTTTCCGGCGTATGCCCGCTCCCCGCACGCGGCGACCAACAAGACGATTCATCACCCGGTCGACGTGCAGCTCCCCGTCGGCTGCGGCGGGGTCGCCGTTTATCCCGGTGATATCCTCGTGGGGGACGGCGAAGGGGTGGTCGTGATTCCGCGTCATCTCGCCGACCAGGTCGCCAAAGAAGCCGCCCTGCAGGAACACCGCGAAGATTTCATCACGGCGAAAATCGAACGTGGAGCCCCGCTGCTGGGGACGTATCCGATGAACGACCAGACCGCCGCCGAGTACGAAGAATACTGCAAAACGCACCCGAAACCGGCGTGACGGCTGGTCAGTGGTCAGTGGTCTAATGTCAGTCGTCAGTGGCAGAAAGTCGGAGTACAGGCTTTAGCCTGCTGCCTTTTCCCCGAACCGCGAACCGAACCCCGAACGGATCAAAACGATGAACGATCGCCGCTGTTTTCTCGCGTCCGTAGCCGCCTTGATTCTGTTATCGACGATGTCGCTCTCCAAAGCTTCGGCCCAGGAAAATGTCGTGTACGTCGTCCTTGACGGGCTGCGCTGGCAGGAGGTCTTCACCGGGGCCGAGGAACGCTTTATCAGCCCGGACGCCGGAGTGAAAAACGTGGCCGGACTCCGCGACCACTTTTGGCGCGAGACTCCCGAAGCACGCCGCGAAACGCTCATGCCGTTTCTGTGGCAGACGATCGCCAAGGAAGGCCAACTCTTCGGCGACCCAACCCGCGGCTGCGTTGCGAGGCTGACGAACGGACTAAAATTCTCGTATCCCGGCTACAACGAAATGTTCGCCGGGCTCGCCGATCCGCGTATCGATTCGAACAACAAGGTGCCTAATCCCAATATCAACGTGCTCGAATTTCTGAATACGCGCGATCGGTTCAAAGGCCGCGTCGCCGCGCTGACGACGTGGGACGTCTTCCCCTTCATCCTGAATCAAGAGCGAAGCGGCATCTTCGTGCACGCCGGGACGGGGCCGATTTCGGATGAGCCGCTGACGCCGCGACAACAGGATCTCAATCACTCCATCAACAACGCGCTCGTGTTATGGGAAGGGAATTCGATCGACGTCTTCACCGTCGAACTCGCCCGCGAATATCTGCTCAAGCACAAGCCGAAGGTGCTGTTTCTCGGCCTCGGCGAGACCGACGAATGGGGCCACGGCCGGCGTTACGATCTGTACCTGCACGCCGCCCAAAAGTCGGACCGTCAGATCAAGGAACTCTGGGAACTGCTGCAGAGCCTCCCCGAGTATAAGGATAAGACCTCGCTCATCATCTCGACCGATCACGGCCGCGGCGAAACGCTGGGCGACTGGACCAACCAC
Organism: Planctomycetaceae bacterium; assembly: GCA_040881995.1. GTDB lineage: Bacteria > Planctomycetota > Planctomycetia > Planctomycetales > Planctomycetaceae > JAQCEJ01. Next base: position 40,918 of record JBBECD010000045.1, read on the forward strand.
GGCAAAGACGTCGTCGGCGCCGAGTTTGTCTGGATGGCCGTGCTGGGCCCAAAGACGCCGGCACTGGGCGTGCGTGAGAACGTGGAAGTCACCCAAAGCCAAATCGCCGCCACGATCGCAAAGCTGGTCGGCGAAGATTTTCGCGCGGCCGTCCCTCAAGCGGCAGAGCCGCTGCCGGGGGTGTGGGGCGAGTGATGAAATTCGTTAGCGTATGCCCCGTTTCACGTGAAACGGTATCTGATAATCCACAACCGACCCCCGTTTCACGTGAAACAAGCAGTCTGAAAATCGCAAGGCGAAAATCGAGCAAAAATGCAGCGAAATGCGCACTGCAACGCACTTCAGCGCACTTTGCGCGCGACGTAA
>JBBECD010000046.1:0-7063 GCA_040881995.1 Planctomycetaceae bacterium
GGGCCGAGTCGCGGGAATCTGAATCCGGTTAGCAATCAGAGGGAGGTCGGACGACGTTTGGTTTCAGACTCCTGCGTTTGTATCAGCATTTGATCGTGCCTTGCGTTGATTTCCTGTCTTGTCTTATCGAACAACTGGGTCGCGATTCTTGATTGAGGTTGCGAATATTGTTGCGAGAGACCGTGGGGGAATTACCAGCCCGAAGCGCAAGCGAGGGTTCCCCGGTTAGCCGCGACGCGAAGGGTTTCCGTAGCGGAGCGGAGCGCTAGCTGCATGCCTGACGAAGCGGAGCTTCGAAGACCTTGCGTTCCCAAGCGGAGCATGGGAACGAGGAGATTTGCGGTCATCTGACGCGGCACGAGAACGTGATCACGCCGCCCGATTTGCCGGCGAGCGGGCCGTTCAGCACGAACGTCAAGACGGTGCCGCCATCCTCGTGGTCGGCGATCTCCCACTGGCCCTGCGGCTCGTCGGCCGGTCCCCAGGTGATGCTCTCCTCAATGATGTCGAGGCGCGTCGTCAGGTGATCGATGATCCGCACCTGTTCGACGGTGCGGTCGCCGAGGTTGTCGTATCGCAGGCTGAAGGTCACGGTCTCGCCGATCTTCGCGGTGCGTTTGTCGGCGACTTTCACCAGCCGTAACCGGCCGGGCGTGAGATGGTCTTCGTCGAGAGCGCTCATCTCCGCGACGCGTTGGGCGTGATAGACTTCCTGGAGTCCGTCGTCGGTTACGACCAGCAAGGCCCGTTGATTTTTCGTCCAGACGTCGGCGGCCTGCATCCCTTTCGCGAGCCAGGCCTGATTGTTCTGGTCGAGCCGGCCCATCGTCGTGAACAGCGAATCTTCGAAGACGTTTTGCAGCAACTCGTGCTGAGTGGCGCGGGCGCTGTGGGCGAGGTCGGCCCCCCTGTTACGCGCGAGCATGCCGCTGGCCCGGCTGCGCATGCTCAGACCGCCGGCTTCGTCGGTCTGCCGTTGCTGCGAGGCGACGACGCGGCTGTGAATGCCGCTGTCGCGGACTGCTTCACGCGTGCTCGAAGCGCGTGCGACGATCTCACCGGTTTCGGTTCCCGTGATCGTGCGGAGCGTGCCGAACCGCGGGGCATATACGGCGACCGTATTGCTGGGAACGACATGCCGGCTTCCATCCTGCCGATGAAATTCGGCGAACGTATCTTCCGACTCGACTCCCATGATGCGGCGGTCTTCATAATGAATGGGATATCCGCGATCGCCGCCGTCGACCAGGTATTCGTCGACGTGGTCGAGATCCATCTTTCTGACGTTGGCGATACCGGCCTCGTACGAAAGCGACGGCGGTCCCGCCGCTTGATGGGAGATCGGGACGATCTCGCCGCTTTCATCGTGACGCGGCCGCGCCGGATCAAACGTGATCGTCGGCGCGCGTGCGCCCATCGGTATTGCCGGTAAGGATTCGGGCAACACGATCTTCCGTTCCGCCTCCACCATGTCGGCGGTGGTGGGAAAGGGAGTCGATTCGTTCCGATCGACGGCCTCGGTCGTCGCGGACGCCGTTTCGATCGACGACGTTGGACGTTCATCGGTCGCGACCTCCGCCGCGCCGCGATCCGCCGGCTCCGCCGCCATTGGCGACGGTTCGGAGGGATGTTCGGTTCGCTCGGCGATAAACGGATCGCGGCCGGATTCGCTGTCGTGCATGGTCAGCGATGTGACGGTCGAGCAGGCCGAGAGGCTCAGGCACAGCAACGACGCCGCTCCCCGTTTAAACCAAACGGCGGACAGAAAAGAGCGACGGGAGCCGGGCGTACGCCGGCGAGCGTGAGGTAAGTTTTCGGTCATGTCTCTCGTGTCCCTGTCTCCTGGATCATTTCAAAGGCTGCGTGTATGACATGTAAACGCGGGAACCGGCGGGGAGAAGACTGCGGGAAGGTCGCGCCGACGGTAATGGCGTCTGACTCGTGCGGCGGGACGTCGACGAATCGTTCGCGCGGCGCACCTCTTGTACGCCGTCGGCGGGTTCCCAGGCGATGGGAGCCGGGCTCCACAGATACGATGCGATGTCTTGGGTCGGATCGGGAAGCCGCCCGCCGAGGCGAACGATCGCCAGCGGTCGGCCGAGCCGATCGGCTTCGGCCAGCATATTGACCTGAGGGGGGACGTCGAACAGCAGCGATTCCCCTTCGGATTCCACCGGCAAGGCGGCTTGAGGGTGTTCGAGATAGATGACTTTCGTCACCAGCCGTCCCGCGAGCACCTGTTCGAGATCGCTCGAGGTCAGTTGAATGGGAATCGGAAATTCATGTTCGTGTCCCGGCGGCGGATGGAGCCGATCGAGTAGTTCGACGGTGGGATAGAGTTCGACGCCGGGGAATTCGGGAAGATTACGGATTTGCAGACGGTACGGATAACCGAGGGCGAGTCCGATTTGGGCGGGAGACGCCGTCGAGACCGGTTCGGTCATCTGTCCCGAGCAAAAGGTGACGTCCCCCCCGGTGGGGAGCAGCAGTTTGATCGGCTGATAATAGCCGGGCACGGTTTTCCCGAGCCGGCTCATCCACGCGCCGGCTTCACCGGTCGGCATGTACTGGTGCATGGGGTAATACGCGCCGTTGGCCCGGTTGTCTTGAGCGTGCACCGCCGTTGAGACGGAAATCGCCAGTGCCCCCAGCAGGAAAGCGCAGCACCGACGGAGAGTTTTGCTGTTCATCCAGGAAACCGGTGTGATGTTGGGCATGCTCATTCGCGTCTTCCCCAGTCTTCGTGCATCGGTATCCGCGTCTTTGACGTTGATAACGCACCGAGTCCCCCGTCCAGCGACGATGGGCGGGTTGATTTTTAACCGTTCCTTATGGTAACCCGAAGCGTAAGCGAGGGAGCTGATCGGGAAACATCGCGTCGACATGCTCCCTCGCTTACGCTTCGGGTTACTAAACAAACTGGTTTCGTCAGGTCCATTCGGCCAAACACCGTCCGTGATCGGATTGACCAGGGACGGTGTATGGATTTCGTTTCGCACGCCGACAGTTTCTGGTGATAAGTTGAGTTTTTGTTGCCATCTCAACGTTCTCACACTGGCGGACAAGCCGCCAGTGCCACCCTGCTGCCGTTTATTGTCCGCCCGGCAAAGTGTAGTTGGGATAGCTGACTTCCCCCGGCGAGTAGACCGGATGCTTTTCTTCGTAGCGGATGTACTTTGTCGGCTGAGGCGTCGAAAGCCCCGGCGTATGCTTGACGTCGATCAGCATGTGGTCCACCGGTTTCGGCAGATCCTGGGTCGTCAAGTTGCGGACCGTGTGAGATTTGAGCGTCGCCGGGCCGCCATACGGCAGGTGCGGCGGGCCGGGAAGGCCGATCGGCGTGCCGGTGATCGGCATGCCCCACATCGGAGCGTTGCCGCCGGAGACCGGGTCGTACGCCGGCATGCCGGGACCGCCTGGTCCTCCCATCATCATCGCGGAAGGAACTCCGTAAGGGCCCCCTTCTGCAATTTCGATCGGCATCGGAGGAACGTGTTGTCCCTTCTCGCCGTCAAACTTGAACGACGCCTGCTGCACGTCGCCACCTGCGCCTCCGAAGCCGGCGGCCGGTCCCATCGGCTGCGCGACCTGCGGCGTTTCCAGGTCCATGTTCCCCATGCGGAGCACGACCATAATCGTGCCGCGGCGATCGGCTTCGGCGACCGGATCGACACCCGGATCGAGCCGAGTCGAGACCAGCGTCTCCACACCGGCGATGGCCAGTTCCTGGAATTTCGGATCGGGCAGGTAAATCACTTTCGTGACAAAGTTGTTGCTTTCGACCTGATCGAGATCTTCTTCCGAGATTTCGATGGGGACGCAGTTATGCGAGAGATAAGCGTCGGTCGTCGGGTGCGTCGGATAGACCTGCAACGAAGGATACACGATCAGCGTGTCGCGGTTCGGAATATCGGTCATCTTCAACCGATACGTTGCGCCCTGGTGGAAGTCGTAACGTCCCGGCGTGATGACTTGGTTTTCGGCGAAGCCGTCGGGAATTTGCCAGCCGACGTGCATCCCCGCCGGACCGGTGAAGATCAACTGCGTCAGTATGGTCGCGAACGGTTTTTGTTGCGGAGGCGCCATCATCGGCATCACTCCCGGACCGGGACCGTCGACCATGGGGCCGGGACGCGACATCATCGCCGCGGGCGGAGCATGGTATTCGCTCGACCGATTGAAGACTTCCTGGCCGTCGACGGCACAGCCGACACACACCACCACCAATGTTCCTAAAGCCAAGAAATAATACTTCATCACGACCCCTTTTCGGATTTCCGCAAGCGAAAGAGCTGCTTCAGATTCGGAACGAATCCCTTTGAATTGTTATGATGATCCTTCGACGGAAGCGAAAACTGTCACGACCGGCGAAAATTTGAGTCGACCTGCAGGCCGGTGATTCGATACAATGCCGCGTCCCCTTCGGGAAAATCATGTTCGAGAGTCGACTCGCTGTCCGATCGGCCCGGCCTCGGGAGTGTGGTTTCGAGAATCACACCGACCACACACAGGTAATTTTCGGTCAATTTCGTCGGATTCTTTGGTAAAACCGTCATTTTCAGAACGAAACGATTATGTTGCCCATTTTTACAGCCCTGCTCTTCGGCATTTTCGGCGGCTCCGCCGAGCCGTCTTTCTCGTCGACCGACTCGAAGGGCGACGTTCAAGCGAACGCCGACGGCGAGACGCATCTTACGGATACAAAGTCACTTACGCACCGACGACAGGCAGATTTTCCGGCTCCGGTCAACGCGACGCCAGAGTTCCAACGCCGCGTCCGCTCGGCGAATGATGCTCACCTCCCCGCAGTCGCCGGAGATTCGAAAAAAATTACAGAGTCTCATCGTTTGCGCGTCGATCAGCCGAGCCGGATGCTCGAACGCAGCGAATTGGCCTTGCAGCCGAACGAGAAGGAACAGTCGACAACCGACGGCGGCGATGCGGGCGAAAAGAAGGATCCCGCCGCCGAACCGTCAAGTGATCCGCCAAAATCCGATGCCGCGGAAAAAGAACCTAAAAAGTCGACCAAAAAATCCCCCTCGGCCAATGCGCTGCTGAAACAGTCCCGCAAAGATATGAATTCGCTGACGTCGATTCGTGCTCAACTCGACGAAACGATTTCGTTCGGTCCGAAGCGTTTTAAAGCCGCGGGCGTGTACATCCAGGGGACCGAATTGCGGCTCAAGCTCGAATATCAATTGAAGCTCGGCGCCTCGCAAGGCGAATTGCTCGAAGTCTGCGACGGCCAGGTCTTATGGACGCAGCAGACGATCGACAACGACGTGCAAGTCACCCGCCGGGACGTCCGCCAGATTCTCGAAACCGCCAAAAACCTCCCCCGGTCGGATACGATGATGCTGCATACCGAACTGGGATTAGGGGGTCTTCCCGCGCTGCTCGCTTCGCTGGAAGAGACGATGGTCTTTAAGCTCGGCGACCGCGAAACCATCGAAAAGCGGGAGTTCACGCTGCTCGAAGGACGCTGGAATAAAGAGTATCGGACAATCTGGTCCGGAGGATCAGACGATCCGAACGCTCCGCTCCCTCCGTACGTCCCCGACCGCGTCCGCATTTACATGGAACACATTCGCCACAAAAACCGCACCGTTTATTTTCCCACTCGCGTCATCTATTTGAAGAAAACCGATCCCGAAAAATCGATTTACCGGCCGATCGTCACGCTCGAATTCACCAAGATTGTGCTCGACGGCAAGGTCGCGGAAGACGAGTTCGTCTACACGCCGCGCGAGGGAGTCACGCCGGTCGATCTGACGCAAGAGTACTTGCAGCAGTTAAAACTCCCGCCGCGAAAGTCCGCATCAGCCTCCGCTGAAAAAGCGATGCCGTAACGACTCACGCGCGGCCGCTGCACTCTTGCCCTTCCCGGCGAATCTATTCATGATGCAGTTTTGGCATCGGGGCAGCGAATGAACCGACGGAGGGACGGCAGGACGAGTGACGGATCGACATGTCTTCTCCCCCCACTCTTCCCCTCTTCGCACCGCCGTCCATCGAGCCTTTGACACCGTCAACGAGTCGACCGATACGCATGACTAAAGATTTTCTGAAAAACGCGAAAGACGAATACGATGTCGTCGTCATCGGCAGCGGACTCGCCGGCCTGACGTCGGCCAATACCCTCGCGCGGGCCGGATATTCTGTACTGCTGCTGGAACACCATTACCAACTCGGCGGCATGGCGACGTGGTTCAAACGCAAGGGGGGACACATCTTCGATATTTCGCTGCACGGTTTTCCCATCGGCATGATCAAAAGTTGCCGGAAATACTGGACCCCCGAGATCGCCGAATCGATCGTGCAGCTTAAAGGGATCCGCTTCGAAAACCCGCAATTCTCCTTACAGACGACGTTCAACCGCGAAGACTTCACCAAGCTGCTGATCGAAAAATTCCGCATCGAACCCGCCACGGTCGATGGATTTTTCGACGCCGCCCGCCAGATGAATTTTTACGACGATCAAGAGAAGACCACAGGCCAACTGTTCGACGAATACTTCCCCGGCCGCGACGACGTCGTCCGTCTGCTGATGGAACCGATCACCTATGCCAACGGTTCGACGCTCGAAGACCCCGCCATCACTTACGGCATCGTCTTTTCGAATTTCATGAGCAAAGGGGTCTTCACGTTTCAAGGGGGAACCGATCATCTCGTCAATCAGATGAAAGCCGAACTGACGAAAAACGGGGTCGATATCCGCATCCGCTGCCTCGTCGAGAAAATTCTCGTTTCTCCCGATCGCGTGGTGCAGGGGGTCGTCGTCAACGGAAAAACGATCCGCTGCAAGGCCGTGCTGTCGAACGCCAACATCAAGACGACCGTCACGTCGCTCGTCGGCCCCGAACATTTCGACAAGGATTTTTTCGAAGAAGCCCGCAGCGTCCGCCTGAATAACAGCAGTTGCCAGGTTTACATCGCCCTCAAACCGGATGAAGAATTCGATTACGTCGGCGATTTGCTCTTTCACTCCGAGCACAAGGGTTTCGACATCGACGCCATGCTCAGCCGGCACGTCAGCAGCCGCACGTTTTCGTTCTATTATCCG
>JBBECD010000047.1:0-41196 GCA_040881995.1 Planctomycetaceae bacterium
AAGCAATCGAAAATCCACATAAAATCGCACGGCTGACACAGCCGTGGCACGCAAGAATCAGAACCAGGAACCCGTTAACATTCCAACCGGGGTACCCGGCCCGCGGCCTGTCAATCCTCAAAGAGGTGAACCATCGACCGAAGAGCCGTGTGCGGGAGATCCGCCAGCACGGTTCGGAGGTAAGGGAGCCCGAACCCGTTCGGGCTTCCTTACCCCTATCCAGAACTGTCGGAGCATCTGTATGCCGCATCGTCGAACATGGCTGATTTTGCTGGCCGTCGCGGCGGTTGCCTTTCTTGGCGTGTGCTGTGCATGGACGCTCTCCACCTCGGCCACGGGTTGGCGACCGCATCTCGCATCATGGACTGGTGCCGTCCGTGAGTTTGTTGGTATTACTGAAACGCCGCTCGGCGATTCTGAACCCGCCGTTCAGGGACGGTTTTGGCTCGATCAGGTTGCTCAACTGAGTGGCGGCGACATCGCCCCTCACGTCGCGATGGGAGCCGCCTGGATGCTCGACGGTCCGGAACACGGCTTCATCAAACATCACCTGCGGCGAAACGACCTTCCTGATATGCCGGGAATTCCGCTCGGCGCGAGAATCGACCTGGATCAGGAAACAATAAACCGGCTCTTTAGCGAGTTTGAGTCGATGTGCCGCGAGGAATGTCTCGCGCAAATCGAACGTGCTCTTCTGCTGGACAACGACGATGTCGAACTTTGGCGGGCTCGCGCACTTCTGCTATTTCCCTACGAAGTCTTGCGCGAAGACAACGAGCCCCGCCAAAACGACTGGCTTGCCGTCCTCAATGAATGCTCCGGGCACGACCCCGGCAACGCATTGTACGACTATCTTGCCGCTCTTCATTTATGGCAGGCATCGGCGACTTATGACTACGATGGCGACCTCGGCGGCTACACGTTGACGGCCACCGATCAAGAAATGTTCAACCGCGGAGTCGCCCGGTTCAACGCCGGTCTGGCCAAGCCGCATCTGAAGTTCGGCACCGAAGGCTATGCTGCCACGCTCGCATTTCTCGAAACGACACCGCTCTCGCCATACGAACAACTCACGACCGCCGGGAGCCGGGCGATTATCGGCAAGACGAACAATTTGCTCTTATATCTCATGCGCTGGCAGTCGGTGCGCCGCGACGTCGCCGAACGCAGCGGCGATCTCGATGGTGCCGTCCAAGCCGTGCGGGCGGTTTTGCCAATCGTGGACCAGATTGAGGAAGCCGGAAATCCAGCCGACGTCTTGTCGTCACAGATTATTTTTCGGCGATGGTGTTATGCCAACCTCAAGAAGCTCGGCGAAGAGCATCCCCATCTCTTGACCGCTGAAGAGCAGAAACTCGCATCTTCCGAGTTAGACAAAGCGCAGTTGGACTTCAAAGTATTTGAAGAAGCCGCGAAACGGCTCAAAGCGAAAACCAGCCGATCTGTCGAACCGTTTGCGGATAAATCGTTCACGTGGATGGCAAACTTCATCTCCCTCGCAGCATTGGCGATAGCGCCGTCTTTTGTGCTGCTTTCGCTTGGTTTCGCATTCGTCGCATGGTTGTGCGCTCGCCCGTGGAAACGAACCTTCGACGCCAAATCGACGCGGCTGCGGTTATTGCCATTCGTGACGCCGTGGCTCATCGGTTCCGTCATCAGTTTTGTGTTTCTTGGAATGTTGCCGGCGCAACTGGTTTCTCCGACGGTGCAGACGTCGATCGTCGCTGCTGCCATCGGAATGGTTTTCTTGCTCTGCTTTGGCGGCATGCTGTTTGTCGCGCAGCGGCAGACCGGCGTTCCGACGGCTCAATTTGCCGCGTTGGCGGCGACGGTTACGCTCACGATCATCGCGGGGCTGCATTTTTCGTCGCTCGACCATTGGTCGATCGCGCTGGTCGTCGCCGTACCTCCGTTGGTTCTCATCGTGCTGACTGCCTTCCTGGCGTGGGCCGCATGGACGATCGTCCGTTTGCTCGTGGCCTTCGTGCGCAGCGCGGAACTTACGCGAAGTCAACGATGGCAAGCGGTCGGTATGACGTTCGCCGTCTTGATCTGTGCCGTTCCATTGGCGAGCCGACTGGCTGTCACGATGGCCAACGAATTCGAAGCGCGAGCCTGGATTCAGCCAACCGTCTGGAAAGAAGCCCGCGCACTCCCCGTCGACGCCGACAAATTGCAGTCGGCGATGAAGCTCGACGACCATCCCTGGTTATGGGCGCTGTTGCAATGGCGCGTGAACTTCGGTCTCACCGCGATGATCGTCATCGCGACCGGCATCGTTTGGGCATGGACGCTGTTCCGGCTGCGAAAACATCCCGAATTGCCCCACCACAACCGTGCCGCGGCGGTCGTCGTCGCGAAATCTTGTCTCGTCGCGTCGTCGCTGTCATTCATCGTCTATCTGGCGACGGTCCCCACCATGTCGGCAGCGATGGACGAGACGTACCGCGACTATTATGACCGGCTGATCGACGCGCCGCAGATGTGGAGTGACGTCAACAACCAGATCGATGAGATCGAAGCCGACGAAACGCTCATGACAAAATTTCATGCCGAAATCGACGAGCGACGCCGCGAACTCGACGAGCAGGAGATACGATTTAAGGATGTCGCGAAATGACTCAACCGATCGAAGCCGCGCCCCAGCCACTCGCAGCCTAGTAGGGCATGCTCCCGCATGCCGGGTGCCCCGGTTGAGATTGAATTACCGATTGACGATTCTTGCGATAGGGGTAAGGAAGCCCGATTGGGTTCGGGCTTCCTTACCCCTATCGCCCACGTTGTGGTCGCCCGCGAGACGATTTTAACCGGGGCACCCGGCGCAATCATGGTTAGCCGACCAACTCACCCATCGGCCCATGATCGACCAGATACTGCGGCCGCCCCGTCAGATCGGTGAACTGCGTGCGCGCGACGTCGATGCCGAGGCGTTCATAGAGCGAGGCGAAGACTTCGCGGAAATGAACGGGTCGCGTCAGCGGTTCTTCACCCCAGCGCGTCGTTGCGCCGATCACCTGACCGCATTTCAATCCGCCACCCGCGACCAGCGCGCTGCAAACCCGCGGCCAGTGGTCGCGGCCGGCGTTGCCGTTGATCTTGGGCGTGCGGCCGAATTCTCCCCACATCACGACGGCGACGTCGTCGAGCAGATTGTGATCTTCGAGATCGCGTAACAGCGCCGACAGGCCGATATCCAAGAGCGGCAAGGCCCCGCGGGCTTCGGCGAAGTTGTCCTTGTGCCAGTCCCAGTTGTAATCCCCTTTGAGCATCCTTCCGAACGGCCAGCGGCAGAACGCCATCGTCACGCAGCGCGCCCCCGCTTCGATCACTCTTCTCGCGACGAGGAATTGGTCGAGCAGCGTCTTGCCTTGCCGCTCGTGCGGATATTCCCTGTCGAGGCCGTATAACTTAAGGATCGCGGGATCTTCCCGGCTGAGATCGAGCGCCTCGGCGAGTCGCGGCGACGTCAACACTTCGAACGCCTGCTTGTGGAATTCATCGATGCCGTCGTTTTCGCCGGTGCGCTGAACCTGGCGACGGAAATCGTCGAAACTCGACAGCAGCGCGCGGCGGTCGGAGAGCCGGCGGAGGCTCATGCCGTTGAGCGTGATGTTTTTGCGATCGACCGCGGCGACTTCGAATCCCGCGTGAGCCGGGCCGAGATAACCGGGCTGTCCCGGCGGCGTCCGCAGAATAAAACGCGGATCGGGTTCGATCGGCGTGAGGTCGACGCACGGCGGCACCCCGGCCACGCGCGGGCCGTGATACTTCGACAAGATCGCTCCCATCGACGGCCAGTCGCCCGGCGGAAAACCGGCGACGATCGGCGACGATTCCATCGGCGGATGCGACTCCCAACCGGTCGTGCACCAGTGCGTGTTGTGATCGTCGTGAAAGCCCATCAGCGAACGGATGAGCGTGAACTTGTCGGCCATGCCCGCGAGGCGGGGCATCAGTTCGCAGATGTCGGTTCCCGGAACATTGGTCGCGATGGGACGCAGTTCGCCGCGGATTTCACTCGGGGCATCGGGCTTGAGGTCGAACGTATCGAGATGCGACGGCCCGCCGGGAAGGAGGATCATGATGATCCCCTTGATGGGCGATTTTCCGTTTGCGGCGCGCGATCGACTTTCCGCCCGCAATATGTCGGGCAGGGCAAGCCCACCGAGTCCCAGCCCGCCGATTTGCAGCGCATGGCGGCGCGAGATGTCGCAATACCGCGATTCACCCCCGGCGATATTCAGCATGGTCGCCCCCTTTATCGAGCCTATCGGCCAGCGAACGCATCAAACGTTACTATTGTATCGGCGGGATGGAGAACCCGCAATGGTTTTGTGGGAATTGGATCGGTTCTCTTACATGTCATGCCCGCCGTTTTGACTTTTTAACGAGCGATGCACACAATACCGTGAATGTAATCGCTTTCAAAGACGGTTTGTAGAAGGTCGCGTCATGACAAATGAGGGAGAAATAATCTTTTCCGATGAATCTGACAGCTTGTTATCGCGATTCTATCATGAGAGGATTTTATCTTGTCTGGTTTACATAGAAAGGGAGTGCCTGAAAACTGGCGTCAAATCATGCGGTTCGGGAACTGTGATTGGTTTTGTGGGGAAAAAGAACGACGTTTGGTTGCCGTTAATCGCAACCGCGGGACACGTCGTTCGATCACAAATAGGCGAACAATTCCGTTTTAACCTCACGCGATTCTCATGGAATGATCCTTTCAATCCAATCTCTCGAAATGCGACCTTCATGACCGGAGGAAAGGATGCACGTTCTCCTCGAGCGGTATATTATAGTGGTCCTCATAATAATTACATTGATATCGGTTTCATTATGGGACCATCGCATTGCGAAGATGGCATGCCGTTTTTTGCCGTGGACGAACAGCAATTTCCAGTAGCGACTGAAACTGTTCCTTTTGAGAATGAAGGTTTTTGGACGGTCGAAGGAACACGTTTAGCATGGTGCGGATATCCTGCAATCGCGTCTGATGTCGCTCAGCGACCGCAGCCATGTTATTTTGAGGGGTGTGTTTCAGCATTGATTCTTCGGAACGAATTCCCGTTATATCTAATTGACGGACACAATACTTTTGGTGTAAGCGGCGGTCCAATATGGACAATCGGAGGACGATCAACAAAGCCGCGCGTCATTGGAGTAATCTCGAGTTACGGTTGGAACAAAACAAACCTTAACATGCCCGGCTTCGTGTATGGCGCGCCAGTTCAGCCGTTGGCCGACTTTCTACGCAAAAATTGGGGAGCTAAATTTGATTTAAATAATTAAAGACGCAAATCCATTCTTCGTCTCGTTCTAAAGGGCCGTATTCCTACCCGACAAGCGCATCCACCGGTTCCACCGGTTGTATATCCGCATTCGTCAAACTCTCGTCGCGGCCTTGGAACGGGTATGTCAATCGTGTGTGATCCAGACCGAACTGCCGCAGCAGCGTGGCGTGCAGTTGACTGATCGAGACCGGGTTCTCGGCGATTTTGTAACCGAACTCGTCGGTCGTGCCGTAAGTGAGACCCTGCTTGAAACCGCCGCCGGCGACGAGGCCGGTGTAGGCGTGGCGGTTGTGGTCGCGGCCGTTTTTGCCTTGTGCGACCGGCAAGCGGCCGAACTCGCCGATCCACATCACCACGGTGTCTTGCAACAGGCCGCGCTGCTTGAGATCGGTGATGAGCGCCGCGCCCGGCTGATCGGCATTCGCGGCGATTTCTTTGATTCGCTCGTTATGCTCGAAGTGCGTATCCCACGGGTCGCCTTTGATGTTGTCGTTGAAGACGGCGACATAACGGACGCCGCTTTCGATCAGACGCCGGGCCATCAGGCACCGCCGGCTGTAGGTGCCGGTCGCTTCGTTGTCCATGCCGTACAGCGATTGCGTTTCGGCGGTTTCTTGCGAGACATCCATCGCGGCGAGGACTTCGTCGCGAATGTCCCCCGCCAGCGCATTGGCGGCGATGCGGGCGTCGAGTTCGCTTAAGCTCGCGAACCGCTGCTTGTGTTCGCGGTTGAGGTCGGCAAGAAACGAGAGTTGATTTTGCTGCATCTCGGCAGTGACGCCGCTCGGCAAGTCGAGATCGAACAGCGCGGGGCCGTTCGTTCGCAGCGGCGTCCCCTGATAGATCGCCGGCAGAAATCCCGACGACCAGTTGCGAATGCCGTCCACCTGATCGTAATTCGGATCGGAGAGCACGACATACGGCGGAAGTTTCTGATTCGGCGAACCGAGCGCATACGTCAGCCACGAGCCAATCGTCGGCCGGCCGACGCGCGGCTTGCCGGTCTGAAAGTGCCGCAGCGCCCCTTCGTGATCGTTCACCAGCGTATTGAGCGAGCGGATCATGCAGAAATCATCGGCGTGCCGCGCCATGTGCGGCAACAGCTCGCTGAAGACCATCCCCGAGTCGCCGTGCTGCGAAAACTGGAACGGGCTCGGCATGCACAGGCTGCTGTCCTGCTTGTCGAAAAACGCCTCGACCCCGCCGGGCATCGGCTTGCCTTCGTATTCGGCGAGCGCGGGCTTCGGGTCGAACAAATCGACGTGACTCGGCCCGCCGTGCTGGAACAGCAGAATCATGCGCTTCGCCGGCGCTTCGAAGTGCGGCGCGCGGATTTTGACGTCGCGTCCCCTCCCCTCACCTTCGGAGGCTTGCGATGATTGCCCGCAGATCATCTCCGCCAGCGACAACCAGCCGCAACTGAGCGCGGCCTGCTTGAGCAACGTGCGACGCGAGAAATCAGAGTTGGACATGCAGCGACTCCACCAATTTTCGATTGACTTTGGAAGGGATAATATCGACGGAGATTATTGTTCGTATGCGCTGTTTTCCGTCAGACGATGGTTACCATAAAAAAAGTTTCATTACGGGACGTACAAAAATTCGTTGCTCGCCAGCAACATGCGGCAGAAGTCGGCTAACGCCAGTTTCTCGGCGTCATCGGGAGATGCGGCGCGTCGAAGCTCGGCTTGTGCGGCGACGAACTGCAAACTCCGTTCGAGTTCGACCGATGACGGTTCACGGGCGAATGTCAATTCGAAGGCGAGGCGGACGCGGGCCGAAAGATCGTCTCCCGCTTCGCGCCTCAGTCGTTCGGCGAATTCCTGCCCCATGCGGACGGCGAAATCGCCGTTGATCAGAGCCAGCGACTGCGACACGACCGTCGTCGTCGATCGCGCCAGACAATTCGGCTCGGGAACCGCGAGATCGAACGCTTCCAGAAACGACATCGGCTGCGTGCGGCGATGCCGAATGTAAATGCTGCGGCGATCGACTTCGTGCAATTCACCAGCTTCGGTCGGTTCGGGCAGGACGATCTTACGGCTGCCGTTGTCGACGAATTCGATCGACGGACCCCCCATTTTCGGATTCAGCACTCCCGCCGCCGCGAGCATGCCGTCGCGGATCGATTCGGCATCGAGACGATGCGTCGGAAAGCGATGATATTCGGCATCTTGGGGATCGGCCGCGGCGTCATCCACAAAACTCGCCTGCCGATAGACGCGGGACGACAGAATCAAGCGGTGCAGTTGTTTCTGCTTCCAGCCGCCGGCGATGAATTCCGCGGCGAGCCATTCGAGCAATTCGGGATTCTCCGGCGGCACGCCGCTGATGCCGAAGTTGTCGGGCGTCGGGACCAGGCCGATGCCGAAATGTCCGCGCCAGAGGCGGTCGACGTGCACGCGGGCCAATAACGCGGACGGCCGCGAATCGGCATGCGTCGCCCATCTGGCGAAAGCAAGTCGGCGACCGGTCGTCGGCGAACCTGATGCCGGCACTTCGACCCGCATCTGATTGTCGTCATCCGTCAACATTGACAGCGCCGCCGGCTCGACGACGTCCCCATGCTGAAAATAATCCCCCCGCAGGAGCAACGGGACCGGCGGCGGTGATGGTGTCAAATCGGTCACCCACGCGAGTTTGTCCGGTTCGGGAAGCCGCGTTGCTTCCGCGGCGGCGACCGCTTCGTTCATCTCCGCCGTCCGTTTCGCCAGTTCTTCGGCGAAGCGACGGTGTTCTTCCTTGTTTTCTTCGGTGTCGGTCGGGCTGTGCGACGATTCGATCACCACGTTGTCGACGGTAAAACTTCGCGAGCAGCAGAGTTCGAAACCGAAGCCGCCGTCGGGGAGGCGGATCGCCGGCACGGACATCGACTTCTCTTCGATCACGCCGTCGGCGACGTGTTGCAGCAAGAATTCATCTTCGGCGGTGCGGGTGACGCGGACGCCGTAGTTGTGACCCGATTGATACGCGACGGTTCCAATGGCGCCGGCTCCCTGCTGATCGCCGCCGGGGTAATCGAGATAGACGTTGGCCCCGCCGGCGGGATTGCCGTCGAACAGAATGTTTCCCTTGGGGACGTCGAAGTTGTTATCGCCGGGAAGCCGGTCGGCACTGTCGTCGTAATCGTGCAGCGAGATGTAATAACCGATTCGCTCGGCGGTTGCGCCGTCCGGAGCGCGGCCGTCGACGAGATCGAACGTCACTTGAATCCACTCCCCGATTTCTTCGGGAGTCCAATCGAACGTCTGCTGCGTCACGAGCCACGTGCTCTGACTCGGAGCGGGAGCCAGCAGCGTTAATTTGCCGTCGCGAAACTGCGCGGCCGGCGCGGTTTCGGCGTTAAAGACGACCGCAGGGCCGCCCGCCGTCGTGTTGTCTCCGGGGACCGTGTCGGTCCAGTTCGACAGGCCGTCGGGAGATGAAAAATCGTCGCGGAAGGCGATCGCCCCCTGCGGGCGGTTTTCGTTGAGCCACGTCTGATACGTCTGCTTCACTTCGGCGATCTGCTTGTCGGCTTGCTCGTTCGACGCTTTCCAGTCGGCGACCTGCGTTTGGCCGACGTCGTAGATCCAGCGGTCCTTCGGTTGCGTCCATTCCTTCACGTTGAAGGCCGGGTAAAAGATCGCCTGCAGCGAGTAATAGTCTTGCTGCGGAATCGGGTCGAACTTATGACTGTGACAGCGGGCGCAATCGATCGTCAGTCCGAACATTGCCGACGTCGTCATTTGCAGATGCGCTTCGAGGACCGCGTAGCGTTCCATCACGCGGGTGATTTCGTTTCCTTCGGTGTTGTCGGTGCCGTCGGGAGCGTTGCGGAGGAAATGCGTCGCCGTCAGTTTTTCCAAATCGTCGGGCGACAAGGTTTCTTTCGCGGGATAATTCACCAACTCATCCCCCGCGAGTTGTTCGACCCAGAACTGATCGTACGGTTTGTCGTCGTTCAAACTCTTGATGACATAATCGCGATACCGGTACGCCAGCGGCCGCGGCGAATCGTGACGGATGTAACCGTTGCTCTCCGAGAACCCCACCACATCGAGCCACATCCGCCCCCAGCGTTCGCCGTAATGCGGCGAGGCAAGCAAGCGATCGACGAGTTGCTCGTAGGCTTTGGGGGAGTCGTCGTTGATGAAGTTGTCGATCTCTGCCCGCGTCGGCGGCAAACCGGTGAGGTCCAGCGTGACCCGGCGAATCAACGTGCGGCGATCAGCTGCGGGGGCGAAGGACAAACCCTGTTGTTCCAGCTTCGCGAGCAGGAATCGATCGAGCGGCCTGACATCGGCGCCCTCATGTTTTACCGCCGGCGGTTCAGGCCGCTGCAATTCGCGGAACGACCAGAAATTTCGCTCGGCGTCGGTCAGATCGGCCGACGCTTTTTGCGGCGCTCGCGAATTCGCTCCGGCTTCCAGCCAGGCTTTGATGATATCCTTCTCGGCATCGGTCAGCGGTTCGCTTCCTTCGGGAGGCATCTCGCCGTCGGCGATTTTTTGCCACAACGCGCTTTCATCGAGCTTGTCCGCGACAAGCACCGGCCCCGATTCGCCACCGCGAAGAATCGCCCCGATGCTGCGCAGATCGAGTTCGGCCTTGCGTTTCGCCCGGTCGGCCCCATGACACGCCGTGCATTTCGCCGCGAATATGTTTTGGACCTGATCTTCGAAGAGCGGCTTGTCGTCGGCACGCAGTTCGATTCCGGCGAAAAGCACGGCAAACAACGCAAGGCTTCGAATCATCGGGATAAACTTTCTGCAAAGCACGGACACTCGGCATGAATCTGGGATGTTCGCGTAAACACCATTATCAGAGACGCGGGCGCACAATGCCAGTGTAATCCATCATTTCCACCGATCGCTACTCAGCCGGCCTCACGACGCGTTGCCGATAAATCGGTGGGTTCTCATTCACGCACGAAGAAATTGGGGAACGCCGACATAACATCGATCTTGACGTTACCGGCTTGAACACATAACTTATTCTCACATTCGTACACGATGTCGGCGTTCGCGATCCCAAAAACCATGTCGAAAGGTTAACCATGGACCGGTGCCCCACGTTTTCAGTTGCCATATTGATCGCTGCCATGTCAGTCATGCCGTTCGGTCGCGCCGTGTTTGCAGATGAAACGAAAGAAGAATCCATCGAAAGCGAAGATGTGCAGTTGAGGAACGAAGCTGCACGAAAGGCATTGTTCGACGCTTACAATCAGCAGCAGGCGAATTTTGAACGACTCAAAACCTGGCAGGCGAAAGTCGATGTGTTCGTCCTCTCGGGAATAAACCGGTCGCATCTCCGAGGAGTTCGGCTCAAGCAAAAAGCGGACAATGACAAACAGCGAAAAGCGGCGGGAGAATCGAATGACGTCCGTTTGATCGCGCCATACGAAGTCAAAGCAACTTTTGTGTGGGATAAGACGTCCGGATCCTTTTTATCAACGTTCGAATCAACCACGGATTCGACATGTTTCGATGAGGCCACCGGCGATGAGTATGAGCGAGAAACGTTCGGCCAAAACGTCCGCGTGCTGGCGAAACGCGACGGTCTGTTTACGTTTCATCCGGATGAACTGAGGGGAGAAATCGGCGGATTCGAACGCCCTGCGAGCGAGCAAAGCAAGTCAACTCGGGTCGTAACGCGAGAACCGCCTGAGCATTTGACGCAGATTCGCAACTATTCATATGCGTTCGATCCTACGGTGATGTTCGAGGTGGGAGGTTGGCGTATCGATACGTTAATCGAGGGTTATTCCGATGATGCCGTGAAACCCGCCCTCAAAAATATTATGAACGTCAAGAAATCGCCGAACGGCGACATTACAGTCACGAGGATCTATCGCACGACCAACGATGGAAAGGTAACGACGACGAATGTCATTGAGTTCGATTCTCGGTTTTCGTTTCTGCCGAAACGCGCCACGATGACATCGAACGAGAGAATTCTTCTTCAGCAGATCGATTGGCAGTACGAAACCGTCAACGGTGTGCTCGTTCCCAAGACCTACGTGATACAGAAGCGTGATTTCAATGGCGTCTTCTCGCTATCGCGCACGTGCAGCTTCGTGGATCAAAAAGTCAATGCCACGCTGCCCGCCGATCAATTCGATGTGATCTCGCTCGGTTTGCAAGACGGGGATCGCATCATTGATCGCATCGACGAGCGATCGTTCGAAATCAAGAACGGCAAGCCGGTTCCGTTTTAATGATAAACGCATCCCGGACGATGCAACCGCTTCACGCCTTAATTCGGCCGATAGACGCCGATGAAGCCGGTTCCCAGGAATCCCAGGCCCGGAACGCCGAGGCAGGTTTCGAAGGGGCGGTTGAGCAGATAACAGGCCCGCGGGGCCATCACCGTGAACGGCCGCGAGATGAACTGGGCGTTGTAATGCTGACCGGCGATTTCCTTCATGCCGGCCTCTTCGCAAAACTTTTGCAGCTCGCCCGGCATCATGTATAACCGCTGAAATTCCTCCTGCAGTTCCAATTTCGTCGGCCTTTTCGACGGACGCCAGCCAATCGCTTTGCGCACGGGGTAGAGCGCCGAGTACATCGCCTTCGGCCACGAATGACGCTTTGGAATCGTGATAATGGCGCAGCCCTCGGGCTGCAAGACGCGGCGAATTTCGGCGAGCGCCTGGCGAATCAGATCGACGGTGAGGTATTCGAACACGCCCATCGCCACCACGGCGCCGTACGAGCCATCGGGAGCATCGATGCGGGTCGCGTCGCCGACGGAGACCTTGAATCGAGCGCCGAGATCGCTGTGGCTCTCTTGCGCGGCCTTCACCATCGATTCGGCGAAGTCGATGCCGGCGTATTCGCGGCCCATCGCACAAATCGCGCGGGCGATGGGTGCGGTGCCGCATCCCACATCGAGAACGGGACCGGACCCGGCATACTGGGCGATCAGCCCCATCACATATTGCACGCGGACCAGAAACGACCACGTCTCGGCGTTCACCTTGCCGTTCGAGTCGGTATAGAGATTGGCCCAGACCCCTTGGCGGGCCAGATCGTCGAAATGTTTTTGAACGTTCGTATTTATCATCACCAGCCTAACATTTCACATTGAAATTGATCAAACGTTGTATCCGCTCCCACACACACACGCCGCAGCGCGTAGAGATCGTCGCTGTGTTTTATCGTCCCGGCGACCGTTGTCAATCCGCATTTGTAACCGGACTCGGCCAGAAGTTTCTTCGTGTCGCGGGTGAAATCCTCGGTTCGGCCGTTGGGATAGGCGAACAACTCGGCGTTGCCGAGCCGCTCGCGCAGTATATCTCGTGAGGTCCGCAGTTCGTCCCCCTGTCGTTCGACCGAACATCGGGACAAAATGGGATGCGTATGCGTGTGAGAGCC
Source organism: Planctomycetaceae bacterium (assembly GCA_040881995.1). Classification (GTDB taxonomy): domain Bacteria; phylum Planctomycetota; class Planctomycetia; order Planctomycetales; family Planctomycetaceae; genus JAQCEJ01. The sequence continues at coordinate 12,653 of JBBECD010000047.1, forward strand.
GAAATCCACCAGTGGAGACCGCGACATGTTCGTCACGTCGTCCCAGCCGAGAACGGAAAGCAAAGGTGTCTCGTCCGGGGCGTCCAGGGTGGTCAGGGTCTGTTGCAGCATGTCATCCATCTCGTCGAACGGCAGAGCCTTCATATGATGGGTTAACACACGATATGTTGTCGAGCGTTCTTCCGGCGTTTTCAGGAAAAACCGCATGCCGCCGACCGAAAATTCCCGATGCGCCGATCGGGCGATCGCTGAGTACAGTTGCTCGGGCCAGGCGAGCTGCGCCGTCCCCACCAGCGACGTGACGAGAAAAATCGTATACGGCAACTGATATTTCGCCAGGAGCGGCGCGGCGACGTCTTTAACGTTGCTGAACCCGTCGTCGAACGTAATCGCCGTGGCGCGCAAGGGAAGCGGTTGACCTCCTGCCATGCGCCGGATGAGTTCCGCCAGCGGCAGCACGTTGTATTCTCGCGACAGAAACGCGATCTGCTGTTCGAACTCCGCGGCGGCCAATTGACACCAGTTAAACACCGGCAACTCCGAGGCTGCCACTCCGTGATACATAACGATCGCCGCCGATCGCGCATGTAATTTCCGGGCGAGCGGCAAATAGCCGGGGACGCCTCGGGGGGCCTTCAAGAGCTTGCGCGCCAGTTTGTTCATCGCGGAATGGTCGTTCTCAAAGGTGAAGAAACATGGGATGGAATCCGCGCAAGACGATCGCGTGAGGTGCTCCTCGGCGTCCATTGTAAGTCGGCATAGCCCTCGAATTCAAGAAATTTCCCACGCGAGGTACGCTTTGCCACACGGTATGATGGGCGCAGACGTTACAATGAGAAACTTTCGTAATATTCTAAATGATCCTAACACAACCTCTGTGCGTCACCGTCATTCTCGAGAATGTGAGCGATTTTTAGCAGCACAACCGGTTGTGTTACAAATCTTTTACATCCATCATAAAGGTTATCGATGTCCAAACCAAAATCGTTTGAGCCGGTGAAGGTCGGTGTGATTGGACTGGGACGCTTCGGGCGTCTGCACTCGTTGTCGCTCGCCGCGCTGGCCGAGGCCGAACTCGTCGGTGTGGTCGCCCGACGGCAGGAGAGCATCGACAAGCTGCGGCTGGAACTCCCCGACGTTTTGGGATGGACGGATCTCGACGAAGCGATCGCGAAATCGGGAGCCGAGGCGTGGGTCGTCGCCTGTTCGACGCCGCAGCACGCCGCCGTGACGCGTTCGCTGCTTAAAGCGGGTCGTCGCGTGCTGCTGGAAAAGCCGATTTCCGACTCGCTCGCCGAAGCGGAAAGCCTCGCGCCGCTCGTTCGCCCCGATTCATCGAACCTGATGATCGGTCACATTCTGCTGTTCAACAGCGAGTTTCGGGGCTTGCGGGAAGAGGCGGCGAAACGCTCGGGGATTTCGCACATCGATTGCGCCCGGCATCGCCCGGCGAGCATCGTCCACGATTTCCCCGGAGAAAATCCGCTGCAGGCGACGATGGTTCACGATTTGTACTGCATTCAGGTGCTGATGAACCGGGAAGAACCGATTCGCATCCGCGGGCAGTTTCATCGGACTTCAACTGGTGCCGTCGATCTCGCGATGGCTCAATTGCAATTCCCCAATGGAGCGTGGGCGTCGTGCGTGTCGTCGTACATGACCCCCGGCGGCATGGCGCCGCGCGGGTTCGACCGCACCGAAGTCTTCGGCCCCGGCTGGAGTGCGCGGATATCACCCAATCCGCGCCCGATTGAAGTTTTCGACGAGCGGGCGATCTGGCCGATGCCCCTTGAAATCCGCACCGACCCGCACGGCCCGACCGGCATGATGGCGGAGGAACTCCGCTGTTTCTGCCGCGTCGTCCGCGGCGTGGAACCCGTCCCCGCCGGTGCGACGTTTCACGACGCACTACAGGTGCAGAAGTGGCTCGATCGCATCGAGAAGGCGGCGGCAAATTAGAAATGTCGAATGTCGAAATCCGAATGTCGAATGAATGACGAAGCACGAATGACTAAATGACGAAGCAAACCAGCGACGCAAGCACGGTTCGACATTCGTCATTTGGACATTCGGATTTGATTCGACATTCGGATTTCGACATTCGTCATTTAAAAAGGTGGGCCTGCGCGGCTGTTGCCGCGTGACCCACCGTACTTTTTTCCACAAACTTAACCGTCACTCGCCGATCGCGAACAACTTGGCACGCGTGCGGATGAAGAGTTTGCCGTCGGCAATCGCCGGGGTGGCGACGATCGTGTCGGACATGTCGTTGGCCGACAGAATTTCGTACTCGGGCGAATCCTTCATGACCACGACGATGCCGTTGGACGCGGCGACGTAAATCTTGCCGTCACCGTAAATCGGGGATGCGAAGTAATCGCTGGCGTTGTCGATCCGTTTGGGGCCGCCGAGCGATTCCCCTTTTTCGGTTTCGAAGACGGTAGCGATTCCGCCTCCCTTAATCAGCAGGATGCGATCGTCTTTGACGAACGGCGAAACCAGGTGATCGGTGTACTTGGTGGGGTGCCTCCAGAGAACATGGGTATCGGTCACATCCCCTTCACCGCCACCCCGCACCGCCATGACGTATTCTTCGCCGGCGGCGTCACCCTGTTTGGTGAACGTGGCACCGGCCATGTTCTCGGAGTCCAAAAAGGCACGGTCGAGTTCTTCGCCTTCGAGCACGCCGTCCTTATTCAGATCGCCGCGGCCGAATGTTTTTTCCCAAAACGCCTCGGGCACGGGGGTCTTGCCGACGTATGCCTGAATTTCCTCTTTAGAAACTTTGCCGTCGCTGTTTCCGGTCTCAACAATATCGACCGAAGCGAGCCATTGATAGGCGATTCCGTAGCTCATCACCGAGATATAGATGACGCCGTCATGAACGACAGGCGTCGTTTTCATGTTGCGAAGCAGCGTTTTCGCGTACCACTTTCGCCGTCCGTCCCTGGGATCGTACCCGATTAACTTGCCGGTTCCTCCGACGACGATTTCATCGACGCCGTCGACCGTGCAGATGACGGGATGCGTATAATTGACCGCCATGTCGATGCGGTCGTCCTTCCAGCGCAGATCTCCGGTGTTTTTGTCGATGGCATAAAACGCCGGATAAAGATCGTCATCCTGCACGAACAGCACCAGGTCTTTGTACAAAACAGGGGACATGCCGGGGCCCCACTTGAAGACGAAGTAGGGGATCGGCAAGTCGTACGTCCATTCGTCTTTGCCGGTTTTCGCGTCGAGTGCCTTCATCCCCAGCGTGCTGGAGTAGAAGTAAACCCGCTCGGAATCCGCCACGGGAGTGGTGCTGGCGTGACTGTTCGTTTCGTGAATCTCGGGCAGTTCGCCCACTTCCCATTCGCGCTGCCACAGTTTTTCTCCGCTCCGGGCATCAAACGCATACATGTTGATGGTTTTCTTGTCGTTCGTCATGCCGGTGACGAACAACCGTCCGTCGACGACGATCGGGCTGCCGATGCCGTCGCCCAAGTCAGCCGACCAGGCGATGTTCTCGGTCGCCGAGAATTTCTCGGGAAGCGGCTTCGTCGAGGTGGAAATCCCGGTCGAATTCGGCCCGCGGAACTGCGGCCAATCGTCCGCCCGGATCTGCATCGCCGCTACGGATAACACAGCCGTCGCGACGGCAACGCCGAGCGCGGCGCGTGCCGTCGCTAATCGTTTCCGTCGTGCGGGCAATCGATTCTGGATCGGTTGATTCATGATGACGTCCAATCGTGACAAGGAGAGAAGGGGTATGCGGGAATATTCCAGAGTCTCGCGCGTTTGCCCCGCGTGAATTCCTCTGGTATCATAATTTTAATTATCCCGCATATCCAGTATGTGCGTTGGTCTGCCAGACATTCGGGACGAAGAAATCCGAGAGGAATTTCGCCTGAAAGGGGCGAGGAAGGCACATGTCATGAACAAAACAAAGGGAATGAGATGCCGCGCTGTGTGCAGTTGACGTTCCTGGCCTCGTTTCTCGCCCTTTGCTGGCTGGCGTTTCTGGCGGTGCACGAGTTGGGACATGTGCTGACAGCGTGGATGACGGGGGGAGTCGTCTCGTACGTCGTGCTGCATCCTCTGAAACTCTCGATGACCGTGCTTGCCGACAATCCGCATCCGGGCTGCGTCGGTTGGGGCGGACCGGTATTCGGCATTCTGGCTCCCTTTTGCAGTTATGCGATCGCGAATGCCCTGCGGAGTTCGCAGACTCATCTTTTCCGGTTTTTCTGCGGATTCTGCTGCGTCGGCAACGGAGTGTATCTGCTCGTCGACGCCTTTGCGCAAAGCGGCGACGGTGCGACGCTGATTCACGCGGGGACCGCAAAATGGGCGATCGTGCTCTTCGGATCGACCGCGACGCCGGCCGGTTTCTGGTTATGGCATGGCCAGTCCCGCCACTTCGGGTTCGGCCGGGCAGCGCGGAAAATCGAGGCCGGAGATGCGATTGTTTCGGTGCTGCTGCTGATCGGCGTGACGGGGCTCGAACTGGCCTGTTCCGGCGTGTGAACCGTTGTCCCTAACAATGCGAACAACCGGTTCGAAGAACGCACAAAATCCTCTTTTGGTGATTTCACCCCTTGCACCCCCGCGAAGAATCACTCCACAATAAACTCACCGATGTGGGAAAGGTCAAAAAATGGATGATGCGTTCATGAGCGATCGCCGATTTCGTCGTGTTGAGCGAGCGGCGTCGGCGTATCGACCGGGAGTTATCGTGGACAAAAATGATGGGACGAAATTTCGGATCGCTACGGTTCGGGGTTGAAGTCGCGTCTTTTGCAGCGGATAATTGGTCGACTTATCGTCGAGCTTCATTTCTACTTCAGTTTCGCCGTCGACTTTATTCATCGATCAAAAATTTTGAAATCGCAGCGCGAGTTCCGCGGGCTCAGATCGGGCTTGATTCCGTCACCCAATAGACGTGACGGCGGAAAATTCTGGTCTCCTTTCATGTGGAGTAACGCATGACAGCGGTGTCCTATCAGATGTCCGTGCCTATGTCGTCCGGTGAAATCCGCGTGACCGATCCTCAGCGGGGGATCGAAATCGAAGCCAAGCATCATCGCGTCGCCGAGTTTCTCGACGCCCAGGAGTTCGATGCTCTCCTGTTGCGTTCGCCGCAAAACTTCGCGTGGTTCACCACGGGAGGAAACTGCCTGCGCGGGATGTCGCACGAGGGGACCGCGGCGTTGTTTCTCACGCGCGAAGCCCGCGTCGTCATTTGCAGCAACGTCGATTCCGGTCAACTGTTCGACCGCGAACTTTACGGACTGGGGTTTCAACTCAAAGAACGTCCGTGGTACGAATCGCGCGACGTGCTCGTCGAAGACATCTGCCGCGGACGCAACGTGGCCGGCGATACGGCGTTCGCCAACACGGCCAACGTTTCCGATCAACTGGTGGAATTGCGGCAGCCGTTATCGGACTTCGAATCGCAGCGATTGCGCGAACTCGGTGTACAAGTTTCGCACGCGGTCGAGGCGACATGCCGGCATCTGCAATTGGGGCAGACCGAAGCGGAAATCGCCGGTGAACTGGCTCATCGTCTGCTGAAACATGGCATCGAGCCGGAGATTCTGCAGGTTCTGGCCGACGGGCAGGGGCATCGCTACCGCCATTGGAGCTACGGTGAGGATACCGTGCAGCGGTATGCCGTCGTCTCGGCGGTGGGACGCCGGCTCGGCTTATCGGTGGGAGCCACACGGACAATGGCGTTCGGCGAGCCGTCGCGCGACGTCCGTCAGGCTCATCATCTGGCCCTGATGATCGAAGCGACGGCGGCGCACTTCTCTCAGGCGAACTGGTCGCTCGCCGAGACGTGGCCCCGCGTGCAGCGCATCTTCGAAAAATTCAACGGCGAAGAAGAATGGCAACTCGCCAGTCAGGGGGACGTGATCGGCTACCATCCCAGCGAAGTGCCGATCACGCCGCAATGCACCTTCGATATCAAACCGGGGACGGCGATCTGGTGGCACCCGTCGGTCGGCCCCGCGATGGTGGGGGACACGATTCTCGTCAACCAGCACAGCTTCGAGATCGTCACCCCGTCGGAAGAATGGCCGATGATTCGCGTCGATGTAAAGGGCATGCCGTATTTGTTCCCGGATATTCTGCCGCGGGAGTAGAGCTTCGAAGACTTGCGTTCCCAAGCGGAGCTTGGGAACGAGAAAGTCATGCGGCTTCATTCAGATTTTCGTCATCACACGAATGTGCGGACGTGGCGTCGGCGGGGCGCTCGATAGGAAACCGCGTCTTGAGATGCACCTTCGCGTAACGTTCGCCGCGGGTGTCGTAGAGGAAGACGACGTTCTTATCCGCCGCCCAGACGGCCGAGAGTTTGACGCTGCGGGGACCGTGTAGCGTGAACTGCATGCCGCACAGCAGGCCTGCGCGAAACAGCGGGAGCTCGACCAACAACGACTGCTCTTCGAGCAATTGCTCCTTATCACACAACGTGGTGTGAATGTACCGGCGCAACACCTCCATCGAGGTGATATGTTCAGTCCCGACGCTCATGCGTGATCTTCGTCCTGATCTCGGTTGTATTTCATCGTGAAAAACGGCGAGCACGAGCGGCGCTCTCCTCCGTGATAGCGGCTCTGCCCCTGTGATATCGGTCGAAACAAACGGCCGCTTCCTTTTCCATTTTTCGCGCGGTGCGATGCTCTTCATTCCGGCAATCCGCTCGACAGCTACACCGCGCACCTCGCGCGAAATCCGCACGGGCGGCTCATTCGGCGAGAGGAAACTGAAACATCCCGCCGGGCGAGGTTTTCAATTCAAGTCACGCCATTGCCGCTCGACCGACGCGGTAAACCCTAACGATCGCAGCGGTTTTTCTCGCGAAAACTAACCGACATTGCGGTTCGCACCGGAGGCGTTCGGATGTTCGGTCGAACCGATTCGGTCCCCCGCGCAAACTTCCGCAATCGCCTTCTGTTCACAGCGAATCGAATTTGCAGTCGTTTGTGACTGGCAAGATCCGCCCGTTTTCACGATGATCAGCCGTCGTCAAAAAAAGTCTGTTGCGATCACCAAACGCCGAGTTCAAGGGACCGTATTGTGCCGATTCTGACTGCCGAAATGCTGCGGCATTTCGCTAAAGATTTACTCCAGGCCGGGGGAGCCGATGCGACCGAAGCCGACGTCGTCTCCGCCAGTCTCGTGCAATCGAACTTGCGCGGGCACGACTCGCACGGCGTGATGCGGATTCCGTTTTATCTCACCCGCCTCAAAGAGGGAGCCCTCCAGTCGGGAGCGCGGCTGACCGTCGTTCACGAAACGCCCGCCGCCCTCGTCGGCGACGGCCACTGGGGCTTCGGTCAGATCGTCTCGCAAGATTTGCTCAACCGCATCATGGTGAAAGCCGAACAGGTCGGCATCGCCTGCGGCACGCTGCGACAGTCGGCTCACATCGGCCGGTTGGGAGAATACGCCGAGACCGCCGCGGCTCGCGGACTCACGTCGATCATTTGTGCCAACACACACGGAGCCGCCCAACGCGTCGCCCCCGTCGGTGGCAAACGCCCGCGGCTGGGGACCAACCCGCTCTGCATCGGCGTCCCCGGCGGCAAAGAGGGCCCGTGCATTCTCGATTTCGGCACAAGTGCGACCGCCGAAGGCAAAGTTCGCGTGAAACAAATCGCCGGTCAGCAAGTCCCCGCCGGCTGGTTGCTCGACCCCGAAGGAAAACCGACGACCGACCCCAACCAACTCTACGGCAACCCGCCCGGCTCGATTCTCCCGATGGGGGGCGATCAGGCGTATAAAGGGTTCGGTCTGGCCTACATGATCGAACTCCTCTGCGGCGGATTTTCCGGCGGACCGGTCGTGCATTCCAATCCGCCGCCGCCGATGGGGAACTGCGCGGTTTTCATCGTGATGGATCCCAAACTCTTCGCCGGCAGCGGGCACCTCGTCGCGCAGACGTTGCAACTCGAAGACTTCGTCCGCGGCACGCCGCTGATCGACGGCGTCAAAGGCATCACCCTCCCCGGCGACCCCGAACGCCGCACGCTGGCCGAGCGAGAACAGAACGGCATCCCGCTCGACGACGGCAACTGGGCTGCGCTCGCAAAACTCGCCGGTGAGTTGAATGTTGCGATACCGTGAAGCACCTTCATTTTGGGTGGCACGCCCTGAGTCTTCGAAGGGCGTGGTTTTCCAGTTTCGACACGCCCTTCGCCAGGCCTCAGGGTCGTGCCACCCGGATCATCTTCGCATCGAAGGAGTTTCCAGGGGGGGCAGTTCAATCATTGCGGACGGCATGGCGTTCGCGTACAAATGACGGGCGACGGCGTGATCCCCTTTGACAGCATTTTATTCCTCGATTTAACCCCAGAAAAAATCTCCATCATGACGGCAACCGCCTATCACGGAACCTGGCCCGCGCTGATCACGCCCATGAATTCGCAGGGAAAACCGGCGATGTCGACGATCGAAAAACTGGTCGATCTATTCGCGGCGCAGAAACTTGGCGGGCTTTACATCCTCGGTTCAACCGCACAATGGCCGTTATTGTCGCTCGACGAACGCCGCGAGATTGCCGAGTGCGTCGTGAAAACGGCGAAGGGACGTCTGCCCGTCATCGTGCACGTTGGGGCGGTAACGACCGAAGACGCCGAAGAACTCGCCCGGCATGCGAAATCGATCGGGGCCGATGGCGTTTCCGCCGTCGCACCGATTTATTATTCGTTCGGCGCCGACGTCGTCTTCGAACATTATCGCCGCATCGGTGCCGCCGCCGCACTGCCGTTGTATGTCTATCACCTCAGTTCGGTCAATCAATTGAAGATCGCGCCGAACGATTACGCCCGGCGATTGCTCTCGCTGCCGAACATCGCCGGCATGAAAATCACCGACGGCGACATGTACCAGTTCGGGTTGATCACGGCCCACACGCAGGGAAAACTGACGCTCTTCAGCGGAGCCGACGAAGTCATGTGTCACGCGGCTGTCAGCGGTGCGGTCGCGGCGATTGGATCGTTCTACAACATCTTCGGCGTCGAATGTCAGGCGGCCCGCGCGAAATTTGTGGCGGGAGACGTCGCCTCCGGGTTGAAATTCATGCAGGGTTTCCAGCAGATGATCTCGGCGGTGCTCTCATCCGCTTTGATCTGGACGTTCTTCCGCGCGGCGATGCGGCGGCGTTTCGACGTCGACGTAGGCCAAACGCGGCACCCGGTCGGCATGTGCGACAAACCGTGGGACGACAGCGAAGTCGACCGCTTGATCGCTCTCGTCACCGACGCCGCATAACGCAGGAGTACAGGCTTCCGCCAGCTTTTTCATTCTTTCACCTTCGACGACATCATCAGGAACAAACGATGCTCACGAACTTGGCGACCGGAACGATCTATGCGAATCCACAGGCGCACATCAAAAGCGTGCATGCGTACTTTCCGTCCGTCGCCTGCCTGCCGAGCGGCGAACTCATCGCCACCTACGTTTTGGGCGAAGCGTTCGAGGCGACGAACGCCCGGCTGCACGTCTCGCGATCGACCGATCGCGGCGACACGTGGACCGCGTGGGGGCCGCTAAAGACCGAACGGACCAGCGAACTCATTTCGGAAAGCGGGCGGATCAGCATTGATGAGCAAGGGCAGCCGGTCGTGCTCTGGTATCAATGCGATCGTCGAGAACATCCCGACGACGGGCTGTCGAATCCGGAAAACATGGGATTCGTGCCGACGTCGTTTCACATTCTTCGTTCGAGCGACGACGGCCGCACCTGGACCAAACCGCATCAAATCGAACCCCCGGTGAAAGGCTGCGAATTCGAACTTTGTTCGCCGATCACGATCATCAAAGACGGCATGTGGCTGCTGCCGACGTCGACGTGGAAGCGATGGAACGGGCAGCTCGATCCAGGCTACAAGATGTTAGCCCTCGTGTCGCGCGACAAGGGGGCCACCTGGCCCGAGGCGGTGCAGCCGATGTCCCTCCCGGGCCAGTCGCTCATTTTCTGGGAATCGAAGATCGTTGAATTCGCCGACGGCACGCTGCTCGCACAAGCGTGGACGCACAACTACGAAACGGCCAAGGATTCGCCGAACCATTATTCGCTGAGCAAAGACGCCGGTAAGACATGGAGTTTGCCGCAGTCGACCGGCATCCTCGGCCAGACGATGACGCAGTTCGTGCTCGACGACGGCCGGTTGATCAACGTGTACCGCCGCATGGACGAAACGGGCTTGTGGGCCACGGTCGCTCATCTGGAGGGGGATCGCTGGGTCAACGACGAAACGATCCCGCTCTGGGGACAAAACGCCGCCCAGTTGACCGGCCGGCATTCGTCGATGGTCGACAACTTCCGCGTGCTGCGTTTCGGCGCCCCGTGCATCAACCGCCTTGACAACGGCGAAGTCTTCGTCGCCTTCTGGTGTTACGAAGACGCGAAATCGGTGATTCGCTGGTTCCGGTTTGGGGTGCGTTGAGTCGAGGGTCCAGGGTCGAGGGTCCAGGGCCGGACAAGACAAAAACAGGACTGTCAATGGCCCGTATCTTGTGCTGCCCATCTTGCATTATCCATTGTCCATTATCAATTATCCATTAATCAACGCGCTGTACCCGCCGTCGGCCGGGCGGCCGGGGAAAAATAACTGGTCGCTCGCCAACGTGACGTTCGTGTGCTCGCGCAGCGCGCGATCGACGACCTGCCGGTTTTCTTCCGGTTCGATGCTGCATGTGGAGTACACGACGCGGCCCCCGGTTCGCACCAGCTCGATTGCCGCTGACAACAGTTGAAACTGGATTTCCGCCAGCTCAGTGATATCTTTCGGTTCGAGCCGGTCGCGGACTTCAAGGCGTTTGCCGATCACGCCGGTGTTGGAGCAGGGGGCGTCGACCAGCACGGCGTCGAACCGACGCCCCGCAAACTGATCGATAAACCGGCGATGAGATTTCGTCACGTCGGAAATAACCTTCGTTTCGATGATTTTTAAGCCCAGCCGCCGGGCGTTTTGTGTCACGCTGTTGAGCCGGACGTCCGCAACATCGGTGGCGAGAATCGTTCCTTCGTCGTGCATCATCTCCGCGAGACAGGTTGATTTCGTTCCGGGGGCCGCGCACAAATCGAGCACCGATTCGCCCGGCTGCGGAGCCAGCAACCGGCAGGCCTGAAAGGCGGTTTCGTCCTGCACCGTCCACCAGCCGTCGCCAAATCCCGGAAGTTCGACGACCGAGGCCGACTCACGCAGGCGAATGATCTCGTCGTATTCGCCCGGTTCGGCGGCGACGCCGGCGGACTCGAATTCCTGCAACACCTGCTCGCGATTCGACCGCAAACGGTTGACGCGCAACGTGAGCAGCGCCGGCGCGTTGAACCAGAATCCCCAGCGGACGAGTTCGGCGAAATCGGCGACACTTTTCCAACGTTCCACTAACCAGACCGGCAGGCCGAACGCCGCGGCGAGATAACCGTTCGGATCGCGCTGCGGCTCGGGAAAAACGGGTTTTGTCAGCACGCGGTATGCGGCGTCGCCGATCGGCACGGCGTTTGCCGCCGGTGCTGCACTCTCGTCGTCCGTCAACATCCGCTGTACGCCGCGCAAAATGCCGTTGAGAAAGCCGCACCAGCGCGGCTGTCCGTACGCCCGCGCGAGTTCGACCGTTTCGTGCACGGCGGCGTGCGCGGGAATCGAACTCAAGAAAACGAGTTGATAAATCCCCAGCAGCGCCAGCGTTTTCAGTTCCGGTTCGATGCGATCGAGCGGGCGCGTGACGACCGCCGCGAGTATTGTCTCCAACGTTCGTCGACGGCGACCGACGCCGTGAATCAATTCCCACACGAGCCGGCGGTCGCGGTCATCCAACGGGCACTGCGGCGACCACTGTTCCCATACCTGATGCGCGAACTGCGACGTCGCTAGCACTTCGTTGAGCACGCCGAAGGTCCATGCGCGCGCCGACGCCGACCGCTTGAGAAATGGCGGAGCGGACGAAACCGGTGACGATTTCGCGCGGCTCATCAGGTCACACCGCAGAGGCGTTCGAGGTCGGCAAAATAGTGCGGATAGGTCTTTTCGACGCACCGCGGGTTTGCGATCCGGATGCCGGAATGCCGCAGTCCGAGCAACGAAAAACTCATCGCCATGCGATGGTCGTCGTACGTTTCGACGACGCCCGGCGTCACCGCCGAGGGATGAATCAACAATCCGTCGGGAAATTCCTCGACATCTTGCCCGAGGCGTCTCAGTTCGATCGCGAGTGCCGAGATGCGATCGGTCTCTTTGTGCCGCATGTGGGCCACGTTGCGGATGCGCGTCGGACCGAGCGCCGCGGTGGCGACGACGGCGAGCGTTTGTGCGGTGTCGCTGATTTCATTCATATCGACGTCGATCCCGTGCAGCATCCCGCCGGTGACCGTAATCGAATCGACGTCCCAGTGCACCTCGCAACCCATCCGTTCGAGGGCTTCGACGAATTTCACGTCTCCCTGCAAGGCGACGCGCGACAACCCGGGCACGGTGATCCGTCCCCCGGTCATCGCGGCGGCGGCAAAAAAGTAACTCGCCGCGGAGGCATCGGGTTCGATGCTGTAATCGATCGCCTTATACAGGCTGGGTTCGAAGCGAAAATGATTTTTGCCGGCGCGGTGGACGTGCATGCCGAACTGCCGCATGATGCCGAGCGTCATGTCGACGTATGGTTCCGAGACGAGTTCGCCTTCGACTTGAATTTCGACCGGTTTCATCGCATAAGGTGCGACCATCAGCACGGCGCTGAGAAACTGACTCGATAGGTCGCTGCGGACGCTCGCCTTGCCGCCGGGGAGTCCCTGTGCGACGACCAGAACGGGAGGGCAATCGTTGTTCAACTCGCAGCGGCAATCGCTGCCGAGTTGATTGAGCGTCGAGACGAGATCGCCGATGGGGCGTTCGCGCATGCGCGCATTGCCGTCGAGCCGATATCGTCCGCAAGCCAGCGCACAGATCGCGGTTAAAAAGCGGATGCTCGTGCCGCTGTTTTCGAGCCGCAACTCGGCGGAATTGCTCGGGAAGCTTCCGCCGCAGCCATGCATCGTAATCGTGGCGTGTGCGGCATTGTGTGCGACGTTCAGCCCGAGTCTTCCGAGGCTGTCGATCATCACGCGTGTGTCTTGACTATCGAGAGCGCCGGATAATCGCGAAGTCCCCGCGGCCAGCGCGGAAATCACCAGCGCCCGGTTCGTCAGGCTTTTCGAGCCGGGGGGACGAATCGTCCCGCGGATCGGCTGAGAGACGGTTTGTACGGCATAGGGTTCGGTCATTGCACTTTTCATTCGAGGAGACGCACACTTACCTTCATTCATCGCCTTACAGCATTATAGTCAAATTCGATGAATGTGCACGTTGCTTTGCCTGTAGAAACTTTTGGAGGCAAGGTAGGGCGTCGGAGTTCAGGCTGTGGCTTGATAAATTCGTGGGAATACAACCGTGGTATCGATCGGCAGGCTGCGGCGAGTCCTGCTTCTGCCAGTCGATGCCAATGTGCCGACAGTCTTCAATTGACAGGTTGTTTTCGGGTATTCAGGCCCAAGGGGCCGGCCAGTCTTATAGCCAGGCCCGCAGGGCCTGGTAACGTCTGCTGGCCCCTTGGGCCGGAAGACAAAGCCCATCCTGTCAAGATTGCTTGACATTAGAGATCGATGCCGAGATCGGCGTCGGCGTTCGCCGCGCGGAGCGGCGTCTCTTCGGCGGGGACGTTCAGGTAGACGAGGGAGCGGTGCAGAATTTCCTTCGCGGCGGGGGCCGCAATCACGCCGCCGTAATGATCTTTTCCGACCGCGGGCTCATCGACGACCACCAGCACGAGCAGGCGGGGTTGATGGACGGGAGCGCCGCAGATGAACGAGCTGACGTGTTTTTCGTTCGAATATCTGCCCGCCTTGAAATCGAATTTTTGCGCGGTTCCGGTTTTGCCGAAGACGGTGTAATCGTTCATCTTCGCCCGGCGGCCTGTTCCGCGTTGAACGGTTTCGAACATCGGCCCTTCGATCACCCAGTGCGCGACGCCGTCGTCGACGATCTGCGACGATATCCGTTCCTCGTGGCTGAAACTCGCCTCCGCGTCGCCGGTCCAGCGGACTGTTGATTTGAGATCGGCTTTGACGAGCTTCGGCGTCATCAATATGCCGCCGTTGGCGAGGGCGCTATGAGCGGCGATCATTTGCATCGGCGTCGCGCCGAGTTCCTGTCCCATGGGAATCGAGCCGGTAGAGTACGAGGTCCACTCTTTGAGCGGCCGGAGCAGACCGGGAAGTTCGCCGGGGAGCGCGACGCCGGTTTTGCGTCCCATGCCGAACGCCGCACAGGCGCGGTGCAATTCCTGATTGGTGAGCCGTTCGCCGATTTTCGCCATGCCGATGTTGCTCGAATTGACGAGCACGTCGGTCAGGTTGAGCAGGCCGTAGCGATGGTGGTCGTGCAGCGTCCGGCCTCCCATTCGGTATTCGCCCATTTCGCAATCGAACATTTCGTCCTGGCGAATCGCTGCGATCTGCAGCCCCCACGCGACGACCAACGGTTTAAAGGTCGAGCCCGGTTCGTAAATCACCGTGAGGGCCGAATTGTTCCACGCCTCTTCAGGGACGTCGTCGGTGCGGTTGGGGTCGAACGTCGGCCGCGACGCCATGCCCCAGATTTCGAACGTCTGCGGATCCATCACCACCGCGCAGCATGCTTTGGGCTTCCATTCCTGCATGATGTTGTCGAGCGCCTGCTCGGCGAAGAGTTGCACGACGGTATCGAGCGTACTGACGACGTTTCGTCCCGGTTGCGGTATCTCTTCGAGTTCTTCCCGCACTTCGATCACGCGGCCGTGCGCGTCGCGAATGAGCGCCCTGCGGCCGGACTTGCCGTGGAGCAGGGAGTCGCACGATTCTTCCAGACCGCCGCGACCGATGCCGTCGATGTCGCGCAGACCGATGACGTGGGCGGCGAGCGTTTTCTGCGGATATTTTCGCAGATATTCATCGCGGAAACCCCACGTTCCTTTGGGGAGATCGAGCTGACGGACGAGGTTGGCTTCGTCGTCGCTCAACCGGCGTTTAATCCACATGAAGTGCTTGTCGCGTTGCTCGTGAAAACGCAGCAGCAGCGCAGCGGGTTCGATGTGGAGCGCCTCGCTCAACGTGCGGGCGATCGGCTCGTGTTCCCCGATTTTGTGCGGGATGACGAACAAACTCTGCACGCGGACCGACGTGGCGAGCACGCGTCCCTGGCGGTCGACGACGTCGCCCGGGCGGGGAACAACCTCTTCGAGAAACGACCGCTGATCTTCGCCGCGGCGGGCGAGCGAGGCCTGTTCCCACCATTGCAGTTGCACCAGCCGCCCCGCGAGCACCAGCCAGACCAACACCAGTCCGCCGGCGAGAAATCGCGAGCGGATCGATGCGGTGAGAGGTTCGTCCACGGGTATGTTATCCATCAACGTCACGCGAATCCGACGATCATAATAAGGGCAACGCCTTCAATTGAGCCGTCTTTTTCGGCTTCGATTTCGCCGGAGATTTCGCTTTTTCCTCCGCGGGATCGATTTCAACCGGCAATTGTTCGATCAGGCGCTGCGGAGCGCCGAGTTGTTCGCATTCCCAGCGGAGTTTGGCTTTGTTTTCGACGAGAATTTCGGTCCGGAAATGCTGGCGCGAGACCTCGCGGCGGAGCGCGAGCGTCTCTTTTTCGAGCCCGACACCCACAAGCGCGATGAGAACCACCAGAATGATGCCGCTGGCAAATCGGAAATACATGGACTGGTCTCGACACGAAGCGTTCACCATCCGAGCGGCGGGGTTTATCCCCGCCGTCTTTAACCAGCGAGTCGAAGCAGACGGCGGGGATAAACCCCGCCGCTCTTTGGGCGCGACTAAAAGCTGTTATCGGGTCGCGCTCCCCTCTTTCACGAGGGCGACACTGCTGGCATCGGCGGGAAGTTGAAGCACGACGCCGACCTGCAAGCTGTGCGGAGTTTGCAGAACCTGACGATTCAACTCATAAATCTGGCTCCACCGCGACGCCCGCCCCAGATGCGTCTTCGCGATCTCCGACAGCGTGTCTTCCTTGCCGATGCGGTAACTCGGCTGGCCTTGCGGACTCACGAAGAATCCCGCGGGCTGAACGTGACGGCCATGATGATGATCGTGATCTCCGTGACGCCCGTGAACCGTCGTGGCGAAGCCGGACTGATGCACCGATTGTGCGGATGATGCCGGCAGCGTCGCGATCAGTTGCGGGAAAGTTTGTTCCAGCACCTGTTTCGGCGGCACGAAGACTTTCATCCCCGGCCGCATTTTCTGAGGATCGGGTATCCGCTCTTGATTGAAGGCCGCCAACGCGTTGAAGTAGCTGCCGGCTCCGTACGTTTTCTTGGCGATCGACCAGAAGCTGTCGTTCTGCTCGACGACGTACACTTGCATATCCTTCATCAGGCCGTGGTCTTCGTGTCCGTGACGGCGGCCGCCCCCCGGTTGAGGAGCGGGCGCGTCGCCCGGCGACGAGGTCGGTGAGTGCGAGGCCGAATGCGTATGCGAGGGAGCCGCATCGAGAAGGTCTTCGTCGAGTTCTTCGGGAGCGTCGTCGTCATTTGTTAAGTTCGCGGCGTCGCGGTCCCAATTGTTATTCCATCCGTTAGGGTTCCGACGGTTGCCGGTTTGACCGGCCGGCGGCGCACCGTTCAGCAATTTGTCGTCGGCGGCTGATTTGGAATCGAGCGTAGTACCGGCTTGATCTTGTGAATCCTTGAAACGGCGGCCGCCCGGCAACGGGGCCGGCGCATCGGCGAAAGGATCGCCGTTTTCGTTGATCGGGTCCGACTTGCGGCCAAACGGTCCGCCGCGATAACCCCCGCGGTCGCGTGCCTCACCAAAGGGATCGTGGCCGCCCCGTCGCGGACCGGGTTTGATCTCGTCGAACGTATCGTCGTTCGTTTTCGCGGCATCCGTTTCGGCGGCCGCGGAGTCGGAGACCTCCTCCTCTTCACCAAGACTCACATTCGCTGGTTTCATCTTATCGTGCGCGTGATGATGACCGCGAGGACGCGGTCCCAGTTCTGCAAAAGGATCGCTTTCCGGTTCTTGCTGTCCCTGAGGGGCGGACGCGTCCTTGATGAGTTCTTCGTCGAAATCGAATTTTCCTTTTCCTCCATTCCCTCGAAAACCTTTCTGACGTTGCGGCGGGGGCGCGTCGGTGACGGCGCCGGTCAGTTCGACCGCGGGATCGATTTCGTTTTCGTCCGATTTTGCGTGTCGATGATGACGTCTCTCGCCGTCGCGACCATCGTTTTCGAGCAGACCTTCGTCGAACTCTTCGCTTTCCCCTTCAGCGGGCGGAGCGTCGACGATCTCGGCGTTGTTCCGGATATTCTGATAGACGAAAAACCCGCCGATACCGCACAGAATGACGACGAGCAACAGTCCGATCTTCGTTCCCCACGACATATTCGATCTCCCTGCGGGCAGGCTCCAATCTGTCGACGAGTCGGCTGGGGCGCGGGAGCGATCGTCGGTTGGGTCTGAACCGGTTGGATTCACAGTTTGATGGCCCCCCTGATTTTCGCGGACCGGCTTCGGGGATTCATGCGCGTTTCCGCCGGAGTGGCGGTGAGGGGTTTGGGAGTTAGACATTGCCAGTGCTCACGATCGCGAAATGCGGTTTTGACCATGCGGTCTTCGAGTGAATGAAAGCTGATGACGACGAGCCGGCCCCCCGGCTTCAGCACCGAGGGAAAACTTTTGGTCAGCGATATTTCCAGTTGTTCGAGTTCGCGATTGACGGCGATTCGCAATGCCTGAAACACGCGCGTCGCCGAATGACGTCTCGCCTCGTGCTGAAACTTGGCGGGGACCGCGTGCAGCACCGCGTCGACGACTTCCGTCGCCGTCATGGAGTGTTGAGATTCCCGTAAGCGGATCAGGCTGGCGGCAATCTCGCGGCTGAATCGTTCTTCGCCGTATTTCCATAACACGTCTGCCAGTTCTTCCTCGGAAACGTTCTGCAAATATTGCCAGGCCGGCTCGCCGAAGGCGGTATCGAATCTCAGGTCGAGCGGACCGGAACTGTCAAAGCGAAATCCTCGCGAAGCGTCTTCCAATTGATCGGATGAAAAACCGAGGTCGAGCAAAATCGCGTCGACCTTTTCAATTCCCAAATCCGCCAGGTCGTCCGGCAGATTCGCATAACTCCCCTGACGAAACTCACAATTCTCCTGGGGCAGAACCGATCGCGCGATGTCGAGCATCATGGGATCGCGGTCGATGGCGATCAGGCGGCCGGTTTCCCCTATTCTTTTGATGATTTCCCGACTATGTCCGCCGGCGCCCACCGTGCCGTCGACGATGACCTGCCCCGGCTGTGCCGCCAGAAGCGCAAGCACTTCGGACAACATCACCGGAAGATGAACCGAAGGATGTGATCCTCCCGCACCGGGGGTGTTGTTCATGGATACAAGTTTTGGCTGAAGTGAGATCCGACTTTAATACCGTAGGAAGCGGCGAAAGTCTCTGACGAATCGTGAGAAAGGGCGGATGTGAAGTTCTTGAGGCAGCGTCAACGAGAGTGGAAGCCGTTTGACCGGCTTCGCATTGTAGAAATGACAATCACCTTCTAAGCACTCGACAGGAAACGGCCAAAGACTGAAGTCGAAATGTAAAAAAACCGTGGATACAACCCACATGTTGTACACGGTAAGGAAAATCTTGAAAAGACCAACTCGAAATGACTCAATTATTCGCCTCCGGGGACGTCCTGTCCCCGTTCGAGGCGAATAATTGCAGCCGGATATCAAAGGATCCGTCTGTCAAGCCACGGTTGTCGTCCATGACAACGTTATCCGCGAAGCCCGGATGCCAGCGGATATTCCTGAAAATCAACGTGTGAGCAAGATGGCTGCGAGGTGCATATCATCTGTTCTCCATCGGAATCGCCAGAACGGCGCGCCGACCAGAGCAGCAAAATGAGCCCTTGTTGGGTGGTGTATCAGGATGAAATCCCGAGGGCATGATTCATCGACTCATCGAAAGTTTCATTTCACTCAAGCTATTCAAAAGCCCGGGCCGCCATGTCGTCGAACTGGGGAGCCCGAGCCGCGATAAACTGATTCCATGTCTCCGCATTCCAAATTTCGGCATGATCGTGCACTCCCAGCAGCACGACTTCGCGTTGCAACTGGGCAAACTCCGCCAGACGGTCGGGGATGCGAATGCGTCCCTGTTGGTCGACGTCGACCCGTTCCGCCTGAGCATAAAACAATCGCAAATAACTCCGCACGTCCTCGCGCGTCGGCGACCGCTCGGACAACTTTCTCGCAAACTCTTCAAATCCTTCCGTCGAATACATGCTCAAGGAACGGTCGGTCCCGGGAGCAATGTACAAAAACTTGATATCCGGCGTGCCGAAATCTTCCCGCAGACGCTTGGGGACGGCGACTCGGCGTTTTTCGTCCAAACTCCGCTGATATGTCCCGGTCAGGGGCATGGTGTTTTTCGAATTCTGGGACGAACGGGGGTGTCATTCCTGATTTTTCACGCCCGTCGTGCAAGAGAACTTGCGGTCGGTCTCCTGCCGCAAGGCGTCGTCGTTTTAAAACGCCTCATTTTTGAGCCTGGCGGCGCAGTTCCATCGGGGAATTCCTGAAATCACCATTTTCCCCCACTGACAACCACAAGGCCCCACTGTTTTACCAACTGGCCCCGAATCGTCAAGCATATTCCCACCGATCACACGGTTTGCGCGTCGCCGATTGGACGTAGATCCAAGCCAGCGTTGGCTCTAAAGATTTTGGAAAAAAATTTCCGACGCGCGGGAAGGGGGCTCAGTCTCGCGAGGTGACCGCGGCCGGGGCGAGAAGTCGGCGATACAGCTGCGTGTAACGCTCCAAAACTGCGTCCCACGTAAAATGTTCAGAGACAAAGGCTTGCGACGCAGCACCCAGCGAAGCGGCGTGCTGAGGCTCGGTGCGCAGCCGTTGAATTTCCCAAGCGAGGCGATTGGAATCCCGCAGCGGCACGACGATTCCCGTCCGGTCGGCGGCGATCAGTTCCCGCACCCCTTCCACGTCGCTGGCAATCACCGGCACCCCCGCCGCCATCGCCTCCAGCACCACATTGGGCATTCCCTCCCACAGCGAGGGAAGAACCAGCATCGACGAGGCTTTGAGCAGTTCCGGGATTCGATCGCTCCAGCCCGTGAAATGGACATGCGACGTGAGACCCAGATCGACGACCTGCCGTTTCAATGCGGTCTCCAGCGAACCCTGACCGGCCACGAGCAAATGGATGTCGGGATCGGTCGGGATCAGCCTCGCGATGGCGTCGAACAGGAATCGATGCCCCTTTTGCTCATCCAGTCGGCCAATGCAGATCAGCGGTTTGATGCCGGGAGGCAGGCCGAACGGCGTGAGATCCGCGGCGAGCGCGCGTTGAAATCGCTCGACCTCCACACCGTTGGGGATGACCGTCAGTTTCGACAGCGGAACACCCGTCTGCTCGTGCGTGAAATCGGCAACCGACCGGCTGACGCAGACGTTCATTTCGACCCAACGCTGCGTCAGGCGATCGATCCGCAGCGGCCAGCGCGAGCGTTTTTCGGCCACGCGGATCCCCGAAACGATATGCGGCACACCGGCGACTCGTCCGGCGATCCGTCCCAAGATATTCGCGTGAAATAAAAATGTCTGCAACAATTGAGGCCGGCATGCCCGAAGTGCCCGAATCAACCGCGGCAAGACCCAGACGTCGCTGTTGCGGCGTACGCCGAGGGAGACAACTGGAATTCCCACCTCTTCCAGCGGAGCGGCCATTTCACCTCGATCGGCGAGGCAAATCACGGTCGGCGCCCACTCGTTCCGATTCAGCCGCGTCACGATCTGCACCAACGCCCGCTCGGCACCGCCGGGGTCGAGTTCGGTGATACAAAAAGCGATCGGAACGGGTGGCATAACGGGCTTTCCAGCGACTTGTCGATTTCGCGAGGCAATGCGTTCGATGGATGACGACGGCAACGACTTTCTCTATCATAATCCTGCGCCGACTCATCCCGTCCTGTCATCATACGTGACATCGGGCGATATTGTTGATTCGGCCTTGTATTGCGACCGTTCGTTGTGTCCGGGATGACGTTAACCGATGATTCCTGCCGATGATGACCTTTCTGCTTACGATTATCCACTCCCCGAGGAGTTGATCGCGCGGTATCCGCTCGAGCGGCGCGATGCTTCGCGGCTGCTGGTGGTCGATCGCGAACGCCGGCAGATTTCGCATCGGCAGATCACCGACCTGCCCGAATTGCTGCGAGCCGGAGATCGGCTCGTGCTGAATAACACGCGGGTTGTGCCCGCTCGATTGGTCGGTCATCGCGCCCAGACCGGCGGCCACTGGGAAGGGTTGTTCCTGGGAACAACGCCGTCGAGGTTATGGAAAATCATCGGCCAGACGCGCGGCCGACTCCAACCGGGCGAACGGATTGCGCTGCACGCCGCGGGAGAGAATGCACAGCCCGTTGCCGGAGCTTCGGAGTCGCCGGACGTCCGAAAATACTATCATTTGCAACTTATAGAACGCCTGGAGGCAGGAATCTGGCTCGCGCAGCCCGAGACGGAGGACGAACCGTTCGAAACCTTAAATCGCTGGGGGACGGTGCCGCTGCCTCCTTATCTGAAGCGCGACGAAACCGAACCGCTCGATTGGGAGCGGTATCAAACGGTCTATGCCGCCGCGCCGGGTGCGGTTGCGGCTCCCACCGCAGGACTCCATTTCACCCCCGCCTTGTTCCAAGCCTGTGAAGAAAAAGGGATCGCCCGCACGACGGTCACATTACACGTCGGCCTCGGAACGTTTCGGCCGATCGCCGTCGACGATTTGAGCCGGCACGAAATGCATACCGAGTGGTGCGAACTGCAGGAACCGGCGGTCCGCGAGATTGGCGAGACCCGCGAAAAAGGGGGGAGAATCATTGCCGTCGGTACGACGTCGGTACGCACGCTGGAATCGGTTCGCGTTACCGGACCCTTGCGCGCCTGGGAGGGCCAGACCAATTTATTCATTCGTCCGGGTTTCGAGTTCCGCTGCGTGCAGGGAATGCTCACGAATTTTCATCTTCCCAAGTCCACATTGTTCGTTCTGATCTGTGCCTTTGCAGGGCGGAATCTGGTTCATCAGGCGTACGAACAAGCCATCTCACAGCGTTACCGTTTTTTCAGTTACGGCGACGCGATGCTGATTCTCTAATCTCGAACTCGTCCCAAAACTCGGCGTTCCCAGAAACGGCCGTTCGGAGCCGTTGCGACCATTGTATTTGATAGAATCGGAAGCTATGTTAGAATCTATCCGGAAATGTTGGCAGTCCTACGAGATGTTGTGCCCATTGCACCGCCTCGATACCACGAATTGCGTCCGAGCCAACTTTCCGGATAGCCTCTTAGAGACCGTTTCGTAGTTCCGTTGACGACGGGGGCAAACTCGCGGGATTTCGCGGGCTGATCGTCAATCGGGATATGATCCGTGCTTGAAGCGTGATGGGCTCGTGGGGTGCTGCTGATCCCCGCGACTGTTCTTGTTTGGCGCTCACAATTTTTAAAAATATCCTTTGACCGCCCCTCATCTGGCAGGTTAGGATAACTGTAGTCGAGTTCGTAGAATTCGCAAGCCGTGCTGCTTTTTCACACGGCGACACGTTTTAGCAGACACTTTACATCACCTCCGCGAATCGTTGCTTCTGGAAACGGGTCGCTTTATTGAATTGAATTTCTGCCGACGACCCCCGATTCCTGGGGCGGACATCCGCGGTCGCCGGCAACAAAAAGTCCATTGTCATTCAAATCGTTTTTGTCTAATCGAGGGGAATAAAGATGCCGAGCCGTATGGGTTGGACATGCACATTGGCGATCTGCGTTTTGAGTCTGGGCGCAGTTGCTGCGAACGCACAAAGTAATCGCGCCAAGCCGGAACTGATCGATTATTTCCGCAAAATTCCTTCGCCCATTATCACGTTCGAATTGAACGGCGTGCCGAGGCTGGGTCAAAACACTCGAAATATCACGCAAAGCCATAACATTGCACAGCAGCAGGTACGGCTGGCGCTGAATTACTTGACGACCTATCGCGACACCATTTTGAGCGGCAACAATCCGGTTTACAATTCGACGTTCGGCAATTTCTATAACACAAACCGCAACGAGAACGCCTTCCTGGGATTGTACGAACAGACGACCCGTTCCGCCGTTCTCAGCCGCGATCCGATCGGCTATTCGCCCGCTTCGGTATTTAGAACACCGGGGGGCGGCCTGATTTTTACCGGCCTCCAGGGATCGAACATCGTCGAAGTCACGACGGGCGTCTATACGGGCGATCCTTCGACCGGGACGTACGATAACGCCTTCCGGACCTTGCACGTCGGCGATAACATTTTCATCGGGGATCCGCGAACCGGGGGCGCCATTCATCGCATCACCCAAATTATCGGAGTCGACGGCGGAGAAGTGGCGGTCGTGCTCGATTCCCCCCTCCACCAGGATTTTATCGGCACCCAAGCCTACAACGTGCGCCGCTTCGAACAAACCCCGAACACGTCGCATTACAATCAGGTGGTCAACACGCTGGCCGCCATTCGCGATGCCCTCGACCAGGACACCAGCTATAACGGCACGTTCAATCAGGCGTCGTACGACCAGGTCTTTCAATCCGGAAGCGGCACGTTCCCCGGTCTGGAGGAGCTGGAAGACTTTTTCGGGCGTCCGATCGACCGCGCGTTTCGCCAGGATGGATTTTCACACTCGAATTCACAGGCCCACCTGCAGAACATCCGCGATCGCCGCCTCGCACTTCTATTGCTCGCGCTACTGTGGACCGAAGACAACAGCAACATCGTCGGCGGCGGACAGCTCACCAACGATGAAGACCGTCCCTATTTTGGCAATCTGATGACGCTGTTCGGCGATCTTAACGATCCGAACTCGCAAAACGTGGGACAGGCGTTTCTCGACGAACTGGTCAGTTTCGTCGGCGATTTCTTCGATCCGAATTTCATCGGATCGCCCACCCAGGTTCCGACCGAGTTTCAGCAGTGGGAAATGATTATCATGTCCTTTGCCGAATACGGAGCCGATCTCTCCGCCAACGATATCGCGGCGATCAACCTGATGATGTTCCAGGACGAATTCTTCCCCGAAGGCTCGCCGTACTTTCTGGAGAACCGGGACGCCGGCAATTTCGCCGACTTCGCCGATATGTTCAGCCTGACGAGCGAGGGGGGAACGATCAATCCCTTCACGATGGAACCGTTCGGAAAACGAGCCGTCTCCGGATTTGAACCGATCGTCCCGGGAACCGCGTTTTCGTTAAACCCGCTCTCCGACGTTTTCGGAAACGGCGTCGAATCGCTCGATTTCAACGACAACGTCCTGCCGGAACAGTATCAGGACTTGGACAGCCCGTTCTAAGCGAAGTGCGTGATCGATCACAAAAGGAGCCGAGAGAACGCGAGTTCTCCGGCTCCTTTTTTCATGCGCGTCCCTCGGAAGTAGGAGTACAAGATTACTGCCCCGCGCTCACTGGAATGTCGGCTTCGAGATAACGCCAGTTCTTGATGAACGAAATCAAGTCCGCCATCTGTTGAGGAGTGATGTTCTTCTCCAGTCCGACCGGCATCAGCGAAATGCCGTCGGAATGCAACTCGTCGATTTCTTCCCGCAGCAGCGTCACCGTTTTTCCTTCGGCCTGTCTCAGCGTGACCGACGTCGCGGTCTCGGCGGATAAGATTCCATTCAGCAGCTTGCCGTCGTTCGTAATGACGGTGTAGCTGAAATAATTGTTATCGATGGCGCGGTTCGGGTCGAGGATATTCACAAGCAACGCCTCCTGCGTCGTCACGCGCGAGTCGGCGATGTCGGGGGCGACGTTCACGCCCAGCTTGCCGATTTGATGGCACGTCGTGCAATTCTTCGAAAAGATTTCGCGTCCTTGAACGGCATCGGCCTTCAGCTTGAGCGCCGTTTGATAGTCGTCGATGACTTTCTTGCGATCGGCGGGCGCCGAGGCTGCGATCAGCTTTTGCGCCCGCTCGCGAATGGCGGCGTCGCCGTGATTCGCCAACTGGTTCGACTGCCCCTGATCGAGTTCACGAATCGAGAACTCCCCGGTTTCGACGGCGTCCAGCATGAACTTGGTGCGCTGGCCGTTCGCCAGCAGCGTGCCGATGATTGCCCGACGCATGTTCGGTGGCTGCGACTTCAGCTTTGCCAACAGCAGCGGGGCAATCTCGGGAGCGCCGTATCGCGCAAGCCCTTCAATCGCGGCCAGTTGCATCGTGCGGTTCGCTTCCTGCTGGGCCAGTTCCATCAGCGCCTCGCCGGCGACGTCGAAGCCGGACAGTCGCAGGAATTGCAGCGCATCGAGCCGTACCGCGTTGTCGATCTGGTCGTTCGTCGCCAGTTGGGCACTCCGCTGATTGAGCTGCGGCAACACGTCTTTGGTCCGCTCGGCGTTCGCCAGCGTTTCGAAATTCGCCCCGATCGACTGACCTTTTCGAGCCAGGCCGTTCGCCAGGCCGACGTATCCCTGCATGATGGTCCGCAAGATCGACTGTTCCTCCACAGCCGACGTCTTCGACTGTTCGAGTTCGATCGCCCACGACGCCAGTTGATCGACCGCCGCCTGAACTTCTTCGGGATCACGCTTTGCGCCGATCACGTCGCCCAATTGCCGAACCCACGCGGTGAACTGCCCGGAGTGTTGATCGAATTCTTCCTGCGAGATTTCGTTGGCGACGTCCAGTTCATCGAGCAGTTTCCCCGGAGCTGCACTGACCGACGAGAGCACGGCGTAACCGGTCCACGGGTCGTCGCTCCGCTTGGCGATTTTCGCGAGCGCGGGATATTTGGCCAGCGCAGGATAACTGACGCCGAGGTCGCTCACGTAACCCAGCGACATCGCCACTTGAAATCGCAGTCGGGCGTCCGCTGAATCGGCCAGTAGCACCACCTGCAAACCCAGTTCGGCATCATCGGCGAGCCAGGGTTCGGCGAGTCGTACGCCCTGTTCCTGCACGCGCGGGTGAGTATCGTTGAGTGCCGAGTGCACGATCGCCTTCATCTCGTCGTCGGCGACGTTCCAGCCGTTCAGCACCCACAATGCCTGCACGCGGCCGGCGGGGGTCTTTGCTTCCAACGCCTGAGTTTTCACCAGCGGAATCAGCGTCTCCAAATCGAGTTGCTCTTGTCGTTCGAACAGCAATCGCGCCGCAGTGTCGCGCTGCCAGCCGTTGGCATGGCCGAGCGCCGCCGCCAGTTCCTCCGGCGTCAATTGATCCATCGGCGACAGCCGGTCGCGCATCGGAGCCGTCGGGGCATCGGCGGCGACCACGCGGTAAATGCGGCCGCGATCGGTCCCGAGCAACAAATCGGGCCGCTTTTTCAGTTCGTCCGGCATGAAGTCAGGATGCTCGATCACCGCCCGGTGCATATCGACGATGTACAGCGCTCCATCCGGACCGGTCGTCAGATTCACCGCACGAAACCACTCATCCCGGCTCGCGAGAAACTCCACACCCTCCGCCGACGGCGTCGATGTGAACGTCGCTCCCTCGGGCGAATGGATATCGCAATGCACGAGATTTCCCGTCGGATCGCACGTAAAACTGCTGCCGTAAAACGTCTCGGGAAGCAGCGTGCCGCGATAAATCGTCAATCCGCACGCCGCCGTGAATTGACCGGCGTGCAGCGTCGACGTCGTCCACGGCCGCGCGCTGATCGCATAAATCGCCGAAGCCGGACCGGCCGGCGAGACGTCGTGGAACACCGCCGGCGCGGCGAAGAACGGGTTCCGCTTGAGATAATGATCTTCCAGCACGATGTGCGAACAGGGATTGCGATTGCTGCACACATACCGGTTGCCGAAGTCGTCGAACGTCAATCCGAATTGACCGACTCCCGAGATCGCATCCGCCTTGCCGGTGTTGGGATCGAAGCGAAAATCCATCCCGCTGATCGAAACGGCCGGTTGCTCGCCTCCCCACGTTTCGGCGTTCGCCTGCACCACGCCGCCCCGCAAACCGTTGGCGATGTAAATGTGATGATCGAGTCCGAACGTCGGATGATTGGCCCGCAACTGCGGGTTTTCCGCGGTAAAACCGCTGAACCACCGCTCGCGGACGTCGGCTTTGAAGTCGCCGTCGGTATCCTTCATGTAGACGACTTCCCCCGCCATCGTCACGATCGCCCCTTCCTTCCACGGCAGCACGCCCGTCGCGAACAGCAGCTCGTCGGCGAAGAGGTGCATCGTCTCGTACCGGCCGTCGTGGTTCTGGTCTTCGAGGATCTTGATCCGCGACTTCGGCGGATCACCTTCGGCGGGGCCGTGCGGATAATCGCGCATCTCGACGACCCACATTCGCAGCGATTCGTCGAAGGCGATCGCCACCGGGTCGACGACGTCCGGTTCGCTCGCCACGAGCTCGACGCGCACCGAGGGATCGAGTTCCATCAACTGAATTCCTTCCTCGGGCGAAACCGGACTCGCAACCGACGGCTGCGCGGGCTTGAGTTCCCCGGCGTCGGTCGACGCCGCTCGCGGCAATGAAGCGGCTAAAACCAGCAGACTGGAGACAATCGCTCCACCAAGGACAACGGCTCGATTCATTTCACATCCCAGCGGCTAGATATAAATTATGGTGGCGGACGCGCGGACCACTCGATCCACGATCGTCTGCATTGTAACAATTCCTCTGGTTCTGACGAATCTTCGGACGGTTTTTTCTTTTCGAGTGGGAGGATGTCGATTGATAGGAGTCCGCCGTCGCGCCGTCGTCTTATCTGGCTCATTCGACGCGGGGACGCTAACGTAAAGAGTCGATCGCCGATGTCGAACGTCCCTTACAAGGGTTTTGATGATGATGCCCCGTCTCGGTCTCTCTGTCGCGCGCTTTTGTTCCGCCGCCTGGGTCGGGGCGGCGGCACTGTTCGTCATCGCGGGGATCAGCGAAGTCCGCTCGCCTCAACTCGATTCGACCGCCAAAGACCTGCTGGTGCTGCTGCGGTTCCCCTGCTATTACGCCGTCGGTTTTAGCCTGATGGCCGCCGCGCTCGTCGGTACATCCGTGACTGTGATGACGGGAAACCGGAGCCGCAGGACTCAGATCGCAGCCGCGCTATTGCTGCTCGCGCTGCTCGGCATGTTCGCCGATCACACGTGGATTTACACCCCTTTGGAGAATCACATCAAGAAGCAGGGCCCGCGCGACGCCGAGTTCGAGTCGCTGCACGAAGCCTCGAAGTGGATCAATCTCGCCACGGTTTCGGTCACGCTGATTGCATCGTGGCTGCTGTGCCTGGGGAGTCAAGAGTCGAGAGACAAGAGCCGGAAGAGTCCAGAGTCCAGGGCCAGATGAGTCAAGAGCCGTATAAGTTCATACTCGCCCGAAGCGCAAGTTTTGATGTTGCGCTCTATCGTCGCTTTCTTGTGTTTCACCGTTTATGGCATGATTCTTGCCGCCTGAAAGGCCGACGACATATCAGCCTCGCCCGCATTGCGCACCGCGCCGTCGTTGTGAAGCGGATGGGTGGCGGGCCTTGGG
>JBBECD010000048.1:0-7006 GCA_040881995.1 Planctomycetaceae bacterium
CATTCTTCCTTTGCGCCTTCGCGCCTTCGCGTGACACCTGTCTTTACTGCACCGTTCGGTCCATCGGTGAGTCGTTTCGCCTTCGGCTAAAGTATTACGAAAATGTGTTAAGGATTACGACGGTGAATCGTCGTCGGCGATTCGTTAAGATGATGATACCACAACCGGCCTCACAGCGAATGCATCGTCGGACAAAATCAATCTCTTGAAAAGGGAACTGCAGATGTCGAGATTTACCGATCGGGTCGTCATCGTCACGGGGGGAGCATCGGGGATCGGTCGGGCGACCGTGGAGCAATTCGCGAAAGAAGGGGCGAAGGTCGTCGTCGCCGATCTGGAGTCCTCCGCCGGCAAGGACGTTGAACAATCGATTGCCGCGCAGCGGGGCATATGTCGCTTCATTCCGACAGACATCACCGACGAGGACCAAGTCCGTCAGATGGTCGACAAGACCGTCGGCGAATTCGGTACGATCGACGTGCTCGTCAACAACGCCGTCGCGTTCATCACCCAGGGAATCGACGCCAGCGTCGCCGACTGGAAACGGAGTTTCGACGTCAACGTGATCGGCTCGGCGACGGTCACGAAACACGTGGTTCCCGTGATGCAGTCGAAGAAGCGCGGGGCGATCGTGAATATGGGATCGATCTCCAGCTTTCTCGCTCAGCCCGAATTCATGACCTACAATACAACCAAAGCGGCGATGGCCAGTATGACGCGATGCCTCGCTCTCGATTTGGCTCCGTTCAATATTCGCGTCAACGCCGTCTGTCCCGGGACCATCTGGACGCCGATCGTGGAAAAGATGACGCGTGAGAAACATCTCACCCGCGAGCAGGCCGATACACACCCCGATTTCGGCGGCAAACATATGATCAAACGGCTCGGCGAACCGGTGGAAATCGCAAAAGCGATTTTGTTTCTCGCCTCCGACGATGCGTCGTTCATCACGGCGGAATGTCTGATGGTCGACGGCGGTTACGCCGCCATGTAGCCGCCGATAACACGAAACGTTTCATCATGAACTCACATGAGACCCCCGCCGATCAGCAAGCGACCGATGCGCCGCGGGCCGAACCTCTCAATATTTGTTTTCGCCTGCTGATTCCGTCGACGGGGCTGTTTGTGTTTTTCACGCTCGTCTGGATGGTGTCGCTGCTGGGCGATTCGCCGTCGCCGGTCGCGCGCTGGTTCGCCCAATACGGCATGTGGCCGATCGGCGTGTTCTTCATGACTTCGATGGTCGCGGGGATTCTCGCGTTGGGAGTCGATAACCAACGAAATCGGCAAGCGTGGTCGCAACTCGAAGCACGGCTCAAACAGGCCGAGGGCAACGCGACGGAAAACGCCGATTCGTCCTGCGAATTGCCGCCGGGGCCTCCGGTCGATTAAGTCCGCGCCGCTCCCTTCAGCGAGTGCGGTTTTCGGTTGCGATTCGGCGAACGGAGTGGAATAATGTGCACGGCAAATTCATGTCACTCCCCAGACCGCTTCGTGCATCACCATCAGACTTCCGGAAGCACTCATGACGCCATCCATTGCCGCGGAAATTGAAAAACTCCGCAACCAACTCAACCGGCATAATTATTTGTATTACGTCGAGGCGAATCCCGAGATTACCGACCTCGAGTTCGACCGGCTGCTCAAACGGCTGCACGAACTCGAAGTGCAGCATCCGGAATACGACAGCCCCGACAGCCCGACGCACAAAGTCGGCGGCGAGCCGATCAAGTCCTTTGTTACGGTGGAACATCGACAGCCCATGATGTCGATCGACAACATCTACAACGACGAAGAGCTGACCGAATTCGATCGCCGGTTGTGCAAACTGCTGGGAACCGAAGCGGTCGAATATACCGTCGAATACAAAATCGACGGCGTGGCGTTGTCGCTGATTTATGAGAACGGCGTGTTGATGCAGGGGATCACGCGCGGCGACGGCCGGCGCGGGGATGATATCACGCATAACGCCCGCACGATCGGCGGCGTGCCGCTGGCGTTACGGGGCGAGAAATTTCCTCCCGTGCTCGAAATCCGAGGGGAGGCGTACATCGGCAATGCCGATTTCGCGCACCTTCGAGCCGAACAGGCGGCCCGCGGTGCGCAGGAGTTCGCCAATTCGCGCAACACGACGGCGGGTGCACTCAAACTGCTCGATCCCCGTTTGTGCGCGGCTCGTCGCGTGCGGTTTTATGCTCACGGCCCCGGTTACAGCGAAGGGGCCGGCTATCGGACGCACATGGAGTTTCTCGCGGCGGTCCGCGGGTTCGGCATACCGACGACACCCGACGTCCGCTGGGCGCCTGATATGAAAACGGCACGCGAGATCGCCCAGGAAATGATGGATCAACTGCACGCCCTCGATTTCGAAGTCGACGGTCTGGTGTTCAAAGCCAATCGTTTCGAACAGCGCGAACGGGCCGGCGCGACGAGCAAGAGTCCCCGCTGGTTAATCGCTTTCAAATGGGAAAAGTACGAAGGGCTCACGAAAGTTTTGGACATCGCCGTGCAGGTCGGCAAGACGGGAACGCTCACCCCCGTCGCTCATTTGCAGCCGGTGCAGATCGCCGGGACGACGGTCGCGCGGGCCAGTCTGCACAATCGCGATGAGATGCAACGGCTGGGAATCAAAATCGGCGACACGGTCGTCGTCGAAAAAGCGGGGAAGATCATTCCGCACGTCGTCCGCGTCGAAGAACATCTGCGCGACGGGACCGAATTGGATTTTGTATTTCCCGACAAGTGTCCCGAATGTCATTCGCCCGTCGCGCAGGATCCCGAAGGCGTTTACATCCGCTGCCTCAATCCGAACTGTCCCGCGCGGCTGCGGGAATGGATTCGCTTTTTTGCCTCGCGGCAGGCGATGGACATCGAAGGATTGGGAATCAAACTCATCGAACAACTCGTCGACGCGGGTTTGATCAAAAGTCTGCCCGACGTCTATCGGCTCGCCGGCCGCCGCGAAGAACTCCTCGCGCTCGAGCGGATGGGAGAGAAATCGCTGGAAAACCTGCTGGAGGGAATCGAAGCGTCGAAGTCGCGGCCGTTGTGGCAACTGCTCACCGGGCTCAACATCCGGCACGTCGGCCGGCGAACGTCTCAGGTATTGACCGATCGCTTCGGAACGATGGACGAGATCTCGCGGCAGTCGGCCGACGATCTCGCGGCGCTCGATGAGATCGGACCGATCATTGCCACGTCGATCTATGAATTTTTTCACAGTCCGTTCGGGACGCAGCTCGTCGGCGAATTGAAGTCGCTCGGTCTTGCGATGGGCGAACCGGTCGCGATGACGGCGAGAGACACCGCCGGCGCTGCGTCGTCGAGCGGCCCGCTTGCAGGCAAGACGGTCGTCGTCACGGGGAAAATGGTTCGCTTTCAACGCGAAGAAATCGAGGCGTTGATCCACGAGTTAGGCGGTCGCGCAGCGAGCAGCGTTTCGAAGAAAACCGATTTTGTGATCGCCGGTGAAAAAGCCGGCAGCAAGCTCGACAAGGCACAATCATTGGGGATTCCGGTCATCTCGGAGGACGATTTTCTGCGGGATTACCCGAAATAGGCGGTCGGCAAATGTTAAAATGCGCAATTCGCGATGGCTTTTCTGAGTAAAACAGCCCCGTTGCAACGATATTTTTCCGCAAAGTCAAAACAATCGGCACGTTTTGCCTTGATAACCTCTCTTCATATCTTCAACATTGCGTCTCGTCGTATAGAGATGGGTGCATCGATTCCGCCGAGGTCATCCTCCGGCAGAAACGAGAGGTCGGCTGTCTGGACCGCATGGATCAGTTTGACGTCGGCGGGAATCGATTGCCGTAAGTTTCAAAACCTTGAATTTTGGAGATGACACATGAAGAAGTTAGCTCTCGTTGTTTTGGCGTCCGCCGTGATGCTGATCAGTTCGATCGATGAAGCCAGTGCCGCCCGCCGTGGTGGTCGTGGCTGCTGCCGTCAGGCCAATCCTTGCCGCCAGAAGCGCGATCGCTGCTGCAACACCGCCACGACGCATGAAGCTGCGCCGTCCGACGAAGCACCGACGCCGGCCCCGGTTCCCGAAGAAGCGGCTCCGGCTCCTGCCGCCGCCTGATTGTTTAATGACGAATAGCGACACGATTTTCTGCGTGCGAATCGCCTCGCGCGGCGTTACCTGCACGCAGACCGATCGAGTGATTGAAATTCCGGTCAGACGGAAAGCCGACACCGTCTGATCGACGAAAAAAAAGCCGGAGAAGTGTTCGCACTTCTCCGGCTTGATTTTTTGGGGTGTCACGTCGAATACGCGACGCTCAGAATTCGTAATCTTTCTCGGCTTCGGCATCACCGCCGAACGAGGCGCGAAATGCTTCTTCGGCTTCGTCGACCGTTTTCTTAGACCCGGTTAATTTCAAAAAATAGCCTTCATCGTTATTGACCATGACCACCACCAACATGCGAGCGTCTTCCAAGGGAACCTGACGGCGGGCGAACGTCGATCCGATATGCGTTCCCTGGAGATCGACGATGGCATATTCCCCTTGTTCCGCTTTGGCCGTTTTCACTTTGATCGATCGTCCCTCTCCGCTGAATTCGCCGAGCCAGCGGGGAATATTCATATCCACTCCGCCGCCGCCCCCTTTGATTACCGAAATCACTAGAACGGCACCGGTTTCATCGTCCTTTGCAGCCGGAATGCCGAACTGCGCTGTCGCGATCTTACTCGTTGGCTCTTGCTTCTCCCACGATTTCGGCACGATAAGTTCAAGATCCTTGATTTTCACCTCCATCGTCGCCGGCTTCGCTTCGTTTTTCTTTTCATCATCCGCTTGTACGACCACCGTGGCCAGATAAACGGCCATCGTCAGGAACAAACAACGACGGAAGATTTCATATGTCTGCATCGTGGATCTCTTTCTGTAAAGTCGACAGAAACGCCGATTGGTGACAATTCTCTCTTTTGCGCATAACGACACTCACATCATGAGCAAACGGCGGGCCGAATGCAAGATGAACGGTTAGCCGCGACGCAACGCGGAGCGCTAGCTTTTGCGTGTCGACTCGCGAATGGCGAATCATCCGGCGAAAGCTATCGCTCCGCGGCGCAAAGCCTTTGCGTCGCGGCTAACCGGGCAGGCAGCTAACACAACCCCCAACCCCCGAACTACTTCCTCAGCAATTTCTTGAACTGGGCCCAAGTTTTCGTGTTGGCGACGTCTTTGGCTTCTAACCCGGCACGGCGGGCCTGGTAGATGCCCCAGGGCATCATTTCCAGCCCCTGCGTGCTGTGCGCATCGGTGCTGATGACGATCGGTATCCCCGCATCGCGGGCGGCGGCGGCCTGGATGTCGTCTAAATCCAACCGTTGCGGATGAGCGTTGATTTCCATCATCACCCCGTGATCCTTCGCCGCGCGGAAGATTTCGTTGAAACGGACCGCCGCTCCGGGGCGTTTCCCCAGCAAACGGCCGGTCGGATGTCCGATGATATTCACGTACGGATTTCGGATCGCCGTCATCAGTCGCTCGTGAATTTTTTCCGCCGGCTGCTTCAGACCGTAATGCAGCACGGCGATCACCCAGTCGGCTTCACTGAGCACGTCGTCGGCGAGATCCATCGTGGCATCTTCGAGGATGTCGCATTCGATGCCGCAGAGGATCTCGATTCCCGAGACCTGCCCGCGGACTTTATCGATCTCTTGCCAATGTTTTCGCAGCCGCTCGGCGTTGAGGCCGTTCGCCATGCTCACCCGCTGCGAGTGGTCGGTGATGGCGATGTACTGATACCCCTTCGCCCTGGCGGCCTCGGCCATTTCGCGGATGGTCGCGACGCCATCGGTCGCCGTCGTGTGCATGTGCAGGTCACCCTTGAGATCGGCAACGTCGATGAGTTGCGGCAGCCGGCCTTGCTCGGCGCGTTCAATCTCTCCGCGGTTTTCGCGGAGTTCGGGCGGAATCCACGGCAGTTCGACGGCGGCGTACACTTCGGATTCGTCCTTGCCGCAGATGTAATCATCGTCGCGAAACACGCCATATTCGTTGACCTTCAAGCCGCGTTCCTGCGCCCGTCGACGGATGACGATGTTGTGCTCTTTGGAACCGGTGAAGTATTGCAAGGCCGCTCCGTACGATTCATCGGGGACGACGCGGAGATCCATCTCGATGCCGATGCGCAGCCGCACCCGTTGTTTCGTGGGACCGCGGGCAAGCACTTTGTCGACCAGCCGATGCGCGGCCAATGCATCCATCACCGTCTCTGACGCGGCGGCGGTCACCAGCACGTCGAGGTCGCCGACGGTCTCTTTACGGCGACGGCAACTTCCGGCGACTTCCCCGCGATCGACGTCTTTGAGTTTCATCAGGTCGGCGAGAATTTCATCCGCCGCCAACTTGGCTTCGGCCAATAGCAAGCGCTGTCCCGCTTGTTCGATATGCGTCAGCCCGTCGAGAATTGTCTGTGCGGTTTTCTTGCCGAAGCCTTTGAGTTCGGCGACCTTTCCCGCCTCCGCCGCGGTCTTGAGCATTTCCAATGTCGTCAGCCCCAGGTCGTGAAACAACGCCGCGACTTTTTTCGGCCCGATGCCGGGCAACTTCAACATCTCGCGCACGCCGACGGGGACTTTCAAGCGGATGTCGGCGAGTGCGGTGAATTGTCCCGTTTCCACGACGGCAACGATTTTCTCTGCGAGATCCTTGCCGATGCCCGGCAAGTCGTCGAGCGTGTCGGGAGCGTCTCGCACGATGTCGGCAATCGAACCGGTATGATCTTCGATCGTTCGCGCGGCGTTGCGATAGGCCCGCACGCGAAACGGATTGGCCCCATCGATTTCGAGCAGATCGGCATATTCCGTAAAGCAGCGGGCGATTTCGGCGTTTTGCATGTATCGTCCTCAGTCGATTTTAAGGAAATTCGTTTGCCTTTATTGTAATCCGAAGCGCAAGCGAGGGAGTTATTCATGAGACAGTGCGCAAAAAAGCACCCTAGTGCTGTGTCAGGCTTAAAAAGTGGGGTTGGCTTGGATTGTTGATTTGAG
>JBBECD010000049.1:0-6949 GCA_040881995.1 Planctomycetaceae bacterium
TCAAGCCAACAAAGACATAAGCGTGCCAGAAAATTTGGTCAGACCCCCAAATAAAGACTCTTGACTCTCGACCCTCGACTTTTTTCCCCGGTGCCATTGATACCGGAGATGAAAATCGTTATCCTGCCTTGTTCTCGCGAGCGCGTCGGACTGGGATTGTCTCGACTTGCCGGTGTCCATCGGCGAAAAACTCTCGTGAAGAAATCATTGTAAGTATAATAATAAAAACATCTTGCATCGATGGTTCAAGTGGAAACTCCGCTGCCTGTTTGGCGGAAGCGTCCCTCGATGTGGTGCCGATTTTGATGATGGGATGACGACCGTGGCAGCGACAACAACCGTGCGATCTTACATGACCAAAGCGGCTGACGTGCAA
This sequence comes from Planctomycetaceae bacterium, assembly GCA_040881995.1. GTDB lineage: Bacteria > Planctomycetota > Planctomycetia > Planctomycetales > Planctomycetaceae > JAQCEJ01. The sequence continues at coordinate 377 of JBBECD010000049.1, forward strand.
CCCGAGTGGTTTGTGGTCGACGCCGAAGCGCAAATCGTCGGCCGGCTGGCGACCTGTATCGCCACCGTGCTGATGGGTAAACACAAACCGACCTACACGCCCCACGTCGATGGCGGCGACTGTGTTATCGTACTCAACGCCGACAAGATTCGGATGTCGGGCCGAACGTTGCCTCACCCGACCAATCCCAATTTCACCGGCAAAATGCTCCGCAAAGAATATCAGCGGTTCAGCGGTTATCCGGGGGGTTTGAAAATCACGACGGCGGCCCAGTTGCTGGAACGCAAGCCCGAAATGATCTTGAGCGAAGCGGTCCGCCGGATGCTTCCCAAGAACAAGTTGCAGGCCAGGATGTTGAAGCGATTGAAGATCTACACCGGGACGTCTCATCCGCATCAGGCGCAAAATCCTCAGCCGATGCCGGAATGCTGGCTCCCATAATCGAATACATTTCCACAAACCAAGATTTAATCAGTCCAGGCAATAAGACAAGATTTTATGGAAAACCAGACCCTCGATAACGATCAGACGCCCGAAACCGAACCGACTCCCGCGATGCCCGAACCGGCGGCGACGGAATCCGAGCCGACTCCTGCCGCTCCCGCCATGCCCGAATTGACGCTCGGCAGCGGAACCGCGGCCGGAGACGAAGCGACTCCGGCTCACGAGCCGAGAATTCTGCGCGGCAAGCTCGATAAGTTCGGAATCGCGATGGGAACGGGCCGTCGGAAGACGTCGGTGGCCCGCGTGCGGATTCGCCCCGGGTCGGGAAAGTTCACGATCAACGGCCGCGAATTGGCCGATTATTTTCCGGTCGAACGCTATCGCCTGACAATTGAAGCCCCGCTGCGCGATACCAATAATGTCGGAAAGTACGATATCTGGGTGCGCGTGGACGGCGGCGGATCGACCGGCCAGAGCGGGGCGATTGTTCTCGGCATGGCGCGCGCCCTCGAAGTGCTTAATCCCAGCTTGCACGAAATCTTGCGCGGCGGCGGTTATCTCTCCCGAGACAGCCGTATGGTCGAACGCAAGAAGTTCGGCTTCAAGAAGGCGCGCAAAAGCTTCCAGTTCTCGAAGCGTTGATCGTTCGATGGGTCGGTTGACCTCCCCGCAACGAGTACATGTGCCGTGCATCAGAATTCGATGTATCGCAGTTTGCTGCTGCCCGACCTGCGCGTCATGCTCTTGGAGAATGATGAAGCCGGTCTCAAGGAGTTTTGTGCAGCGCTGCATCCCGCCGTCAGTGCCGAAGTCCTCGAAGAACTCGACAGCCGCGAGGCCTGGCGGGTGCTGTCGAATTGCGACGTCCGCCGACAGGCCGAAATCTTCGAATTTCTCGACCAGTCGCAACAGATGATGCTGGTCGACGTGCTCGATCGAAAAGATCTTTCGAAGCTCATCGAGGCGATGTCGGCCGACGAACGGGTCGACATTCTCTCGAAGCTGGACCCCGATCGCGTCGATAATCTGCTGCCGTTGATGGCCCATGCCGAGCGGACCGACATCCGCAAACTGCTCTCTTACCCCGAGAACAGCGCCGGCTCGATTATGACGACCGATTACGCGTCGCTGACCGAAGCTTTAACCGCCAGCGAGGCACTCGAACAACTCCGGCATCAGGCCCCCGACAGCGAAACGATTTATTACGTTTATATCTTGGATGAAGGACGCCGCTTGCGCGGCATCATCTCGCTGCGCGAACTGATTCTCGCCAAGCCGAATACGCCGCTCGGCAACATCATGAACCGCGACGTGATTTCGGTGCGCGTCGACGACGATCAGGAATCGGTCGCGCACGAACTGGCGCGGTTCGACTTCATCGCCATTCCGGTCGTCGATAATCAGAATCGTCTGGTCGGCATCGTCACGCACGACGACGTCATCGACGTGCTGCAGGAAGAGGCCCAGGAAGACGCCTACCGCGCCGGCGCCGTGCAGCCGATGCAGGGGAGTTACCTCACGCTGCCGGTCCTCACGATCAGTTGGAACCGCGGCATCTGGCTGGTGGCCCTGTTGGGCGCCGCGCTGATGACCGCCGGCGTGCTCAATCATTATCAGTCGGTCTCGACGTCGTTCGTCTGGATGATTTCGTTCTTGCCGCTGGTTCTGGCGAGCGGCGGGAACGCCGGGACGCAATCGGCGACGCTCATCATTCGCGCCATCGCCGTCGAGGATTTGCAGCGGACCGATTTATATCGTCTGGCGAAGCGCGAATTCCTGACCGCGACGATTTTGGGGAGCGCGATCATGCTGCTGGCCTTTTTGGGCAGCTTGATGTTCCTCACCTGGTCGGAAGCCGCGGTCCTCGCGCTGACGGTCTTTCTGGTGGTCGTGCTCGGCAGCATCAACGGCCTGATGTTCCCGCTGATCTTCCGCCGCCTGGGCATGGACCCCGCCCTGATGTCCAACCCCCTCATCGCTTCGCTGAGCGACCTGTTGGGCGTGCTGATTTACTTCAACATGGCGATCTGGCTGCTCGCCGAACGCAAAGCGTGAGTGAAGTCAAGAGTCGAGAGACAAGAGTCAGAAATACTTTTCTTCGTTTAGCCGCGACGCGGAGGGTCTCCGCAGCGGAGCGCTTTTTTGAATGTCGAATGTCGAAGCATTTGTCATTCAGTCATTCGGGCTTCGTCATTGATTCGACATTCGGATTTCGACATTCGTTATTGACCGCAGCGGTGGGTCAGCGCGGCCAAAGCGCCGCTCGACACCACCCTACATCTGACGGGCACATCCTCATGAACGCACCGGCTCGCTCGCAAAACATTCTTCTCGGCGTCATCGGTGCCGTTGTTGGCGGAGCCCTCGGCTATTTCGCCTTCTTCTGGATCGTGCGGCAGGGGTTCTATGCGTTGATTGTTCCCGCCGCGCTCTTGGGACTTGGAGCCGGGCTCGCGGCGCGGCAGCGGATTGTTCCCCTTGCCATTGCCTGCGGCGTCGCCGGACTGCTGCTGGGGATCGTCACCGAATGGCGTTTTGCCCCGTTCAAGGCTGATGGCAGTTTCGTGTTTTTCATCACGCATCTGCACGACCTCAAGCCGCTCACGCTGATCATGCTCGCCCTCGGCGCGTTTTTCAGTTATCGGCTGGCGCTCGGTTTTAATCGGTGAAATTGCGAAGCGCTCCGCTCCGCAAAGCCTCCGCGTCGCGGCTAACCATTTTGTCTCCCCGTCTCCATGTCTCCGGGTCTTCAACTGTGGTAATATAACGTTCTCGACAAATTCAATCTCCAACACCTCGCACGCATACTGACGGAAGCATGGGCAGACCGCGGAAACGATCGAGCTGGGACGTTCGGCTTGTCTCTTCGACAAGCCCGGTTTGCCTGTTGAACGCGGCCTGCAAAGTGGTGTTGTTCAACGCCGGTTGCGAACGGCTGACCGGCTGGTCGGCGGATGACGTCGTGGGGAATGTCTGCGAGTTTCGCAGCGACGCCGCTCCGGGGCAGGTCGAATCGCTGCTCTCGGGACTCTGTCCGCCGGCGGAAGTGCTGGCCGGTCAGCCTTTGAACGTGCCGATTTATCTGATCCCGAAAAAGGGACAGCCGTTGCCGCGTCTGGTCCATTTTTTCCCGCTCGAACAGGATCAGCACGTCGAGTTGATTCTGATCGTGGTCTCGCCGCTCAAGTCGCCGCACTCGGCCGCCGCTGTTTCTCCCGCTCAAAAATGGCACGCGGAACTGGCGTCGTTGCGGCTGCAATTGCGGCAGCGGTTCGGCGTCTCGGCGTGTGTGGCGAATTGTCAGGCCATGCAGCGCGTGCTCACGCAGATGCCATTGGCGAAGTCCGTCCGCTCGGCGGTGCATTTCACCGGCGAACCGGGGACCGGCAAGGAGCATCTGGCCCGCACGATTCATTACGAGTCGGACCCGAAGAAGCGGGCGTTCGTGCCGCTCGATTGCCGGCAGATTCCGGTTCGCGAATTGAAGCAGACGTTTCGCCGCCTGCTCGCCGACGATGCCCGCGAGAGCGATCCGTCGTCGGCGCTGCATCCGGGGACGGTATACCTGATGAACGTCGAAGACACCCCGCGCGACGTGCAGCAAGAAATTGTGGAAGCGTATCGGCCAAACGGGGCGGCGCTCGCGCACGATCTGCGTTTAATGTCGGCCGGCACGCACGATCTGACGCGCTGCGTGAACGACGACGCGTTCCTCGAATCATTTTATCTGCTGCTGACGCCGCTGGTGATTCAGCTTCCGCCGCTGCGCCGTCGCAAAGATGATCTCGAACTGTTGAGCCAGCATTTTCTGGAAATGGAAAATAAAGGGGCTGAGAAACAATTGACCGGGTTCGCCGCCGACGTCTGGACGCAGTTTCGCGAATACAACTGGCCGGGAAATCTCGATGAATTGTCGCAGGTGATCAATGCCGCCCGCGAGTCGGCGACCGGTTCGCTGATCGCGCTCGCCGATCTGCCGTTGCGATTTCGATCGGGAGTCGACGCCCAGAGCCTCGGTCCGGCGATCGTCCCCAACAAAGTCGAAAACCTCGAAGCGCTGCTCACGCGCATCGAGACCGAACAGATTCAGCTCGCGCTCGAACAATCGCATTTCAACAAAAGCAAAGCGGCCGACGCGCTCGGTATCACCCGACCCCGTTTGTATCGCCGGATGGAACAACTTGGCATCGAGGATCTCGAAGACCGCTTGAGGTCATCCACAGGTTAGCCGCGACGCGAAGGCTCTGCGCAGCGGAGCTTCGAAGACGTGCGTTCCCAAGCTCCCGCTTGGGAACGCGGTGAAATGACATAGACGAAAGGAACCACGCCATGCCCAACAACCGACCCCAAATCGCTGCGATTTTCACCGTGATGCGGTTTCGCAGTCATGCGTACGACTTCCTCGAAAACTTTCGCGACCCGTATCTCTTTAACGGCGAGCTCGTCGATCCCGGCGTCGACGTCGTTTCGTTCTACGCCGATCAGCGGTCGGGCGAAGGGGACATGCTCGACGAGGCCCGCGCGAAATTCGATGTGCCGCTCTACGACAGTATCGAAGGGGCTCTGTGTCTCGGCGGCGACACGCTTGCCGTCGACGCCGTGCTCGCGATCGGCGAGCATGGCGATTATCCTTTCAATCCGCGGCTGCAGCATATGTATCCGCGCAAGCGATTCTTCGACGAAGCGGTTGCGGTGATGCAGCGGTCCGGCCGCGTAGTGCCGTATTTCAGCGATAAACATTTCTCGTATCGTTGGGACTGGATTTCCGAAATGGCCGCGACGGCAAAGCAACTCGGCATGCCGATGATGGGGGGGAGTTCGGTCCCGCTGGCGCAGCGAATTCCGGTCACGGAGATTCCCGCCAATGCCGAAATTCAAGAGGCTGTCACCATTCATGGAGGCGGACTCGAATCGTACGACTTTCACGGGCTTGAAATCCTGCAATCGCTGGTCGAAGGACGCAAGGGGGGCGAGTCGGGATTGAGCAGCGTGCAGGTCGTTCAAGGCCGATATCTGCGCGACGCCATCGAATCGGGTCGCCTCTCGCCAGAATTGATCGATGCTGCGATGCGTGCGGAGTTGGGCCGCGAAGTCGATATCTTCCGGTCCGTCGATGGTGACAGCTCGGGCGAGTTATCCCCCGCCGCCGAACCGTACGCGCTGTTGCTCGATTACGCCGACGGCTTCAAGGCGGCGGTACTGCGGATCGGCTCGAACGGGAACCGCTGGAACGCGGCGTTCAAACTCAAGGGAGAATCGTCGCCGCAGGCGTTCCGCTACTACAACGGTCCGTGGGGGAACCGCAATTTGTTCAAGGCGCTGTCGCATGCGATCCAGCATCTTTTCATCACAGGCGAAGAGCCATATCCGACGGCGAGAACAGTTCTCACGTCCGGCATCTTGACCGCGTCGATGGAATCGTACATCCAGGGGGGCGTGAAGATTGCCACGCCGTTTCTGGAAACGCCATATGCCCCGCAGGATTTCAAGGCGTTCCGCGAGATGGGCGATTCGTGGAAGATTTTGAATAAAGAGACCCCCGAGCCGAAGGATTTTCGTCCGGGGTTTGATGTTGAGATCGTTGAAGGGCTAAAGAAGTAGCGTGCGGATTACCGTGAGGGGTGCCAAAATGGCAAATTCAAAATACTCCAATCTGAAAAGCAAGACAGACGACCAATTATTGGCCCTGCTTGCCGAATTAGTCGCGGTCGAACATGAAGGGTTTAAGAAAACTAGGAAAATGGGACGGTCGACCAGGAATGAGATCCATGAGGAACTCGTACGGCGCGGGTTTGATAGATATCAAATCGCGGAAAAACTGGAATCGTTGGAGGTTTCGGATCGGCAAGCTGATGAGGATTCGTGCCAACAACCATTGCGATCAAATCTTAAGTCACGAATAATGTACCTCGAAAATAAAAGCCAAGGCCTCGAAGGCGACGCGCGCATCGGACGTGTCTATTTTTCGCGAACGATGAAAACTCTTTACTACAAGGAACGTGTGTTTCAGAGCCTGAAAGGATACGGATTCAAGTCGAATTATTGCGACATCATAACGGGTGATGAATTCTGGATCTCCGGACCACGAAAGGATCGCAACGATCGACTCTATGGTGGGAACTTGGGAGT
>JBBECD010000050.1:0-6949 GCA_040881995.1 Planctomycetaceae bacterium
ACGCTCAATTTCCAGCGATTTGAAGACGTATCACTCCTGGCCGCGTGAGGTATAAGATTCGCGAACTATTAAGCGGTATCCGGTTTATCGCCGGTGTGTGATTGCCGCGGGCAGCCCTACGATTCGTATTGCTCCAACGCATACTTGAGCAATCCGCACTGCTTCAGCTTCTCCACCGGCGCGTGAAACGTCACTTGCACGACGCCGGGATGCCGGCCGATTTCGATGCCGCCGGCGATCGTCGCGCGGTTGCGGACTTCGGGAACGGTCATGCTGAGCAGCTTTGTGGCGCGGACGAGGCCGTTGTCGGTGGCGACGTTCAAATTGCCGCCAGTGCCGATGACGGAAATTGGCAACGTCTCTTCAATGTCGCTTAATCCCTGCTGACGGGCGACCTGTCTCGCTCGCGATTTTTCATCCGCGGTGAACGGTTTCGCCAGATAGGGCAGATCCTCGACGACCGGGAACAGAATCGGTCCGTCGATGCCGAGCCCTTTCAGCAGATGCACCTGCAGCGTGACGAGCCCGGCGACGTCGCACGTATGACCGGCGATCTCACCGTCTCCCTGCATGGCGTGCATATCGCCCATGTAGACGCCCCCGCCGGGCGTTTTGACCGGGCAGATAATGATCGCGCCGGCGCGGACGGCGTCGACGTCCATGTGGCCGTCGGTCCGCTGTCCGAGTTGCTCCACCGTCAAGGCAAGCTCATGCGGTGCGCCGATAAGGAACATCCCGAAATCGCCGGCGTTGTGCGAATCGGGCATCGCCACGCCCGGTGTGGTGCCGAGTTGGCCCAGAAACGGCCGCAGCCGCGCCGGCACGCCGACGAGATCGTGCGGTGCGAATGCGAGGATCGGGTTCTGAATCGAATTCTCCGGCAGCGCTGCAAAATGTGCCGCGTCGCGGGCGATGGTCTCGGAGGCGGTCTGATCGACGGTGACCCCCATCGTGTGCTGCTCGTCGAAGACGATGGTGTAACCGTGACTGATGTGAAACGGCGTCGCGTCGGCCCCGCAGTTCGCGCAGCGGATCGATGTCTTGCCGATGCCGTCGCGTTTCGTGGGGGGATTCATCGCGCCGCACTGGGGACATTTCGCCGCGACGAACGGGTCGCCCAGAAACCGCCCTTCGAGCGGAAGGTCGGTCCCCGAAGCCGTTGCTTTCGACGTGACGGTGATTTCTTTAATGCGGATGACGATTGCGTCGCCGACTTCCGCCCCGGCGACGGCGACCGGTTTGGTCACTTCGTGTCCGCCGCGAAGTTCGGGCGTGATCATCGGCCCCCAGCAGCCGGGGGCGGTGTTGGCGACGATGTACCCGCCATCCTGCACCGGCCCGAGCATCGGCCGCGACGGATCGAGCACGGCGTCGGTTAACTCGTTGACGTACAGCGTCTGCACGCCGCTGCGAGTCTGGTCGGATGATGCGACATTTGATTGTGATGAAGAAGAACGTGCAGTGGATGATGTCGGGTTCATGATTGAGTTCTCAATAAGATCTGTGCGGGTGTAATAATACTGACGACAGCCTATCGAAAATCGACGGAAATATCAGCCATGGCGGCGAAAACGGCATCTCGGGCGAGCAGCACGTCGCCGGCAAAATCAAGGCGGGGGATTAAGCGCATTGGCGACGCCCATTAAGCCGAACCCGATCGCCGTCCAAATCGAACCGCGACGTTTTCGCTGATGATGCCATTGCCGGGCAGCAATCAAGAATGCGACCCCGGCCAGCAAATAGATTACGGAGCGCGCAATGTTTGTCGCGGTTATAGCGACCTGGTCGCGGGTTTCGTTTCGGCCATGAGAGTATTCGACCCACCCGTATTTCATGTTGACATAGGCCATGGCGACCATCGATCCCAGTGCGAAGATCACGCCCATAACACCAAAGATGCTGCAGAGCAGAATGCCGACCATCCGCCAGCGGAACTTTGTCTGTTGTTGAGGGTTTTCTTGTGACATGCGATTCGCTCCAGATAGGCGCTTGTGACGATCAGCTCACGACTTCCCCGGCATCTCCCCGAACCCCGGCGGCAGCGACCGGATGTGAATGTCGCGCTGCGGGAACGAAATCTCGATGCCGGCTTCGGCGAATGCTTTATAGATGGCCTTGTGCAATTCGTCGGTCGCCAGCAGCCGGTTGTTCAAATTCGGCAGGAAGCAGCGCAGCACCAGGTTCAGAGAATTGTCGCCGAAACCTTCGAACGTTGCCAGCGGAGGCGGATCGGTCAGTATCAGCGGATGTTCTTTTGCCGTTTTCAACAGCAGTTCGGTTGCCGTCGACGCGTCGGAGCCGTACGCGATGCCGACGTTGATCACGACCCGATTGATCTGATCGGAGAGCGTCCAGTTCATCAATCGGCCGGTGATGAGATCTTTATTCGGCACGATGTATTCTTTGCGATCCCAATTGGCAATGGTCGTCGCCCGCATACGAATGCGGGTGACCACGCCGTCGACCCCTTCCACGCTGACGATGTCGCCGATGCGGATCGGCCGCTCGAAGAGCAGAATAATGCCCGCAACGAAATTGGCGAAGATCTCCTGCAGGCCGAAGGCCAATCCAAACGTCAACGCAGTCACCAGCCACTGCACTTGCGACCATCCCAGACCGATCAGATTGAAGCCGAAGATAATCCCTAAGATGACGATGATATAGCGGGACAACGTCGTGATCGCATAACGAATCGAATTGTCCAGCGGCAGCCGCTGCAACAACGCCATTTCCAGTATGCCCGGGATGTTGTGCGCAGCGACGAACGTCACAATCGCCGCCAGAATCGCCATCCCCAGATCGACGACCGTCACCAATTCGATGCGCTCTTCGGGCTTGGTGCTGGTCGTCCCGTCTTCGTTCACAACCTGCTCCGTGACGGTCACCGAGGTCGAGCCGATCGACCAGCGGTCGAGTTGTTTAATCGCGGGGAAGACTTCGCTCCAGATAAACCACAAGCCAATCAGTTGACATGTCAACAACACGATGAGGACGATGCGCTTGAACTGGGCGATGTTCGTGCTGACGTCGAACCGCTGGGTCATTTCCGGCGCGATTTTGTGCGGCGTGAGCCCCGCCACGTTGGACTGCTGCGACTCTTGCGCGGCGTTGATGGCGCGCCGACGCGATTCGTTGATGCTCACCCGCCGACCCATAATGAGAATCGCCCGGAAAATCGCCGATCGCAAAAGGAAGAGCACGACGAGCAATTCGAATGAAACCGAGAGTTTGAATGCGACCTGCCGGGCGGTATAGTGATAACCGAAAAAGCTCAAGCCGGCGATGATCAGCAGACTGCCGACCCCCAGCCATGCCCAAAACGAACCCAGCCGATCGATCCACCCCTCCGGATAGAGCGCGCGGTATTCGCGGAACATGGTCCCTTCGGGTTGCAATAACCGGTACACGAACGCTGCGATAATCACCGTCCCCAACATGAAGGCGACGCGTTCGACCACGTCCTGTCCGTGCAGCGGATCGGCGGTTTGCAGGGCATGGATGACCAGCACTAAGGGCAAAATCAACGAGAGCAGCTTCGGCAAAGTTTTGCGGATGTCCGCGCAGACCGAAGCGGGCCAGTCGAAATGGGCCTCGGCCAAACCGCGCGGCCGGCACATTTGCCGGACCAGTTCGCTCAAGGCGAATACGAGCGCGATGACGAAGAAACCTGAACTCAGGCCTTGAACCAGTTCATCCTTTTCCGGCAATGCGCTCAGCCGCCAACTCAGAAAGAACAACAATCCCGGAGCGGGCAGCGAAATGACCAGCGTCAGTATCATGCCGTGAAACGTCGGCAGAAACACGATGCACGATCCCCGTTCGGCGATCTCCGCCAGATCGGCAAGATCGCGGCGAAACTGCCGTCCCACGTGCATGAGCGCCGCGAACATCAGCAGCGCCGAGAGATAAATGACCGGCGCGGACATCACATCGGCCAGCAACAGTTGCGCGATATGCATCCACGATTGATACCGCAGCCATTTCAGGTCGCTTTGATCGAGTTCGAAGTCGGCGTAGAGCGGTTTGGCGCTGCGAATCCACAAGACTCGCTCATCGATATACATGCGGTAGTCGGTCGCCAGCTTCACCAGTTCTTGCTCGGTCGTATCGAGTTCCACGAGCGACGTGAAGTACGCTTTATAATGCCGCAACAACAAGTCGAGCGTCGCCCGCTGACTTTCCAGCACCTTCCTCGCGGCGTTTGCGAGCCGCTTTCGCGCGGTCTCGTCGCCGTTCGCTTGCGCGGAAGCGAGAATTTCTTCGATCTTCGGATCGAGGTCGGACAGTTGATTGCGCTGGTCGGTGTATTCCAGCCTGGCAAATTCCGTGTCATCGATGATCTGCCGTCGCTCGGCGATGCTGTTTTCGGCGAGGCTGACGTTCGGCAGTTCATTGCGTTCCTTCCGCAGCAACAAGCCGATGGCCCCCGTCAGACCGACGGCGTCGACCTTCTGTTTCGTCTGGGTGAATTGCTGTCGCAAGCGATCGACGCGCTGCCGAGCCTGCTGACGGTCGGCCTCGATCTTGAGGTTCTTCTCGTTGAGCGATTGTGCCTCTTCGGCGAGATGCTGGTTTTCCTCGGCATAAGGCCTGAGCAAAGGCAACGCGCGGATGGCTTCGAGCTGCGCTTTGTTGACCGCTTCCTGCGTTTCGAGCTCGCGTTTGACCTGAACGGCGGTTTGGAGCAGATCGATCTCCGCCTGCGTTTTCTTGATCTGGCTCACCAACAGATCCCGCTTTTGGGTGAGCCAGTCGGCGGCGTCCTCCGTATCGTACCTGGTCAGTTCCAGCTGCCCCGCGATCGACTCCTGTTCGAACATTTCGCGGCGGGTCAAAAGGTCGGCATGTTGCGCCTGCGTCAACAGCGGCAATTCGTTTTCGGGGGAAGGCGCCTTGAGCTTCTGTTTGACCTCCTCCCATTCGGCGGAAATCTTCATCAGCTTCTCGCGGATTTCCTTGCGCCGAGCCGCGCGTGTGGCAGGCTCAGTCTCCAGTTGCGTCTGTTTTGATCTCAATTCCTGTAAACTGAGACTCTTCGTCGCGAGTTGTTGCTCCAGTTCGGGCAACGGCGCGTCGGCTGGTTTTTCCGGTTCCTTGTGGAGGGCCTCGGTGTCGGAGCGAATGGTCTTGACGCGCTCCGGAATGTCGGTCACCGCGGCCTGAAGCTCGTCAGCCTGCTTGTGGAGCAGTTCCGTCCGCTGCAGTTGTGCGATCGCGTTTCGAAAATGTTCGACGACCTTTTTCTTCGCGTCCGCGTCGAGATCGGTCGATTCTTCGACCTGCTTGATCCGGGCTTCGAGATCGGCGACGGTGATTGTCTCGGCCGGATCGACCGGCGGGGCCTCAGCCTTGGGGACGTCGGTCTTCGGCTGCGTTTCTTGCGAGAAAACAACTGAAGCCGGCAGCGCCATTAGCGCGAAGAGGGAAAAAACGACGAATCGCAGTCCCGCGAAATGGTGTCGATGGAATGAATGAGACATAACGGGCGTACGATAGCTCATGTCCACAAAACTCTTTAAAAATAGGGTTATTTTATTTTTGTGGCCAGACTTTACACCCGACTACGCCCTGTGTACAATGCCCAAAAGTGCAGCCCGATGCGTCAACACCGGGCTGCGAGCCAGACCTACCACTTTCACACGAAAGGTCCAGCAATGACCCATTCTAACGGCACATCCCAGTCACCGGAATACAAGAAACCGCGACCCGATTTTCCTCTCTCAATCCACAAGGGAACCGGCTACTGGTCGAAGAAAATTCGCGGCCGCGTGTTTTACTTCGGCAAGATTGCAGACGACCTGGAAGGTATCGCCGCTGAAAGTCAATGGAACCGCGAAAAGGATGATCTTCTCGCCGGTCGCGAACCCCGCGAAAAGACGGATGAGTTCCTCACGTTGGAAACTCTCTGCTTCAGGTTCCTTGAGCAAAAAGAATCCGACCGAGATCAAGGTGAACTCTCCCCCCGGACCTATCAAGGATATCTCGCCGCGTGCGAACGCATGGCGAAGATTCTCGGAAGACATCGCTCCGTTGACGATTTGCTGCATGAAGATTTCCGCAAACTCAAAAACGTTCTTTCCGATAAACTCAGTTCGGCAACTCTGCGGGTCGAGATGCAACGCATCCGCATGGTTTTCAAATTTGCCTACGATGCCGAGTTAGTTGATAAGCCGATTCGGGCAGCTACCGGTCATGCTTTCAAACGACCAAGCCTGAAGATCACAAAAAAAGATCGAAAAGATCATCAACGACAACACGGCTTGCGGATGTTTTCCGCCGATGAAATCCTCCTCATCTTGAAAGAAGCTGACACTACGATGAAGGCTGCGGTCTTGCTCGGAATCAACTGCGGATTCGGACAATCGGACGTCGCAAATCTTCCGATTTCTGCTCTCGACTTGAAAAGAGGATGGCTCGATTTCCCTCGCGTGAAAACCGGCGAAGATCGACGTGTTCCGCTCTGGCCGGAAACCGGCGAAGCCCTGAAAGTTGTTCTCGCAAATCGTCCGAAGTCGAGAGATGATGAAGACAGCGACTTAGTTTTTCTTACATCCAAAGGAAAGCGATGGCATCGCGTTAGCGACAAGGGCGTTGCTTACGATTTTCTTGGTATCACGTTTGCTCGACTTCTCCGGCGATTGAACATCAAACGTCCCAAGCTATCGTTCTACGGCCTTCGGCATGGCGTAGAAACGATCGGTGGTGAAATGGCCGACCAAGTCGCCGTCGATGCTGTGATGGGTCACAGTCCTCAAGGAATGGCAGCAGCGTACCGCGAAGATATTTCCGACGAACGCTTAAAGCGTGTCACCGATCACATTCGGGCTTGGCTTTTCAATTCCGACGAATCGCCGGAAGGCGAGGGGAGCAAACCGGAAGCCGCTACGGTCGCCATTAGCCCGCATTGCGCACCGCGCCATTGGTCGCGAAGCGGATGGGAGGTGGGGCC
>JBBECD010000051.1:0-6852 GCA_040881995.1 Planctomycetaceae bacterium
CCCCTCACCCCTCACCCCTCGTCCGTGCTCCCCACATTGAACCCCCGTCTCCACGTCGGTAGAATAAACGAAGGTCAATGTTTTCCTCACACTCGCCCGCGAACATCCCTCCAAAAATGGTCATGCCGATGCTCAAGTCGAGATACCTGTTGCTCTGCGGATTCGCACTCGTCGTCGGGGTCGCATTGCTTTGGCCGCGAGCGCACGCGGTCTCCGACGATGCCGCCGTTCCCGCCGGCAAAACGCCCGCGACCGAAAAACTCGAATTCAACCGCGACATTCGGCCGATTCTTTCCGACCGCTGTTTTCCTTGTCACGGTCCCGATAAGAACAAACGCTCGGTCGACATGCGGCTTGACGTCCGCGAATCGGCGGTCGAGAATCTGGCGATCGTTCCCGGCAAGCCCCACGAAAGCCAGATCCTGCATCGCGTCGCCGCCGAAGATCCCGACGTGCAGATGCCGCCGCCGTCGGCGAAACTCGGCCGGTTGACGAAGGAAGAAGTCGACACGCTCCGCCGCTGGATCGCTGAGGGAGCCGAGTACGAACCGCACTGGGCGTTTATCTCGCTGAAGCCGACGACGATCCCGGAGAACGGCGAATCGCACCCGATCGACGCCCTCGTCAAAGAGGGACTCGCGAAGCAGGGATTAACGCCCCAACCCGAAGCAGAAAAAACAACGCTGCTCCGCCGGGTGAGTTTGGACATCACCGGACTGCCGCCGACGCCCGAAGAGATCGCCGCGTATATCGCCGATGAGTCTCCCGACGCCTACAAAAACGTGGTCGATCGTTTGCTTGCCTCGGAACGTTACGGCGAGCGGATGGCGGTCGACTGGCTCGACATCTCGCGCTACGCCGACAGTTATGGTTTTCAGGTCGACCGCGAACGCGACGTCTGGGCGTGGCGCGATTGGGTGATCGGCGCCTTCAATCGCAACCTGCCGTTCGATGAGTTCGTCACCTGGCAACTCGCCGGCGATTTGCTGCCGGAGGCGACGACCGAACAAATTCTTGCGACGGCGTTCAATCGATTGCATCAGCAGGAGACCGAAGGAGGCAGCGTCGAGGAAGAATACCGCGTCGAATATGTCTGCGACCGCGTACAGACGTTCGCGACGGCGTTTCTCGGCCTGACGTTCGAATGCTCCCGCTGCCACGATCATAAGTTCGACCCGATCAAACAGAGCGAATTTTACGGGCTGTTCTCGATGTTCCAGAACATCGACGAAGCGGGCATGTATTCGTATCATACCTCGGCGGTGCCGACGCCCACGGTCATGCTTTCCGACGCCGCGGCGAAGCAGAAACTCGCCGAATTCAGAGAGCAACTCACGGCCCTCGAACACCAGGGACGCCAACTCCGCGAGTCGCGTCGCGACGCCTTTAACGCATGGCTGACGAATCGTCCGGCGGAACTTGCCCTCAAAGGGGAAGTCGCCCGCTACGAGTTCGAGTCGCTGGCGGAGGGAAACAATCTCGCCAACGCCGTCGCCGCCGACAAGCCCGCGGTTCTTAACGGCGACAACAAACTCGTGGAAGGAAAACATGGCAACGCGGTGCTGTTTACCGGTGACGACTCGGTCAAACTTCCGCTCGGCAACTTTCAACGGCATCAGCCATTCAGTGTTTCGCTGTGGATGAAAACTCCCGATTTAAAAGACCGATCGGTTGTGTTCCATCGCTCACAAGCCTGGACCGACAGCGGCAGCCGCGGTTATGAATTGCTGATCATCGACGGAAAGCTGCGCTGGTCGCTGATTCACTTCTGGCCGGGAAATGCGATTTCGATCGAAACCCGCGAACCTGCGGCGATCGGTGAATGGCTGCATGTCGCCGTTTCGTCCGACGGCAGCAGCACTGCCGCGGGACTGAAGATGTCGATCGACGGCCGGCCCGCCGACGTCGTCGTGCTGAAGGACAAGCTCACGAAAGACCTGCTCGGGGGCGGCGGGGAGAACATCACGCTCGCCGAGCGAACCCGCGACCGCGGCTACAAGCAAGGGATGATCGACGATTTCCGCGTCTTCGACCGCGAGCTTACGCCGCTCGAAGCGATCGCGGCGTACGATGCACCGTCGGCTTTATCCCTTTTGCAAAGGCCGATCGCCGAACTCACGAGCGGCGAACTCGAATTGCTGTTCGACTATTATCTCGCGACGGTTGACGCCGAGTGGAGCAATCATCTCGCCTCTCTAAAAACATTGCGCGGCGAACAAGCCACCTTCGCCGAGGGGATTCGCGAAGTAATGGTCATGCAGGAACTCCCCGAGCCGAAGAAGTCGTACATTCTCTTCCGCGGCGAATATGCACAGCGGCGTGAAGAAGTGCCGGCGTGTGTTCCGGAGGCGTTGTCGCCGTTTCCCGCGGACGCATCGAACAACCGCCTGGGTCTGGCCCGCTGGCTGACGGCGCGAGAACACCCGCTGTTGGCCCGGGTGACGGTCAATCGCATCTGGCAAAATATCTTCGGCGTCGGGCTATTGAAGACCGCCGAAGATTTCGGCAGCCAGGGAACGCCGCCGGTCTATCCCGAATTGCTCGACTGGCTCGCGCTGCGATTTATCGACAGCGGCTGGGATACGAAGGAGCTCGTCAAGACGATCGTGATGAGCAAAACCTATCGGCAGCAAAGCTTCGCCGATGCGCAGACGATGGAAGACGATCCCGAGAATCTGCTGCTGGCCCGCGGGCCGCGGTTCCGCTTGCAGGCGGAGATGATTCGCGACACGGCGCTCGCCGCGGCGGGATTGCTCAAACATCAGATCGGCGGACAGCCTGTCAATCCGTACGAGATGAGCGAATCGTTCAAACCGGCGACGCCGACCGAAGGGGACGGCGTCTATCGCCGCAGCGTTTACACGAACTGGCGACGGACCGGTCCGCCCCCCGCTATGCTGGCGTTCGACGCGCCGCGGCGTGCCGTCTGCATCGCGCGGCGTGAGCGCACCGAATCGCCGCTGCAACCGTTGATTCTGCTCAACGGCGTGCAGTACGTCGAAGCCGCGAAAGTCCTCGGCGAATCGGCCTATCATAGCGCCGGCGGCGACGTCGCGAAAATCATTGAACAGTTGACGCTTCGCAGTATCAGTCGAAAGCCCGACGCCCGCGAATTGGAGATTCTCACGCAGTTGTACAACGAGCAACTCGAACATTTTTCCGCGCATCCCGAGCAGGCGGATGAGCTGCTGAAGATTGGCAACACGCCGCACAACGCCGATATCCCCGCTCCCAACGCCGCCGCCGCGACGGTGCTGGCGCAGGCTCTCCTTAACCATGATGAAGCCGTGGTGAAACGATGACATTGTTTGAAGGCTTGGTGTTTTTCACCTCTCCCCACCGGGAGAGGTCGACTGCGAAGCAGTCGGGTGAGGGGCACGTTGGACGTTGATTCGTTTTTCAAGCGATCAGGCGTCACACTCTCCCCTCACCCGGCCGCTGCGCGGCCACCCTCTCCCGCGGGGAGAGGGTTGAGACAACACGCGCAGGCGCTCCTTATCTTTGACGAAGCCGTGGTGAAACGATGACACAGAACATGCTCAATGCCAATGATTCCTACGAAGACCTCTTGCCGTTGCCTCCGGCTGGCCGGCGCGAATTTCTACAGCGCTTCGGCATGGGAGTGGGGGGATACGCCCTCGCCGAGATGCTAAATCAATCGCAATCGGCTTCGGCGGCACAAGACGTCGATCGCGGCGTGCTCGATCAGCCGCACTTTGCGCCGAAGGCCAAGCGGATCATCTATCTCTTTCAATCGGGGGCTCCGTCGCATCTCGATTTATACGACTACAAACCGCTGCTGAATGAGAAGCACGGCGAACAGCTTCCCGAGAGCGTCCGCGGCAATCAGCGGTTGACCGCGATGAGCGGCAATCAGTCGTCGATTCCGCTCGTCGGTTCGCCGTTCAAGTTCACACAGCACGGACAAGGCGGAGCGTGGTTCAGCGAAACGCTGCCGCACATTGCGGGGATCGCCGATAAGCTGTGCGTCGTCAATTCGATGTACACCGAAGCGATTAATCATGGTCCGGGTGTGACGTTCTTGCAAACCGGGACGCAGATCGCGGGCCGGCCGAGTTTCGGGGCGTGGCTGAGCTACGGTTTGGGTCAGGAGAACGCCAACCTGCCGTCGTTCGTGGTGCTCATCACGAAAGGGAAGGGGGGCCAGCCGCTCGGGGCTCACTTGTGGGGTAGCGGGTTCATCGCGTCGAAACATCAAGGGGTGTTGTTCCGCGCGGCGGAAGATCCGGTGCTTTATCTGCGCAATCCCGCGGGGATCGATGCGGCCAGTCGGCGGAAATTGCTCGATCGCTTGCAGGAATTGCACGAGCATCAGTTTTCGTCGACCCCCGACGCCGAGATTCAAAGCCGGATCGCCAACTACGAGATGGCGTTCCGCATGCAGGAGAGCATTCCCGAAGCGACCGACACGTCGAAAGAACCGCAGCACGTGCTCGACATGTACGGTCCCGACGTCGGCACACCGGGAACGTTCGCCGCGAATTGTCTGCTCGCCCGCCGACTCGCCGAACGCGGGGCAAGGTTCATTCAGCTCTATCATCAGGACTGGGACCACCACGGCAACATTCTCGGCGGCATCCCCGCACTGTGTAAAGAGACCGATCAGCCGTCGGCCGCGCTCATCAAAGACCTCGAACAGCATGGTTTGCTGGAAGACACGCTGGTCGTCTGGGGAGGCGAATTCGGCCGGACGAATTACTGCCAGGGGAAAATCCAGCCGAACTTCGGCCGCGACCATCATCCGCGGTGCTTCAGCATCTGGCTCGCCGGCGGCGGCGTGAAAGCGGGCAGCGTCTACGGCAAGAGCTGCGAATACGGTTACAACATCGCCGAAAACGGCGTCCACGTCCACGACCTGCACGCCACGCTGTTACATCTCTTGGGCATCGACCACGAGCGCTTGACGTACAAATTCCAGGGCCGGCGCTATCGACTGACCGACGTGCATGGGAAGGTAGTGGAGGGGGTTTTGGCGTAGAGGGGGTAAGCGATGTAGAGGCTCGATCGAGTGTCACGAATGTGAAAAATGAACTTGTATATGGCAAAACTATTCTCCTATGTCGTGGACCACGATTACGGTTTCGCTCCTAATCCGTTCGGAGGTTTCTGCTCGTTGGCGAAGTGCAAGTATGGTACAAGGAAGCGGAACATAGTCGAATTGGCCGATGTCGGAGACTGGATCGCCGGCACAGGCGGTGCGGATTATCGAAAGAGTGCCGGACATGGGAAACTCATCTATGCCATGCGAGTTGATGAAATTATTCCGCTCAACGAGTATTGCCGTGCTTATTCTGGCACCCGAATTGACGCTGATCCGGAGAACAATGCCGAAAAACGATACGCCTTAATTTCCAATCATTTCTTTTACTTTGGGCGTAACGCCATCGACATTTCGGACATTCCCCAAACGCACCTTGACCATCCCTTTGAGAAAAGCGGACCACGCCATCGGTGCGACTTCAGCGAGGAGTTTGTCAAAGAGTCAGCCAACTGGCTGAAGGCAAACTTCAAAGTCGGGGTTCATGGCCTGCCGTGCAAGCCGCACTCGGAATTGAAACTGCCCAAATGCCCGACCCAGGTGCGACGAAAGGGTTGCAAGGCATGAGCAGGCAAGTCGTTCTTCTGCGTGTCGGAATCGATTCCGGTTGTGGCGGTATCCAGGGGCCGCTCTTCAACGACGGAACGTTCGAGTTCGTCTGTATCCCTGACAATAAGGGGGTAAGCGTCCATACCTACGGCAAAATGGTGGGGAAGAATGGCACGTCGCACGTGAACTATTTCCCCGAATCCCGAAGAAGATCGATGGCCGAGCAAACGGTCCACTTTGATCCCGAATGGGAGACCTTCACCTATGGCGATCCCACGACCCCCAAGCGGTCTTTGCGAAACCTGAAACCCGGCGACTTCCTAGTGTTCTACTGCGGATTACAGGCGTGGGATGAGGAGATTGGCTGGAACAGAGACCATCAACCTGCCCTCTGTCTCGCTGGCTATTTTGAAGTGTCACTCGCTGGGATGGCCGCTGATTTCGACAAGAAGACGCTGAAGAAGGAGTTCGGGAAGAACTTCCACGTTCGCTACCCAACTGTTTTCGAGCAACAGAAGGGAGACCTCGTGTTGGTCAAGGGTGGATCGAACAGCCGATTGTTTCATCATGCACATCAAATCAGCAGTGAAGGCAAGGACCGAGCAGGCAAGCCGCTCAAGGTGCTTTCGCCCGCCATGCAGAAGGTGTTCGGCAGCTTCGGAGGTCATGTCTCGATCCAGAGAAGCCCTCCCCGCTGGGTAGACTCGGAATTTGCAGACAAGGTAACAAGGTTTCTGAATGATCTGGAATAGATTGGAAGAACATGACTCGATACTGGTGCGTGAACTTTGACTTCCTGGACTGCCTGATCCACGGGATTGAGAAAAATCTGTGGTTGATGCAATACCAGTACGCCGACGAGAAAGGCCACGTCTTTCAAGACGACAGGAAAGCGGCGATTCGCAGAAATTGGGAACAACTGGCAAAGGTCAGTCCCGGCGACTGGTTCGTGGCTTATCTGCCAAAGAGCACGTTCTATGCAGTCGGCCGAGTGATCGCTCCAAGAAGTCGCAAGACACCTCACGATCTTACAGATTCGATTGAAGACTATCTCCAACGGAAGAAGTCGCACGAGCATACGAATAGATATATTTTTTACACATCGGCCTTTTACGAGGACTTTGCGGACACGTGGCGCGATCCAAACAACTCGTTGCAGCGGTATTCTCAACGGATAGATGTAGACCAATGAAGGTGCTTCACATTTCGTGGACACCCCAACTCCTTAAATCGGCACGATCGAT
>JBBECD010000052.1:0-6834 GCA_040881995.1 Planctomycetaceae bacterium
CCCCCTCAATGTAATCGAAGCGAAGGTCGTCGAGTTTTTTCGTGATCTGCAGCTTATCTTGCAGCGAAAAACTGATGCCTTCCCCCTGGCTGCCGTCGCGGAGAGTCGTATCGTACAACTGAATGCGGGTCATGTGATATGGTCCAGGGTCGAGGGCCAGAAAGTTGGAGTACAGGCTTTAGCCTGCTGCCTTTTGCCTTTTCGTTCGTGCTTTTCGTGTCGTTCGTGGTCCGTAGCGGTGGTTAAACGAAAACACCCTCGGGCTTTGCGACCTGAGGGTGTTTTGATTCTTGGGAAATCGGTCCTCATCGTCGCGCGGCGTCCTCGATAATCATGCCTACAATATCGCTTCGGGGAATAATCGCAACGACGATTCCCAACGAGGTTCCTTTCACGGAATTAGCGGCGGAAGAGGACATGCATTGACCTTAGAAACTGTGCAGACGATCAAACCGATACTTAATCATAGGACACGATCGGATGAGTGTCAATCGTTTGGCCGAATGCTAGCGCTCCGCTTCGCCGAGCCTTCGCGTCGCGGCTAACCGGAATTCTGGCTCTTGTCGCTCGACTCTTGACTCCTGCGTCATCCCACAGGTTCGCCGTGTTTTAGTTCTTCCCACTGTTCGAGTGTGTACAAGACCTCGCGGGCTTGCGAACCGTTGTAGTCGCCGACGATGCCGTCTTCGGCCATGTAATCGACCAGGCGGGCGGCCCGACCATAACCGATGCCGAGGGCTCGCTGCAACAGCGAGACGCTGCCGCGGCCTTCGCGAATGACCACTTCGATCGCTTGCTCGTAGACTTCGTCGCGCTGACGAAGAGCGTCGATGCCCGACGCTCCCCCTGCTCGCAATGTCCCGACCTGTGCCAGTTCGGTGCTGTATTGCGGTTGGTAATCGGCGTAGGCGGCGATCACGCCGTTGATTTCATCGTCGCTGACGTACGTTCCTTGTGCCCGGGTGAGATGGCTCGTTCCCGGAGCGAGATACAGCATGTCGCCGTTGCCGAGTAATCGGTCTGCGCCCATTTCATCGAGCACGACCCGGCTGTCGACCCGGCTGGCCACCTGGAACGAAATTCTCGCCGGCAGGTTCGACTTGATCAGTCCCGTGATGACATCGACCGTCGGCTTCTGCGTGGCGAGCACGAGGTGAATTCCGACCGCTCGCGATTTCTGCGCGAGGCGAATGATGTGTCCTTCGACGTCTTTGCCCGACGTCATCATCATGTCGGCCATTTCGTCGGCGATGATGACGATGTACGGCATGTGATCGGGAATCCGTTCGGCCTCTTCGTCGTCAGGGGCAATGCCCATCTTCTGCAAGATCGCAGCGCGGCCGAGTTTGTTATAGCCGTCGAGATGACGCACGCCCGAACGCGCGAGCAGGTCGTAACGCTCTTCCATCTTGTCGACCGCCCACGCGAGGACCGCTTCTGCCTTTTTCATGTCGGTGATCACCGGGTGCATCAGATGCGGAATCCGCTTATAGGGACTGAGTTCGACCATCTTGGGATCGATCATCAGCATCCGCACGTCGTCGGGGGTTCGCGTCATCAGCATCGAGAGAATCAGCGTGTTCAGGCAAACGCTCTTGCCGGTGCCGGTTCGGCCGGCGATCAGCAAGTGCGGCATCTTCGCCAGATCGACGGCGAGCGGCCGGCCGCTGACGTCTTTCCCGAGGAAAACTGGAATGCGCATCTTGTCGATCGACTGCGGACACGATTCAATCAATTCTTTCAGGCGGACCATCACCTGTTTGTCGTTCGGAACTTCGACGCCGACGGTGTTCTTGCCGGGGATCGGCGAAACGACGCGGACCGACGGCACGCGTAGGGCGATTGCTAAATCATCGGCCAGCGCCGTGACTTTCGAGACGCGCAGACCCGCTTCGAGTTCCAGCTCGAAGAGCGTGATCACCGGCCCGGTGTCGATTTCCTTCACCTTGACATTGAGACCGAATTCCTGAAACGTTTTTTCCAACGTCGCCGCGGCGAGTTGCGCCCGTTGTGCCAGCAGTTCGAACGGAAATTCCTCGGCCTCTTCGAGGATATCGAGCGAGGGGAGTTCGTATTCGCAATCGGGATTATCGCTGCTGCCTGCTTCGAGTCGCGACTTGATTTCATCTCGCGCTGAGGGGGTGGATCGGGGAGGATTCACGTGAATCGACTTCGGTCTTTCCGCGAGGGGCAACGGCAATGCGTCGTCTTCTTCGCTGTCGTCGAAGTCGTCCGCTTCGTCGTTCAATTCATTGTTGACATCGTCGGGTTCATCGTCGCCGACGAGCGGAATGCGCGGTGGTTCCGGTTCGACGTCCGCAGCCTCACCTGCGGACGCCGCAACCGGCAGGTCGCCCGACATGAGTTGTTCGAGCAGGTCGGGTTCTTTGGTCTTCCTAGTCGTGAGTTTCTTGATTTTCGTGCCGCTGGCGAGGGAACCAAAGGCAATATGACTGACCATCCAGAACGGTGCGGTGGCGCCCCACCAGGTGCACTTCCACAACGGCGAATCGGCGGTCAGCAGGAAACCGGCGCCCAGCGTGGCGGTGAGCAGAATCATCATCCCCTTCGCGGAGAAATGTTCTTCGAGCAGCAGTTTGCCGCCGACGCCCAGATATCCGCCGCTGCCGATCAGCAGGTTGTCGCCCCATTGGGGGACGAAGTGTTGCAGCAACACGCACGCCGACGCAATCGACAGCGCCCAGCCAAGCCCCTCCCAGAGCGGTCCCATCTTTTCGTAACGTGAGAACAAGCGCACGGAAAGAAAGAGCATCCCCGCGACGAACACAAACGAGCCGACGCCGAACGTGAAACGGAGCGCATGAGCGGCGTAAGCTCCCGCCTGGCCGCAGAGGTTGGTCGCAGCAATATTCTGCGGAGCGATCAGCGTGGAGGGAGGATCGGCGGGGTCGTAGCTGAACAAGCTAAGCGCCACGAACAGAGTCGCCGCGAACAGGCACAGCCCCAGCAAATCGGTTTTGAGTCGTTGATAATTCATCTTGATGTTCGAACCGTGTTGATTGTAACCCGAAGCGTCAGCGAGGGGGCATGTTGGCGTGATGCACGGGGAATAATTCCCTCGCTTGCGCTTCGGGTTACCATTTGACAGTCGTTCCGTCGGCCCACAACTCGGCGCGCAATCTCTCCTCAGAAAATAACGGAGGGACAGAGCCTGTTCGGTCTCCGCCATGAGCGTCTCTTTCGCACGTCCAGACG
Source organism: Planctomycetaceae bacterium (assembly GCA_040881995.1). GTDB lineage: Bacteria > Planctomycetota > Planctomycetia > Planctomycetales > Planctomycetaceae > JAQCEJ01. The sequence goes on from JBBECD010000052.1 coordinate 3,217, forward strand.
CGGCGAAGAGGCTGAAACAATTACGGTGTTCAATCACCCGTCGGCCCGGCTGCGGATCGACGTCGCGTCACATCGTAAACCTATCACACAGATAGCGGCATGTCGGAAAAAGTCGACGTTCGACGTGGCGAAACGGCAACACGGCGGTCGGTGGTGACGGTTGTGAGGGGGACAGGGGGTTGGGGCTTGGGGGTTGGGGGAAACGCTCGCCCCTCATCCCTCGCCCTTCGCCCCTCGATGCAGATGCCCGTCGATCCAGTTGATGAGAAGTCGGGCGACGGCGGTCTTGCTGCCAGACCAATGTTCGATGACGGTTTCGGACTGATCGATCAAGTCGACGGCCGTCTCTTCGCTGGAGATCACCTGCGGGCTGTTGAGTACGATCGCATCGCAGTTTTTCTGATAGAGTTTGCGGACCGCGTTATAGCGGGCATCCTGCGATTCGAGAGCGAAACCGACGATCCAGCGGTCCCCCTTCTGTCGTCCCAGCTCGGCGAGGACGTCGATCGTCTCCATCAGTTCGAGCGTCAGCGACTGACCGGTCTTGCCGATTTTGCCGGCGAAGCGGTTTTTGATGCGATAGTCGCACACCGCCGCCGTCCCGATTGCTCCGTCACATTCCGCAAAGCGGGCGACGCAGGCGTCGTACATCTGCTCGGTCGACTCGACGTGCACCACGTCGCATCCCGCCGGAACCGGTATGCTGACCGGCCCGCTGACGAGAATCACCGAGTGCCCGCGTTCGATGGCCGCCGCTGCCAGGGCGTAGCCCATGCGCCCGCTGCTGGCATTGGAGAGATACCGCACGTCGTCAAGATATTCCCGAGTCGGGCCGGCGGTGATGAGGATGTTCATAATTGGCCAGCGTTTTCATCAAACGTCGAATCACAGGCAAGAGAATCGGCCGCGTCTTGCCGACCAACAGTTCCGCGTCGAACGGTTCGGAACCGCCCCCCTTCGGGACGGCCGACCGGTCTAACAACCCGTCAATCGACGATTGATGGATCACCGGCAAAAGCCATACGGGATTTGAACCTGCCTCTTTGAGACACTCGGATCACCTCAATTGCACTCGGCAACCAGCGGGCCGGCGAGTTCTTTGAGGAAGAACAGTCGGCCGGGTTGGGCGGGCATGTAGGATGAGGGAATCCACGGGCTCGGGCCGTGACGCAGCGTCATCCACAGGCTTAGCCCTTGCCACATCATGCCGCGGGAGAGCGTGCCGTCGGCACCGCCGATGATCTTGTCGGCACCGAGGAACAGGCCCGGGCCGATGGTGTTCGCGAAGCAGGGGACGAGCGTCGTTCGGCTTTTGAAACTGGTGATCGCGTTCTGCTCGATCGTCAGCGGATGCAGTTTCGCGCCGATGCGGTGCGTCTGCTTCTTCCATTCGGCCTCGCTCGCATACTCCGCCGCGAAATGCGGCTCCCAGAAGGCAATGTGACAAACGCGGCCGATACCGAAGATCACGGCGAGTTTCGCACCGCCGGCCCGCAATTCGCCGATGCGGTCGCCGTACGTCGGCAGCGTCTTCTTGACGGCGAAATGCCGCTGCTTTTTAGGAACGGTCAACTTGCCGAGCGGTCCATAAAACGCCTGTTCCATGGCGTACTGAAATGCCCCGGGGTTCGATGGCGGAAGCGTATTGCCGTTGGCGTCGCTCCATTCGTCCATGTTGAAGCCATACACGTGATCGCAGGAGATGCCCCATTCCTGCAGAAAATAAACGCACCAGCGGTACATCCCCATCGGCCCGACCGGCAGAATGAGAGCGAGCTTTTCGCCCGCCTCTTTGCTGCGGCGAATCGTGTGAGCGATTTCGTGTCCCAGCAGCGTGTCGAAATCGCCGAGCGATTCGCAGGGAACCGGTTGAAATTTCGAATGCCAGAATTTCTGCCGCTCGGTGATCGTTTCGGGATGCGGGTCGACGCAGTCGTCGATCTTCTGGAGATCCCATCCCGCCGGGAAAAAGTTCTCCATTAGCGAACCTTTAATCGTGCTCATCAAATCCATGGTGCGTCCTCGGTAAAAATCTCTTGAGTAATCATTTGAGCGAATCGGCGAGTTGCGAATCCCCTTCCATGCCAAGCGGCGGCGTGAATTGGAAATTCTTCGACTGCCGGAAAAATTCGAGCGGATTTTCGTAAACGATTTTGCGGATTTTCTGCTCCGAATGCCCGCGGCGCTTCATCTCTTGAATGAAATCGGGAACGGCCAGCGGATTCGACGGACCCCAGTCCCCCGCCGAGTTGACCATGATGCGGTCGTCGCCGTACATTTCGATGATGTCGGCGGCGCGCGACGGAGTGCACTTGGTGGTCGGGTAGAGCGTCATCGCGGTCCAGAAGCCCTCTTCCTTGGCGATGGCGACGGTGTGTTCTTCGACGTGGTCGATGAGCACGCGCTCGGGTTCGACCCGATGATCGCCGAGCAGCATGTCGACGATCATCCGCGTTCCCTTGTATTTGTCCTGCAAATGCGGCGTGTGGATGAGAATCAATTCGCTGGTTTTCATGGCGAAGTCGACCTGTTCCTGAAAGACGGTCGCCTCGTTTTTGGAATTCTTGTTGAGGCCGATTTCGCCGATGCCGAGCACGCCGGGCTTGTCGAGAAATTCGGGAATCAGCGAGATGACCTCGCGGGCCAGCGAGACGTTCTCGGCTTCTTTGGCGTTGATGCACAGCCAGGTGAAGTGCTGCACTCCCGACCAGCCGGCCCGCTTCGGTTCGAAATCGGTGAGCTGACGGAAGTAATCGCGAAATCCCTCGGCGCTGCCGCGGTCGAATCCGGCCCAGAACGCCGGTTCGCTGATCGCCAGGCATCCCATGCGGGCCATCTGCTCGTAATCGTCGGTCACGCGAGAGATCATGTGCACGTGAGGGTCAATAAAATACATGGGTATCTCCGACTGAGGCTTTTCTTAGAGACAGCGTTGTCGCCCGAATCAATTCACGCCGGCGGGTTTCGGCCGTTCCCAATGGGCATCGTAGGGATCGCTGAAATGCAACTGGATCTGTTCGGCCCGATTGCCGGCGCCTTCTTGGACGATGCGGACCGCCCCTTGCAACTGTTGCCATTTCGGCTGCGTCTCGACGGTCTGCGAGACGTCGGCTCGTTCGATGCGATCGAAGGCGGCGGCGATTTCCAGGATCTTCGCACGGATTTCAAGAAACGTCGTGTCGAGAATTTCCTCGGCGGGCGAGGGATACGGTTTCATCGTCGGGTCTCCTGGAATTTCGTCGTTTATCGTGAAGTATCGACTTTTTTCGCGGAAATCGGTCGTGCGAACGGGACGTCGAGGCGTCGCTTCATTTTCACGTGCCATAATAGTTAAGAAGCCCTGACAAAACCCGGTTGGCGTTTCCGTACCCGCTCATTTTTCCAATTCAACTTCGTCGTCCAGAGGGTTTTGTCAGAGTTATTTAGTGTCGCGGCACGTCTCGCCGAAATCAAGCAGACTGTAGCGATCTTGTCGATGATAACGAGGAAATGGAATTCTGTCATCCTGACGGAATTTCCGGGCCGATATTCCTTCATGAAACGGGATGGCCTAACCTCAATTACGCACGGATCGCTGGAAATACTGTGTTTCACGAGTCATTCCAACAATCGCGAAAA
>JBBECD010000053.1:0-39741 GCA_040881995.1 Planctomycetaceae bacterium
ACCTCTCCCGGAGGGAGAGGTGGAAGAAACTCTCGCTTGCGCTTCGGGGCGATTATCGGCGTAGTGTAGCGAACGGAGGGAAAGGTCGGCAACGCTCAGTGCGGGTCCGTGGTGAATTGTAGGCGCGGCGGAACGGCCAGGCGCGCATAAAAAAACAGGCCGGAGAAAAACTCCGGCCTGCGCTTCGGGGTATTTAACAAGCGTTACACACCACTCCGTTACACCTCGTTTCATCACCCGTCGGGTGAGAAACGTTATTATTCTTCGCGAACGTCCCACCACCAGCGGCCGGCGGGGAGCGTCGGCGCTTTCGCCGAGGCCGACATCTCGCCCAACCGAGGCGATTCGCGTACCAGATCGTCGTCGCGGACGACGGAGACCAGATCGCCGCGGACGCCGCCGGCGACTTGCACGACGATGTCTTTGCCGCCGTACACGCGGTGATTGACCACCGATTCGACTTCCATCGGGACTTCGTACCGGGCCGGGGCGTATTCGCCATGCGGGCCAAAGGAACCCATGTCCCAACCGGTCCGGTCGAGCAGGCCTTCCTGATGCACTAACGCGGCGACCAATGCGAGGTCGAACACGTTCTGCAAATCGGCGAAGACGAGATCCCGTTTGGCCAGTTCGGCGTAATGAGCCGTGAACTTCTCGGCGAACAAGCGGTTGGTGGCTTCCGCCTTGCCGGTGTGGACGCGCTGGCCCTGGGCGTTCAGAAATTCGTTTTCGGACTGACACAACACCGAAGACCCTTCGATGGCGAAGACGTTGCGATCGGCACTGTGCAGCACCGCGTCGTACTTCATCGTCATCCACCAGCGAAGCGCTTCGAGTTCGGGCTGGCTCTTCTGATCGGCCTGGCTGAGCAGATCGAAAAAGCTTTCGATGCCGGCGGGGCCTTTCAGTTTGCCGATGCCGATGAGTTTCATGCGGTAATCGGCTTCGGTGATGACGCGGGCGACGCGCGAGTCGCCGGGGACGCCTTGGAGGACGATGTCCTGCATCCCGAGTTTTTTCTGCAACTGCTTAACCCAGCCTTTGACGGCGGTCGAACGGATCGGTCCGCCGGCTTGCGATTTTTCGACGTAATCCTTGAGCGCTTTCAGCCCTTCTTCGCGCGGATTGATCGAGCAGGAGAACGCGCTCGCCCCTTCCGGTGCGAAGATGCGGAGCACCGTCACGAAATCGTCGAGATACAATGTCGGCCGGCCGCTTTCGGAACCGATCGCCTGTCCCCGTTCGTCGTAACGCCATCCTTCGGCGGGGCCGGCGATCACGATTTCTTGCTCTTCGGGATAGATAAAGATGTACTTGATTTCGGTGAGGCCGGCGAGATGCTGCATCGTGGCGACGGCGGGCTGGCCTTCGGCCATTCGCTGCGAAATTTCCCGTTCCAGCCGCGTCAGCGAGACCATGCGTAGCGGGGTTTGTGCGGCGAGGTTGGCGTTAAGGTCGGCGGCGCGGGCTTTGCGCGCCAGGTTGGCCAGTTCGCTCTTATCTTCTTCGCGGGTCAACAGGCGAAGCAAACCGTTAGGATCGACGATCACGCCGGTTTGATACTGCGACATCGTTCCTTCGCCATCGCCGTCTTCTTCCCAGAGACCAGACGTTTCGGACTGAATGAGCTGCATCAGCGGCTGGAAGTTCGCCATCGAACCTCCGCTCAGCGTGGGGAGTTGTTCGATCTGTTCTTCAACAACCTCGCGACGTTCTTCCGGCTGACCGACCTGTCGCAACGAAGCGAACGCCCCCTGAAAGTTACCGGCTTGCAACTGAGCCTCGGCGACTTTCTTGAACATCGCCTTTCGTTCGGCGGGATCGGTCGTCGAACGCGCAGTCTCCCAAGCCGGGCCGAATTCACCCGCGGCGAGTTGCTCGTCGAGCAATTGCGCGGCGTCGCTTTCGGCATTCACTGGGACGTTGATTGTATTATTGTCGACGCGATTCAGCGCCCGTTCTTGACGGAGGATGTCCTCCGGTCGGGGCAAGGCGTTGCGCGTCGACGTATTCCGCTCGGCGTGGGAGACCGGTTGAGAGGCGGCCGGCTTGGACTTCGTTCGCTCTTGACCGGAGAGCTCTTCGCTCGGAGTCACCGCGAATAATGCCAACGCCGCCGCATACAGGCAGGCGACACCAATCGCCTGCGCCATCCGCGGCATGTCTCTTCGGTTCGTGTGATCCGATCTCGAATTCAGACCAGTTGTCATAACCTGCTCCTTAAGTTCGCACGGATCAGTCGGCGGTCTGTCACGAAGACTCGGGGATCCGTTGCCGATGGCGTTTATTCCGCTGCAGACGCGCCGGAACCCAGGTTGATCGGCGCGACACGCTGCAAAAGGGATTTTCGTAAGTCGTAAGACGGGGGATATTTTTCCTGATACCTATAAGATCATCCGTTGAGGCACCGGCGTCAAGAAGATTCTCTCAAAAGTTGGGGAAAATCGGCGATTCCGTGAACGCATCAGGCAAGGTTGATAAGGCGATTCCATTGCACCGATTCCGCCGTGCGAAGCGTTCTTTCATGCGAGACCGCGAGCCGGCGCGGGCCTCCTACAAACACAGTTCATCGTCCGAAAACATCGGCGATATCATCAATCACTTGCGGTTCGCGGTCGCATCGCGGGGAACGGCAGACGCCATCGATCACATCTGCTATAATTGACTCATTCTATGACCCAAGTGCAAGCGTCGCACCGGCTTTAGTGATCGATCCCCGTTACCCGTTCGCGAAAACAGTTCTCAGGAGATGAACTTTGCCGGAATTGCCGGAAGTGGAAACGATGGTCCGCGGAATCGCTCCGTTCGTCACCGGACGAGTCGTTCAATCGGCCAGGGCGTGCCGCTGCCGCTATCGTCCGCTGGCGATCTCCCCGTCGCCGCGAGAGATGACCCGGCGGACGAAAGGCCAGATCATCGTCGCCGTCGGCCGGCGGGCCAAGCGGGTGGTGCTGGAACTGTCGTCGGGCGATCGCTTCGTCGTCGAGCCCCGCATGACCGGCCTGATGCTGCTCTCCGATCCCCCCGACCGCGGGCACTTGCGGTTCGAATGGAAATTCGACGACGGGCAGGATTACGCCGGTTTATGGTTCTGGGACCGCCGCGGACTGGGAACGATTCGGCTGCTCAACCCCGCAGAATTTGAAGGAGCGATCGGTCCGCACAAGCTCGGCCCCGATGCTCTCCTGATGACCGCCGGCGACTGGAAGTGGATCGGCGAGCGCACCAGCCGGCCCATCAAAGTCGCGCTGCTCGATCAGAAACTCGTCGCCGGGATCGGGAATTTGTATGCGAGTGAAATCCTGCATCTCGCGGGCATCAACCCGCACACCAGCGCGGCGACGTTGACACCCCGGCAATTGAAACGGTTACGCGAATCGACCCATGCGGTGCTGGAAACAGCGATTCGTTACGAGGGTTCCACGCTGGGCGACGGCACGTACCGCAACGTCCTCAATCAAGCGGGCCAATATCAGAACGCCCACAAGGTCTACGATCGGGCTGACGAAGTCTGCGTGACGTGCCATGAGGGAACCGTCATCCGCATTGTGCAGGCGCAGCGGTCGACGTTTTATTGCCCGCGATGTCAGCCGGCTGTCCTCTGACTCATCCCTCCGCCCTCATCCCTTTCTTAGAGGCTATCCGGAAAGTTGGCTCGGACACAATTCGTGGTATAGAGGCGGTGCAATGGGCACAATATCTCGTAGGACTGCCAACATTTCCGGATAGATTCTTAGTCCCCGAGAATTCCCCGCGCCAGTTTATCGAGTGCTTCGCTTTCGATCTGCCGCACGCGCTCGCGGGTCAGTCCCATCGATTCGCCGATCATCTTCAGCGTTTTGGGCTCGGCGTCGTCGAGGCCGAACCGCATCCGCAGAATGGCGGCTTCGCGGGGTTCCATCGTTTCGAGCATTTTGTAGACGTGCGTGAGATTGTCGCTGTCGACCATTTCATGGTCGGGAGCCTTGGTCCGTTCGTCGGCGACCGTTTCGCCCAGCGACCAACTGCCGTCGAGTTGATCGGTTTGCGGCGCCGTGTTGTAAAGCTGAATCGCCTTCTTGATGATCCGCAGTTTCTTACGCGGCAAATCCAGTTCGGCGGCGACCTCTTCGGTCGTGGGCGTGCGGTCGAGTTCATCCTGCAACTTGGCGGTCGCCCGTCGCCATTTGGTGAGGAGTTCGACCATATACGCGGGGATGCGAATCGTTTTCGCCGAGTTCACGAGCGCGCGTTTGATCGACTGTTTAATCCAGTAGCTCGCATAGGTGCTGAATCGCGTGTTCATTTCCGGGTCGAAGCCTTCGACCGCGCGAAGCAACCCGAGGTTCCCTTCTTCGATCAAGTCTTGCAGCGGCAGCCCTTTGTTGGTGTAGGCCCGCGCGATGTTCACGACCAGCCGCAAGTTCGCCCGCACCATGCGGTCGCGGGCCTCTTTGCTTCCCTCCGCGATCTGATAGGCGAGCTGTTTTTCTTCATTCGCCGTCAACAACGCCGTTTCGTTGATCTCGCGCAGATACGTCTCGAGCGGGTTTTGGACGGCGGATGAAATCCGCCGGCGTGACGTTTTCATGTGGGGTGTTCGATTAACCAAGGTTGCCATCCAGAACAAGAAAGACGTAGGGGACGAAAAACGATCGGAGATCGAGACCGGCAGGAGAGGGGGAGACGAGGAGACAAGGAGACACGGAGACGAAGAATCTTGGTTCTCTTTCCAGTCTCCTCGTCTCCATGTCTCCTTGTCTCGATATCTTCAGCGCAAACTCTCACGGGAGTTATCGTCCACGCGAAGATGGGGGCTGCAATAAGTTTGGCCTAGAGATGTGAATGTGGGCGGACTGGGGGTGTGAGCGCAACAATTACGGCCTGTTGAGCGGGCTCAACAGGCCGTAAAGTTTATCCCGTTTGTGTCGAACTCGACGACTCTGCCATCTGCGCTCGATTTCCGGAATGAAACGCAGACGACGGTTCGCCGTCGGTTATTCGTTCAGTTCTTCTTTCGGTTCCTCGGTCGGCTCTTCGGTGGCCGGGGCTTGCTCCTCCGACTGCGATTCCGCCGCGGCAGCTTCTTCTAATTCCGTCTCGATATTGGGCATCGCGAATAACGGGGCCGAACCGGCGCCGGTTCCCCCGCGAAGTTCTTCGCGCACAAACGGCTGTCGCGACGCGGCATCGGTCCCCGCTTCGCCGGCGGCTTCTTCCTCTTCCGACGGACCGAGTTTTCGGCTGAGACCGATTTTGCGGTCGTTCGAATCGACGCGCAAAATGCGGACCTGAATGTCTTCGCCGACTTTGACGAGATTCTCGGCGTTCTCGACTTTCTGATCCGACAGTTCGGAAACGTGCAGCAATCCTTCGAGTTCGGGTTCGAGTTCCACAAAGACGCCGAAGTTCGTGATCTTCGTGACTTTGCCCGTGACGATCGTGCCCGGCTGATATTTTTCGGGAATGGTCGTCGTCCAGGGATCGTTCTGCAACTGCTTCAGACCGAGGGCGATTCGCTTGCGCTGCTCGTCGACCGAGATGACCTGGCATTCGATCTGATCTCCCTTTTTCAGCATTTCGCTGGCGTGGGAAATCTTGCGCGTCCACGACATATCGCTGACGTGGAGCAAGCCGTCGACCCCTTCTTCGAGTTCGATAAACGCGCCATAGTTCGTCAGGTTGCGGACGGTGCCGGTGACGTTCGTTCCCGGCGGGTACTTCTGAGAGACTTCGTCCCACGGATTGGGCTGAGTCTGCTTCATGCCGAGCGAAATTTCCTGCTTGTCCTTGTTGATGCCGAGGACGATCACTTCGACTTTGTCGCCGATGTTGACTAGTTCGCTGGGATGGTTGATCCGCTTGGTCCACGACATTTCGCTGATGTGCACCAGCCCTTCGATGCCGTCTTCCAGCTTGACGAAAGCCCCGTACGACATCACGTTGACGACTTCGCCGGTGACTCTGCTGCCGATGGGGTATTTCTGTTCGACCAGTTCCCACGGGCTGGGGAATTTCTGCTTGAGGCCCAGCGCGATCTTTTCTTTGTCGCGATCGACGCTCAGCACCATGACTTCGATTTCATCGTCGATTTTGACCAGTTCCGACGGATGGCTGATGCGGCCCCAGCTCATGTCGGTGATGTGCAGCAAACCGTCGATGCCGCCGAGATCGACGAACGCGCCGAACGCGGCGATGTTCTTGACGATCCCCTTGCGGATCACCCCTTCGCTCAAGTCGGCCATCAGGTTCTGCTTGAGCTGGTCGCGCTGGTCTTCGATGAGTTTACGGCGAGAGACGACGATATTGCGCCGGCTTTCGTCGATCTTCAGGATCACGCACTCGATTTCTTTGTCGACGTAGTCGCCGATGTCGGACGGACGGCGGATGTCGACCTGGCTCGCCGGGAGAAAGACGTTGACGCCGATGTTGACGAGCAATCCGCCTTTGATTTTGCGGACGACCTTGCCTTTGACGACGTCTCCTTCGGCGTGGGTCTGAATGACTTTTTCCCACTCGCGCATGCGGTCGGCTTTTCGCTTCGACAGCATGATCAGGCCGAATTCGTCTTCGACCTCTTCGAGCAGCACCTGGACTTTCTGGCCGGGGACGGGGAGTTCGTCGCTGTCCGACCATTCGTCGATGGGGACGATGCCTTCACTTTTATAGCCGATGTCGACGAGCACTTCTTCGCCGTCGACTCTCAGCACGACGCCGTCGAGGATCTGATTGGCCCCGATGGTGGTGGAACCCTGGTCGTAGACGCTATCCAGGTCCGATTCGGCTCCATGGATATCGGTGACCATGTCGCCGAATACGGCTTCGAGTTCCTCATCGCTGACGTTGTATTCACGGATTAAATTACGATCAACCATTGACGCCTCTGTCACACCGTTACGATTGCATCTGGTTCAGCCGGTCGCCTGTGCGAGAGGGCCGCCGAAGAACATTCGGCGGAACACCGTTTCGTTCGCCCTGCAGTCCGTTCGCCGCAGCATCGATGACCGGCAGATGATGCCGCCAATCGAAGAAAGCAGGCGTACCGGTTTCACCACGCAACATATCGGGGAAACGGTGACAAACGCAGCAGAGCCAGAGACGGGCTGAGAAATGAAATCCCGACGGGATGGGTTAAGGGTTTATGCCGCGCTGGTGGAGAGCACGCTCTGCACTCCCGAAAACACCGCCGCGAAGAACGGCGAAGTATAGCAGAATGCCCGCGGTCGATGCTAGTCAAGGCGATTCGACCGGCGAAAAACGAGCGTTCAATGCCAAAAAACGGCTGTCACGTCCCGTTGAACTCCGCAGCGAGTCGCCGGACGTGCCGGTGACGCAGACATTTCCTATCGGCGAAATGACGGGCAAAACAACTCCTTGCGTAACGATCAAATTGAACTACAAGACAATTTCGACCATAATAGGGAGCGAGCCCATAAGACTCCGGTGATCCACAATCCTCTTCGATGGAAACAAACGCGAATGGCAAATTCAATTTCTCGTGCGGCAATTCTGTCAGCTTTGTTGTTTTCGGTCCAGACGTCGCTCGCCACACAGGAATGGCCGCGGTTTCGCGGTCCCAATGGGACGGGTGAAAGCGAAGCCGCAACAATTCCCGGCCGTTGGACCGACGACGATTACAACTGGAACATCGAACTCCCCGGCGTCGGTAACTCGTCGCCGGTGTTGTGGGGGAATCGGCTGTTCATCTTGAGCGCCGACCCCAAAACCGCTCTTCGATACGTTCTCTGTTACGACGCCGATACGGGAGAAAACCTCTGGACCCGCGAGTACGAATCGACGCCTCATCAACTGCATTCGTTCAGCAGTTATGCATCGAGCACGCCCGCCGTGGATGAAGATCATGTGTACGTCGCCTGGTCGAGTCCCGAAGCCGCCGTGTTGAAAACCTTCACGCACGAGGGGGAACTGGTGTGGGAAAAAGACCTCGGCCCGTGGCATGGGCAGCATGGATTCGGCACGTCGCCGATGCTGTTCGACGGTCTCGTTTTTCTCGCGAATTTTCAGGAACTCCACGACGACGAACGGGGAAGCGACGCCGTCCCGCCGCCGAGTTTTCTGATGGCGTTCGATGGCAAGACCGGCGACGAATGCTGGAGCATTCCCCGCGTTAAGGACAATCTGGCGTATGCGGTGCCGGCGATTTTTCAGCCGAAGGAGGGGCGTCCGCAGCTCGTCAACAACAGCACGGGGAGCGGAGTCTATGCGGTCGATCCCGACACGGGTGAGGAGTTATGGTCGATCCAAGCCTTGGACAAAAGAGCGGTCAGTTCGCCCCTCGTGAAGGGGGACTTAATCTTCGGTACCACCGGCTCGGGGGGCGGCGGAAATTATCTGGCAGCGGTGCGCAGCGACGGCAAGACAGCCGAAGTGGCATACAAGATCGAGGCGGCGGCTCCGTACGTCCCCACACCGGTGGCCCGCGACGACATGTTGTTTATGCTCAACGACGGCGGCGTCGTGACGCTCGTCGAGTTGTCAACGGGGAAGGAAATCTGGCAAAAGCGCATCGGCGGCAACTATCACAGTTCGCCCGTGCGCGCTGCCGACAAATTTATCTGCCTGAGCGTGGAGGGAGAGGTCGTCGTACTCGCGGCGGAAAAGGAGTTCGAAGAACTGGGCCGCATGTCGCTGGGAGAAGGATCTCGCTCAACCCCGGCGATTGCGCGCGGTCAATTATACATTCGCACGTTTTCGCGATTGATGTCGGTGGGTGGGGAAGACAAGTAGTAAGATGAAGGAGCGCACGATGATTTCAGATGAAACACGATCGATCATCGATCGGGCCAAGCGGATCTATGAGGAGAACCGGCAATCTTGGGAAGAAAAGCATCGAGGCCGATTTGTGGCCATTGAGCCGGTCTCAGGTGACAGTTTCTTTGCCGACACGTTCGACGCCTCCGTAAAAGCCGCCCGAACGAACCATCCGACAAGACTTTCACATACCATCTGGATCGGTCACGATGCCGCGTTTCACATGGGAGCGATGAATCGATGAAGGGTCATGTAGATGATTGGTTGCGCGCCTGATTCTTAATTCCTTCAAAGGCGGAGCGGCGCTACACTCCAAATGCTGCACGGATGCAATCATCCAGCTTCGACATCATGTCATCAGTAAGTTCGCCGATCTTGCGATTCGCACTGTGTTGAGAAAGCACGGCGATGTTGATGCAGGACACGAGCGAATTCGTTTGTAGTCCAGTCTGTTTGCCTTCTGGCGTGGAGATATCAATGAAGAGGTGCGCCGGATCATTTTGACGAGCGAGCGTGCTCGTGATCTGCGCGACAAGCACGTTTCGAATTCTGGAATTGTAGAAGTCCGCCTGAATAACCACAACGGGACGACTTTTGGGCGCAGAACCGTCCACAGTAGGGAACTTCGCGATTCGAACTTCGCCAAGCTTCATTCAATGGGACTCGAATCGTCGGCGGCATCGGCGGATTGAGAGGCCAGCGCGTTCATCTCTCCCTCCGTCCATGCGGAATCGTCATACATCCGTTGCTTTTCCCGATCGTATACGTCCTTCCGGATCACGACGCATTCGATTTGGTCCACGACGATTTCGACGACCTCACCGCTTTCGATAGCTTTTTTTTGTGGTGGGGTGATCTGCATGTTCATACCAATATTGTCGCTCCGCAGCCGAACTTTGGCAAGTTCAACTTTATGGTGCCTCTGTCCCTCAATTCGTCACCCGCACAATCTGCCCGCCCGGTAATCTTCTGACGAGCCGTTTCATCTCCAGCACCGTCAGCGTCGATAACACCCGCGACGATTCCAACTCGCAGTGGCGTAGCACCTCGTCAATCGGCCGCGGATCGTCTTGCACGGCGTTGAGGACTTGTTGCTCCTGTTCGTTGAGCAGCACTTCGCGTGGCGTGAGAACCGTCGACGACTCGCTCTTACGCACCGGCTTGATCAACGGGCCGAGAGCTTCGAGCACGTCTTCCACCCCGCGGATGAGCGCGACACCGTCGCGGATTAAATCGTGGCAACCTTCGCTCGCGGCACTATCGAGCCGTCCGGGTACGGCGAAGACTTCACGCCCCTGCTCTTGTGCATGACGCACCGTGTGCATCGCTCCGCTCTTGCGGGCGGCTTCGACGACGATGACCCCGAGCGACAAACCGCTGATGATCCGATTGCGGAGTGGAAAAATTCCCGGAATCGCCGCCTGATCGAGAGCCGCTTCGCTGAGAAACGAACCGTTCTGTGCAATCTCGCCGGCGAGTTCGCGATGCTCGGGCGGATACACGTTCGACAGACCGGTCGCCGAAACCGCCAGCGTGCGGCCTCCCGCCGAGAGAGCTCCGCGATGAGCCGCCGCGTCGATGCCGCGGGCCAGACCGCTGATGATCGTGAACCCCGCGCGGGATAATCCCGCGGCGAGTTTTTCCGCCTGACGCACGCCGTACGTTGTGCAACTCCGCGAACCGACGATGGCCAGCGACAACTGGTCCTGCGGCAACAGTTCACCCTGACAGTACAACAGCACCGGCGGATCGGGAATCTCCGCCAGCATCGGCGGATATGCGGGCGAACCGAACGGCACGAGCACAATCCCCGCCGATTGACAGCGGGCCAGCGTCTGCTCGGCCGCGAGACGGAGTTCGGTCTGCTTGATCGCCGATGCGGCTTTGCCGCCGACGTGCGGAATCTCCTGCAGGTCGCGCGGCGAGGCGGCGAACACATTTCGCGGCGTCGAAAAATGATTGAGCAGCAGATGAATCGTCCGCGTTCCCACGCCCGGGACGAGCGTGAGTTGCACCAGGTCGAGCAGTTCATCGGGTGAAAGTTCAGTGGAGGACACGTCGCACCGGAAAAACAAAGGATGAGGGATGAGGGATGAGGGATGAGGGATGAGTCAGAAAAGACAAAAATGTCGGACGCCCGCACGGTTGCTAGAGTCCAATCATACACCATCGGGTGAAAATTGGTACTACACTGCGGGGATTCTTGCAGGGATTTGCGCGGCGTGGCGGTGCGGCGTGCATGTGGTTCATGGTCGCGGCAGCAGCCGTGGCTTTAACGACCGCTGCCACCGGCAATTTCAAAAGCCGGGCGAAAAAGATCCGGCTTGACCGTTCCCGACTCTCGCGACGGGCGGGAAACACAGCGCTGACGGGTTGTCATAAGTGCAACGCGCAACACGCTGCATTTCAATGAGATAGGCGAAATGCCCACCTCAAGACATGCGGCCGGCGGATGCGTGAGTTGGTGATGCTGAAGCCGGCCTGAACCGCGAGAGTGAAAAATCTCCGTTTTCGACGCCCGCCTTCACGTTCATTTCAGGGACTCCGTTTATAATCCGGCGGTGTGAACGCTGCAAAGATGGGACGCCATCAATGCGCCTCGTGTGGCCTCTCAACCCGACCTCTGGGCTAAAACCGTGTGAACTGGAGTATTGACAATGGACCGACCAAGAATTTCTCTGACTGCCGTGACGTCGATCATCGCGCTCACTGCCACAGCGCTGTGGGGGTACGAACGCTTTGGGCGCGAGGGGGATCACGCTCCCCGTCCTCATGCGGAACGAATGCGAGGGGACGCCGTCGAAGGAAATCACTTTGCCAGCGTCAACGACGAATTCGCGTCGGATGACCCGTCGTATGCCGGCAACGACGATGCGGATGAATATGCCTATGCCGATGAAGCATACGCCGACGCCGATATTGCATTTGCCGAAAAATCGGCCAAGTATGAAGTCGAGGCCGTGCAAGCAAAGGTTGCGTTGGTTAAAGCCGAGGAAGATTTGAAGATTCAGAAGCTGCAAAATGAAAGCGACATTGCGGCTGCCGCATTGAGACTCGAACTGGTGAAGCTGGATCAGCAAAGGTTTGCGAATAGCGACGGAAATCAAGAAGATAAAACTCGGCAACTCGCGGAACTCGAAGCCAATATCAAAGAATTTTCTCGCGAGATCGAACGGGCGAAGACCAAAGCGGCGGCGGCACTGTCACAGGCCGAAGCTGATGTTGCAGCGACCAAGTTGACTTTGGAAGTAGCATTAGACAATCGTGAACGGTTCACCACGCAAGGCGGCAGAGGCGGCCCGCCGAGACATGGAGCGTGGGGTCAGGCCGGCAAAGGCCCGAGAGGCGCGGGGGGCGGTCCTGGACATGCGGACAAAGCCGGACACATGGGACACTTCGGTCGCGGACCTCACCCCATGTGGGGTGGCGGACGGGCGGGTCAAGGGCCCGGTGCAGGTTTCGCAGCATTCCGACACGGGCCAGGCCGAGGCATGGGAATGCACGGCGGGGGCGCGGGGGGACAATGCCCTCATTGCGGAGCCAAAATGCAGGGGGGACGCGGCGGTCACGGCCCGCAAATGGGCTGGCATCGCGGCGGACATCAAGGCGGATTTGGACACGGCGCCTGGGATCGAAGCGGTCATCGAGGACAACACGGTCATCACGGCTGGGGTCGCGGTGGGCACGGACATCATCGCTTCGCCCACTTCGGCATGAATCGCGGCGGACACGGCGGAAAATCGGGCCATCACGGCTGGGGCCGCGGCGGTCGAAAAGGCGGTCATGGTCACCACGGCGGCTGGAGTCGCGGCGGTCATCGCGGACATCAAGGTCACCACGGTTGGGGACGAGGGGGAGATCGCGGCGGAAAATCCGGCCATCATGGCTGGAGCCGCAGCGGACACGGCAAAGGGGACGGTCATCGCGGGAGCTGGAATCGCGGCGGACGTGGCGGAAAACAAGGCCATCATCGTGGCGGCCACGACATGAAACGCGGCGGTCGCATGGGCCACATGGCACAAGGCCGGCGTGGCGCCCAGTTCCGCGGACCGCAGCGTGGCGGAGCCCAGGGCAGACCCGGCATGGCCGGCGGAGCGGGATCGCGCGCCCGCATGGGTCATCATCTCATGATGCTGGCTCAGTTCGACGCGAATCACGACAAGCAAATCAGCAAAGAAGAATTGACGGCCCTGTTCGATAAGATCGATGCCAATTCCGACGGCAACATCACGGCGGAAGAAGGCAAAAAGTTTCATGAGACGCAACGCGCCGAGATGATGACCAAAATGAAAGAGGCATTCTCGCCCGAGGGTATCATCAAAAAACTCGACAAAAACGGCGACGGCAAATTGTCCAAAGACGACGAAATCAAATTCTGGGATCGGCTCTCACACGCCGACGCCGATAAAGATGGTTCCGTCACCAAAGAAGAACTCGAGGCCGGCATGAAAAAGATGCGGGAAGCGATGCAGCAGCAACGCGGCCGCCGCGGCGGACCGAAGAAAGACGAACCGAAGAAGGAAGAACCCGCGGCTGAAACCAAGTCGGACAGCGCCGCGATCGAACGTCCCGTCCCCATGCCTGGAGAAGCAGAAGCCGATCTCGGAATCGTTGAAAAAGTAGCGACCGAGACCGCGGCTGAAGCGCAAGCCGACGATGCGGACGCGGTCGAAGCGGTGACTCCCACCGATACATCGGCCTTAACGCCCGTCGAATAACACGTTGGAACAGAGGCTCGTCCGTTGGCAGAAAGTCAGGATACGGATCGTTTAACGCTGCGTTGATTTCATTATCGGTCTCTCTCGATCAAGAATGTCGATCGATA
Source organism: Planctomycetaceae bacterium (assembly GCA_040881995.1). GTDB lineage: Bacteria > Planctomycetota > Planctomycetia > Planctomycetales > Planctomycetaceae > JAQCEJ01. The sequence continues at coordinate 13,577 of JBBECD010000053.1, forward strand.
AAACTCAACGTGCCGATTTGGAGCAGGACGGTCTGAGACGTCCGTTGCGGACCTGTGCCGGCAACGACAGCGTGAAGTTTCGGCTTCATGTTGTCGTTGCTTTTTTGGGGCGGGAGGTCTGGGGCGGCAAAAGGGATTGCCCTTCCCCCGCCGATCGATTCATACTCGAATGACGATCGCTGCTCGAACGAACGTGCCGCCGTCGATCGCCTCGAAACTGACGGTCCCGATTCAAACCTCAATTCCATGGGATTGAACAGACATCATGCGAATCTTACTTGTCGAAGACGAACACGACCTGTTGAAGGCGGTCAAGCGATTTCTCGAAGACGAAAACTACGCAGTCGACGTCGCCACCGACGGCGAGGAGGGTCTCACCAAAGCGCTGATGTGGAATTACGACCTCGTCGTGCTCGACATCATGCTCCCCAAGCTCGACGGCTTGACGGTGCTGAAGGAAATCCGCCGGAAGAAGCGGACCCCGGTCCTCCTACTCACGGCTCGCGACGCCCTCAAAGATCGCGTCACCGGGCTCGATATCGGCGCCGACGATTATCTGGTCAAGCCGTTCGAGCTGGACGAACTCTCGGCGCGCATCCGCGCGCTGATCCGCCGATCGGTCGGCATCGCCAATCCCAACGTGGAAATCGGCGAGATTGTCATCGACCTCTCGGCCAAGCAGGTCCGCAAGGCCGGCGTTCCCGTCAGTTTGACGGCGATGGAATATTCGCTCGTCGAGTTTCTCGCTTTGCGTCGCGGAAAATTAGTTTCGCGTTCGGACTTGTACGATCACCTGTTCGACGAACATGATGATAGCCTGTCGAACCTGCTCGACGTGCACGTCTCGAACGTGCGTCGAAAATTGGGGAAAGAACTCATCACCACGCGTCGTGGACAAGGATACCTGATCGATGATTAAGTCGCTCCGCTGGCGATTGCAAATCTGGCACGCCGTCATTCTGGCGGTCGTGTTGACATTGTTCGGCGGTTACAGCTATGCCCTGCAATGGGAATCGCGCATGCAGCAAGTGGACGCCGAACTCGATCGCACGGCGAGACGAGTGATTTATCGTTTGCGGTTTTGGGCGTATTCCCCCGAATTTCCTTCTCGGCGTCCTCGTTCCCTCAGCGATAGCACGCCGCCGGGAAATAACCGGGGCCGCCCCAACGTGTTGCCGGGCTCTGCGGCGGCAAACCCCGGAGAGGCGAAATCGACGGCCGCATCGTTGGTGAATGCGGCTATTGCACGGAGCCCGCGTGGCGCCGTTCCCGCTCTCAACGGGCAAGCCGCACCGGCCGGACGGAATAAGAATCCCGCTCCATCGGCTGAGAACGCCGGCGATTCACGCTCAAACGAGGGACGATGGCGGCCTGACAACCTCTCGGACGGCGATGGCCGCAGAGGATCCCGCCGCAATGCTCGTCCCGATTTCCCCCCGGACACGACATGGAAATATAACGGCATCAGGGTTACCGAAGACATGTGGAACGTTCCCGAAGACGAGACCACCTCACCGCTTTATTTCGCAATTTGGAATAGCCAGGGAGAGTTATTGCAAAAATCCGAAGCGGCGCCGGTCATAAGCTATCCCGGACTACACAGACCATCCGCCGACAGCGAGCAACGAAGATCTCAGCCTGAAATCACCCGGATCCAGGATGGCCGGCGCGAAGTGGTTTACGCCGTGGTCGCCGGTTGGACCGGAATCGAGCACAACGTCGTCGTGGGACGATCGATAACCGATGAGATGGCCGCGCAGCAACGCTTCCTGTTGCTCTTGATCGGCGCGGGATCGATGATTCTCGTCGTCGGCATGCTCGGCGGGGGCTGGCTGACGTCGCGGGCGATTCAGCCGATCACCGTCATGTCCCGCACGGCGGCGTCGATCTCGGCGACGAATCTCCACGCCCGCATCGACGTCCGCGACACGGACACCGAACTCGGTCAACTCGGCACGGTGCTCAATCAGACGTTCGATCGGCTGCAATCGGCGTTCGAGCAGCAAGTCCGCTTCACGGCGGATGCGTCGCACGAACTGCGGACCCCCGTTTCGATTCTGCTGGCACAAACGCAAATGGCCCTCTCGAAGCCGCGCAGCGATGAGGACTACCGCGAAGCGCTCGATTCGTGCCGCCGGGCGGCGCTGCGGATGAAATCGCTGACCGAAAGCCTGTTGTCGCTGGCCCGGTTCGACACCGCCGACGTGGCGACCGAGCAAACGCCGGTCGAACTGCATTCGCTGATCGACGACGCCGTCGACCTGTTGCAGCCGGTCTCGGCCGAGCACGGCGTCGCCGTCTCGGCGAGCGGCGGACCGTGCACCGTCATGGGAGACGCCAATCAACTGTCGCAGTTGCTGATGAATCTGATCTCGAACGCCATTCGCTACAACCGTCCCCGCGGCCGCGTCGACGTCCGTTTGCAGCGCGAGGACGCAAACGCGGTGATCGCCATCCAGGACACCGGCATGGGTATCGCCCCCGGCGATCTCCCGCACCTGTTCGAGCGGTTTTACCGCATCGACAAAGCCCGTTCGCGCGCCGCCGGCGGGAGCGGGCTCGGCCTCTCGATCGCCCGCGCCATCGTGGAATCGCACGGCGGCGAAATCGCCGTCGAGAGCGAACTCGACGTCGGCACCACCGTCACGGTCACGCTGCCCTGTTCGCCGTCAACTGCATGAACCCCGCCAACAGGGAGAGATGCTCGTCAGCTATTATTCGTCGCACGAAGGGCCGACGAACATTTACACGTGCAGAGTGCCGCTGAAGGGGAAGTGAGAGTTTTGAGTTTCTCGTACTGGCGCACAACGCTCTTGTACCATTTGCCTGTCGTACCTATTATCCTCGCGATATTGCGATCGATCCCGTTCGCGAGGAGCGGCTCTCATGGGGCGGACCTTCTGTATTTGTTCGGTTGCGTTAATATTGCTCGGCGGCTGCGCATCGGGTCTGCCTGGACTCTCGGAAGCCGACGGTGGCAGCCAGAATCCCAACAAAGACTGGAGCGATACCGACAGAACCATACGCGGAGGTGACGGATATCATGCTGTGTGGGTAATCAAGTACGGCCCCAAAGACAATAGCCTGTGGTCACGTCGTATGCTGGCGACGGTCAACTGGTACAACGAACCGTCCGCGACGAGGGTTGAAAGATACCGAACATTGCTGCCGCAGTTGGAACTCCGCGACGGCGATTCCGTGCGGCACCTGGCAGTCGCCGTAGATATGCGCTACTTCGATCAACTCCGCTTCTCACCGGACGGTCGTCAGTTCGTGTTCCCGGCGGCCGACGGAATTTGCGTTTTTGACGTCGGCGATGGAACGCTTCAGAAAATCCTGCGAAGCAACGAGAAGACAGGATATGCGATTTCCGAATCCTCGTCGTCCGCCGCGATGCTCGTGAAAGAAGATGTCGATAGCGAAATTGACATCTTCGACATTCAAAGTGGACAACGACTTAAGCAATTGACGCTCAAGAGCGAACGCGTTTCGCGGATGATGTTCGTCGCTGGCGATCGGCAACTCGCCATCGTGACGTCTGGGAGAGGATCTAAAAAAGAACTGCTGAAACTATGGAATCTCGAATCAGACTCACTGTCACCAAGCGTCGAAGTTCCCGCATGGTACTGGAGCAGTGAAATCTCATACGACGGCACGCTTTATACCGCAGCCAACGACGACAATTCAATGTGGTTATGGAGCACGAAAGACGGCAATGTCGTGGCGACTACATCGAGTCATTCGGGTACGGTCCGATGTACAGCCTTTTCGCCCGACGGACAACTTCTCGCCTCAGGTGCCGAGGGTGAAAAGCGAGATGAGGCCGTCGGGGAAATCAAGATCTGGGACGCGACAACCGGTAAAGAAATTGCCACGATAATAGATGACACGTCCTGGGGCGTCACCGCGCTGGCATTCTCGCCCGATGGGACCGAACTCGCCAGCGGTAACGGCGATGGTCACATCCGGTTCTGGAAAGTGCCCGATCACTACGTGCCGTCCGTCGTCGCAAAATGAGGGCGATGAACTCGATCACTCTTTCTTCAACCGCACCCTCTCCGGCTCGTTCTTCCAACCAAACTTCTTCGCGAACTCAGCCGGGCTGTAGGTCTGCTGGCCCTTTGCCGTCTTCGCGATCACGGCGAGTTGTCCGTTCGCGTCCCCCTTCGCTTGAAAATGTCCCTCGGGCGAAATGGCGATCGCTCCTTCGGGAAGCGGCAACAGCACCAGGCCCGCGGCGAGGGTTTCGGCATCCCACAAACGGATCGTGCCGTCCCAGGTGCTCGCCGTCGCGAGCGTGCGTCCGTCGGGGGACCAGTCGAGCGTATCGATCTGCCCCGCGTGGCCGCGATGCATCCGCAGTTCCTTCGTGGTGTTTAAGTCCCACACACGGATGGTGCGGTCGCGGCTGCATGAAGCGACAATCGACGGATCGGTTCCGCTTTGCAGCGTGTAGACCCAGTTGACGTGGCCTTCGAGTTCGCGCTCGGCCTTACCGGTTTCGATGTTCCACAGCCTCAGATCGTGATAGCTGCCGACGGCGATCGATTTCTCCCCGGGCACCCACGCCAAGCTGCGCACGGTATACGACGGTCCTTTGAACTGATGCCGCATCTCGCCCGACGCGGTATCCCAAATGACGACATTCCCGCCCGAATCGCCGCTTGCCAGAGTCTTGCCGTCGGCTGACCACGCGAAAGCGTAGACAAAGCCTTTGTGTCCTTCGAGCACGCGCGACGATTCATTCAGCGCCGTCGTGTTCCACAGTCGGATTTTCTTATCGTTCCCTCCCGATGCGAGAATTGTTCCCTCGGGAGAAAACGCCACGACTTGCGTCCCGCCAGCGTGACCTTCGAGCGTAGCGTTCAACTCGCCCGTCGTCGCATTCCATAGTCGAATGGAAGAATCGTCGCTCGCCGACGCAAATAAATCTTCGCCGGGATGACAGGCCAGCGAACGAATCGCTTTGGCGTGAGCATCGATTTCCCGAATCTCTCCGGTTGTCGGGTGCCACAAAATCAATTTGCCGCGAACCGTGCCGCTCGCGAGGTATTTGCTCGAACTCGACCAGGCGACCGCGGGCACGCCGATGTTGCGGCCTTCAATGCGTGCCGAACTCGTTCCCGTTTTGGCATCCCACAGGCGAACGCCGCCATCGCCGTCGAACGCCAGGAGTTCACTTGAATCTCCTTGCCAGGCAATATTCATCACAGCCGTCGTGTGATCGGAGAACGATTTCTGCAGCGTGCCGTCGTCCGGAGTCCAGGTTCGAATCTGATTGTCGTTATAGGCCGCCGCGACGAGTTGATCGTCCGGCGACCAGCCGACGCTGAAGATTCCGATCAGTTCGTGGGCTGAGGGAACGCGGAGTTCGCGCAGGAGTTTTTCGTCGAACACATTCCAGATGCGAAGGACGCCGTCGTTGCCGCCGGAGACCATTTGCTCGCCATCGGGCGACCAACTGACGCCGCGGATGCGTGACGGGTGACCCTTGAGCGTCTTGACGGTCTCCCACGTCGCGACATCCCAGATGCGAATGAACGTGTCGTCGGCCGCGGCGGCGAGGTATTTTCCATCGGGCGAAACCGCGGTCGCCAGCACCGATTTTTCGTGGCCGTGCAGATGCTTGATCAACTCGCCCGTCGTCGCGTTCCAGACGCGCAGATTATCGGCGCCGTCGCCGCCCGTGGCGATCCATGTTCCGTCGGCCGACCACGAAACCGTATACACGCCGCCGGTCTGCGCTTTAATGCGATTGAGGATCTCTCCGCTGCCGGCGTCCCAGATAACGACCTCGTCATCGTAGGCGCCGGTTGCCAGATACTTCGCGTCGCGCGTCCACGCCGCCACCGAGACATACCCCGCGTGGCCGATCAGCAGGCGATCGAGCTCGAACGTGGCGGAGTTCCAAATCCGCACGACCGAATCGCCGCCCCCCGTGACGAACAACGGCTCTGTCGGATGCGACGCCAGCGCCTGCGACCCGCCGCGCGGCAGCACGGTGTCGATCGTCCAGCTTTCGATTCCGGCAATCGCCGCAGGGCGCGTTACGAGCGCGCTGGTCACGAGCGGTTCGTTGGCCCCGGCGGAGACGCCGTAGGCCAGGGATGCAATCAAAGCCAACGAGGCCGCTCGAAGTCCGTGTGTCATGATGTGGGGTTCGCTCATCAAAGAGGCGAAAATAGGGAGAATCCAGCGTGGGCCTTCTGGAGGTTCTCTTGTGCTGAACCGGATTATTCTCGAGTCATCCCGGCTATTTTTTCCTGGCGGCGGGTTTCTTGCGCGGTTTAGCAGCCGCTTTTTTGGGAGAGGCGGCGATTGTATCGGGCATGGCCGACGTGGGGACGACGACCGTCGCCGGCTGCTTTTTTCGTCCCGTTTTTTCCACGGCGGGCACCTTCGACGCCGGCTTCGGCTTCGCGGTTTTTCCCGCCGTCTTCTTTTTCGTAGCTATTTTTTTGATCGCGGAAGCCATCTCTTTCGATTGCGTGGCGGGTGATTTCTCCGCAGGCGTTTCGTTCTTTTTCGTCGTCGATCGCTTGCGTTTTCTGCTCGCCGGTGCGGAGGAATGGTCCGGCGATTCGAGTTCGATGCCGAAGAGAGCGCCGAGGTCGGCGTCGCCCAGTTGATCGCCGCTGCCGGCCAATGCCGATTCGAGATTTTCGGTCGTCACGGCGGCGGAGACGAGTTCGTTATGATCGACGCCGCGGAGCAGGAACAGCAGTTCAGGACGATGATCGAGATGCGAACCGACGCCGTACATCACGGCGGCGAGATGCTTGCACAGCCCGGCCCAGTCGGGACAACTGCACGACATTTTGATTTCGCTGGGTTTCGGGAACAGTCCCTGTTTGGCGTCGGTGAGCCGCGTCATCACGCCGTCGCTGAATTTGCCCGCGAGCAAATCCAGCAGTGAATCGATCGAGGCGGAACAATCGGACTTGATGCGGTTCCAATCCGGCGTCGATAACTTCTTGATTTCGATATCGATGCGGTACGGTTCCGAACCGGCGACGATCGCCGTCAGCCTGCCGGCGCTGATCTCCAGGTCGACGACCGATCCGTTGCAGACATAGGTTCGGCCGCGCGGCAGGCGATTCGCAAAATCGCTGTACTGTTCGAGGTTCCGGCACCACGCGTTCCCCCAGAACGTCCGCGTGATCTTTCGTCCTTCGATGCACACCGGCGAGGGCTTGCGGCCCTGTTTCTTCGCGAGTCCGGCGGCATACTTCGCGGCGATGGTCAGCCGCCTGGCGACCGGCACGTACGGTTTCCAATCATACCCCCACCCCATGACAGACTCCTTTCTGAATGAATTCCGAGAGTACGGCCAACGCGAACGGTATGACTTTACGCGAGCGGGAAAATATTTTCAATTGCAGTGTGACGTCGAACCGTGGAATTCAAGGTTTAGCCGCGACGCGAAGGGTTTCCGTAGCGGAGCGCTTTCTTTTAGCCCCCGGCGAGTCGCCGGGGGTATCGTGCGCGAGAAATCCCCCCCGGTCATTGACCGGGGGCTAAAAGGCGAAGCAGGAGCTTCGAAGACTTGCGTTCCCAAGCGGAGCTTGGGAACGAGAACGGGGGCGTTTCAATCATCGGCGGCGACGCGCGACAGGTCGATCGCCACAAAATCCATCAGCTCGCGGTCGCTCATTTCCGTGAGGACTTTTTCCGCACCGTGATTGAGGATCTCGTCGGCGAGTTCCTGTTTATTGCGGATCATCTCGTCGATGCGTTCTTCCACCGTCCCGCGGCAGACGAACTTATGCACGAGCACGTTCCGTTTCTGACCGATGCGAAACGCCCGGTCGGTCGCCTGATTTTCGACGGCGGGATTCCACCAGCGGTCGAAATGCACGACGTGCGACGCCGCCGTGAGATTGAGCCCCGTCCCGCCGGCCTTCAGCGAGATCACAAAGAACGGCGGACCGTCGTCGCTTTGAAACGCGCGAACGAGTTCCTGACGTTTTTTCACCGGAACGCCGCCGTGCAAAATGAGTCCTTCGCGGCCGAACACCGTCGCCAGAAACTCGGCGAGCGGTTCGGTGAGCGTCTGAAACTGCGTGAAGACCAGCATGCGTTCTTGCCGTTCGACGATCGGCTCGCAGATCAGTTCCATACGACGAAACTTGCCGCTGTCCTCCGGCGGGTAATCGCGCTGATTGAGAAATTGCGCGGCGTGATTGCAGATCTGCTTGAGCTTCATCAGCGTGGCGAGCACCAGGCCGCGGCGGTCGATGCCTTCCGCGGTTTTCAGCCGGTGTTCCAGATCGGCGAGCGTTTTTTCGTAAAGGACGACCTGCTTGCGGGTGAGTCCGCATTCCACGCGCATTTCGGTCTTGTCGGGAAGGTCGGGGACGACGTGCGGATCGGTTTTCAGCCGGCGCAGAATGTAAGGCCGAATCAAGCGCCGCAAACCGCCGTACGATTGCGCATCCTGTTGCTGTTGCATTTGCTTCATGTACTTTTTGAACCGGCTCGCATTGCCGAGCAGTCCCGGAGAACAGAAATCGAACAACGACCACAACTCCCCCAGATGGTTTTCGACCGGCGTTCCCGAGAGCACGATGCGGCCCGACGATTTGAGCCGGCGCACGGCTTTGGACTGTGCCGACCCCGCATTCTTGATCGCTTGCGCCTCGTCCAGAATCGTCAGGTTCCATTCGCGTTTGCCGAACCAGTCCGATTTCCGCACGAGGCCGTACGTCGTGATCACCGCATCGTACTCGTCGAGCGCAGCCTGAGGATCGCCGAGAATCTGCTTCAATTCGTCGGCCGGGTATTCGGAACTGTGGGCATAGAAGACGTTCAATGTCGGGGCGAACCGTGCGAATTCGCTTTTCCAGTTTCCGATCAACGAGGCGGGAACGATGAGCAGGCTCGGACGCCGGGAACGGCTGCCGCCGTTCGCCGCTGCGCGCTCCTCGGCTTCGCGTTTCAATATCAACAGCAGGTCGATAACCTGTATCGTCTTGCCGAGCCCCATGTCGTCGGCGAGACAGGCGCCGCAACCGAGCCGCGTGACGAACCACAACCAGCGCACGCCGTCCCTCTGGTAAGGTCGCAATGTCGCTTGCAGATCGCGTCCCGGCTTGCAACCGACGACGCCCGCCGGATCGCGCAGTTGCATCAACGTCCGATTCAGACTCTCGCCCGGCGTGATGCGAAACCACTCTTGTTCTTCGTTGTCGCCGGCTTCCTCCGACACGCGAAACCCGGCGATCATGCGCATGCCTTCGATGAAGTCGACGCCTTCGGCGTGCGCGGCTTCGACTTTTTTCCAGTGTTCGAGCGTCTGCCGGAGCTTATCCTGATCGACTTCGACCCAGCGGCCGCGGAGCAGCGCCAGTCCGTCGGTCGCCGACTCAATCATCCGCCGTTCTTCGTCGGTCAGCGGTTCGCCGTCGAGCGCCAGCGTCATGGAAAAATCGAGCAGCGCGCCCATGTCGACGTGACTCGTCTGTCCGATGCGAACCTGGACTTCGGGTCGCGCCGGTCGGCGACGGTTCCACCAGTCGGGGACGCGTACCGACAACCCGCAACTTTCAAGAAGGGGAACGTCAACGAGAAATTGATGGGCTTGACGTATCGACCAGGCTTGCGGTTGAAACAGGGCCCGCGAATCTAACAGTTCCCGCACCAGCGAACTCACGCCGGCCGCCCGGCGCACCGGTTCGAGCAACGCCGCCAGCCGCGGCTGGTTTTTCTCTCCCGCGTATTGTCGCAACGCCTCGGCCAGCGGCAAGTGTTGCAGCTTCGCCTGAGCCGAAAGGCGATGAGCGAACGTCGCCAGAAAGGCAAACGGCCGACTCGGATTCTGCTTGTTTTCGGCCAGATGAAACGTCACCTTGCCCAACAGGTTCCAGTTGGGATTGACGCTCCGCAGATAACCGATCGGTCCTTCATCGTGATGTTTCGCGAGCGAGAGCACATGAGCTTTCAGCTCATTCCATAGCTGGTTCAGCAACGCGGGAGAGAGATACTCCAGCCCGCGCATGGGGGGAGCCGTCTCGACCAGCGATTGCCATTCTCCCTCATCGGGCGTTGGCATCGTCGCCGTCGACTCGGCGGCCGTCAGTTCTTTCAGCGATTCTTCGTTCAATCCGCAGAGCGTCTGGAAGAACCGCAGCGCAAAGCCGCGCCAATAGATCAATCCCGGCGACAGTTCGTCGTGAACGGGATTGGTCGCCAGAAACGTCAGCCCCGCCGCCGTCGATTCGACAAAGGCCGTGCATAATTCGTCCGTTCCCGAGGCGAACAATTGCGGAGACGAATCTTTTTTGTCGCCCGTCGCCGGAGCAAGCGGCTGAGCGACAAGATGTCCGGCCGGCGAAATGGTGATCTCGATCGTCATTGGGCCGCTTTTGCAAAAACGTCGTCGAGCGCGGCGGTGAGATCGAGGCGGCGGAACGTTAAACCGGTGGCTTCGTCTTTAACTTCGACGCCGGTCCGCTGCAAAATCGCCATCATGGCTTCGGGCAGATTTTCGCCGTCTTGTTTCCAGTCGTATTCCGACGTGTCGATCGCCTCGCGGAGAATCATCACCGCACCGCAGAGGATGGCGTTCGACGACGACGTGGCGGCGGCGGAGACGACGAGATCGACCTTGGAATGCCGATCGAGATGCACTTCGTCTTTTCCGACTTTCACCGCGCCGATGGCGAAACAATTCGGCTGTGACGCGGGCCAGGAAATTCCCTTCACGTAGTTGTGATTGCCCGCCGGTGCACTCACCCAGACGTTGAGCTTTCGCAGTTCGGCCAGCTTGTCGTCGATGTCGGTGGGGACCGGCTCGGCGTGTTCCAGGTCATCGACGGGGGCGAGGTTCACCGTGGTGATGTTGTATTTTTCGTGGTTGTCGATCACCCACTGCAATCCCGCCGCGAGCGAGACGTGGTCTTTCACGTTGCAGTGACAACACTCGAGCCCGCGAATGACGGCGACCTGATTGTTGTACGCCACGCCGAGTTTGCCGTTGAAGTTGAGCGACGATGGGACGCCGATGGTCGAGCCGTGATAGCCGCGCCCTTCGTGCCTGGGATCGTCGTCGCCGTCCACGCTGTCGTACGCTACGCGGACTTTGGGGACGTTATCCACCGGCGTCGACCATTCGGGCATCGAAAGATCGCAGCCGTCGTCCAGCAGCGCGAGGGTTTGACCTTTGCCGAAGGTGAGCACGTCGGCGTATTTGTTCCAGGCGTCGGTGATGCGGGCGTGATCGAATTCGGTTTTCTCGACCGGTTCGCCGGCCCATGAAACGCCGAACCCGATGGCGATCGTGCAAAGTAGAATGCGGCAGGCTGTTTTCAGTTTTCCGTCGACTCTATAATCCATGATGTCACAGTTTTCTTGAGAATTCCGGTCTGTGAATGTGTTATATCTTGCAGCCCCTCGATGCGAATTTCAAGCAGCCGATGAAAAACATCGCAAAGAATTCTCGTTCCCAAGCTCCGCTTCGCCGATTAGTGGTGTCCTAATTTGGGTGGCACGTCCCGGAGTCTTCGACGGGCGTGTCGATTGCTGAAGAAAACCACGCCCTTCGCAAAGCCTCAGGGACGTGCCACCCGCTGAGCTCTTCCAAATTAGGACACCACCCGCCGATTCCCACATGATGCCTGAAATACACGTGCGGACGAAAGACGGCGGGTCGGCGCGGCCTTCAGCCGCTCGACGCCACCCTGCAAATCTTTGTATCAAAATCCTTTCGACTCTCGAAATACCGGGCAAATGTCGTAGAATCTATGTCGTACGGCGAATTGTGAACGACCGACATCAGAAAATGAGCATGCTATGACAACCGTCTTGATCGTCGACGATTCGGCGGCCGACCGCGCCCTGGCCAGCGGACTGCTGCAAAAACGGGGCGGGAACAAGGTGTTGTTCGCCACGAACGGCATCGAAGCCCTCGCGCAGATCGAAATGCATCTCCCCGATCTGGTCGTCACCGATTTGCAGATGCCCGACATGAACGGGCTCGAACTCGTCGATGCGATCAAGAAAAACTATCCGCTGATTCCCGTGATCCTGATGACATCGAAAGGGAGTGAAGAAATCGCCGTGCAGGCGCTGCGTTCGGGCGCGGCAAGTTACGTTCCGAAGAAAACGCTGGCCCGCGACCTGTCGGAGACGGTCGAAATGGTTGCCGCCTCGCTGCGCGAAGATCGCGCGCATTCGCGGCTGATGTTTCATCGCATGACGAAAAGCGATTCGACCTTCGAGCTGCCGAACGATCTGACCTTGATTCCCCCTTTGGTCAGCCATTTGCGGCAAATGACGCGCTACATGGGCGTCTGCAACGATTCCGACCGGCTGCGCGTGGGCGTGGCGATCGAAGAAGCGCTGGTCAATGCCTATTATCACGGCAATTTGGAAGTCAGTTCGCTGCTCCGTGAGCAAAATCACAACCAGTATCACGATCTGGCGCGGGAACGAATGGAAAAGCCGCCGTACCGCGACCGCAAGATTCACGTCGAATCGCGGCTGACGCGCGAGCAGGCGACGTTCATCGTTCGCGACGAAGGTCCGGGGTTCAATCCCGAAACGGTTCCCGATCCGACCGACCAGAAAAATCTCGACCGCCCCTGGGGACGCGGGCTGCTGCTCATCAAAACGTTTATGGACGACTTGCGATTCAACAGTTCGGGAAACGAAATTACGATGGTCAAACAACGAAGTGCGTCGCTCGACGGGTAACGGACGCGAGGCCGTCTCTTTCTCTAGGAGGGGCTGAACCATGGAAAAACAGAAATTCTTCACCAATGAAATGATTCAAGGCGTGGCCGTCGTCACGTTGGAAAGCGAGCTTTCGAACTATCAGGGAGACGCCTTTCTCTCCGCCATTCAAGAATTGGGAGAAAAATACGCGCGTGACGGAACGAACGTCGCGCTCGTCGATTTTTCTCGCGTGAAATTCTTCGGCTCGTCGGTCCTCGAAGGGCTGCGCCTGCTTTGGAAGGAACTGGGAGCCGGCGAAGGACATGTCTCCCTCTGCAGCCTGAACGAAGTCTGCGACCAGATCATTCATCTCTCGCACTTCGACCACGTCTGGACCGTCTACCCGGACCGGCAAGCCGCTTTGACCGAATTATCCGCGCCGCACAATAACGGGTGATCCCACGCGGGTTCGATTCGCTGATACTCATGCGAGCCCAGAACCTCTTCGGCGATTCGCGGCTCGCCGTGCCACACGATCGAGGCGTACTCGGCAAGATTTTCAATCCAGGCGGGACTCAGCGATTCCCGGCTCTCGGCGGGCAACACGACGACGAAGCGCTTGGCCCCTTTCCAGAAACCGGGCTGCATCGAATAGAACCGGTCGAGATACGACGTCTGCTTGAGACACGTTTGACGCAGCGCTTCGAAAAACGCGCCGGTCAATTGTTCGACGGCATTCAGAGGTTCGAGCGCGATCTGCAACGTCGCATGCGGCTCGCGGGTCAGAATTTTCTCAACGATGTTCAGCATGTCCGCCAGATTGTCGTGCAGATTCTCGCCTCGGAACCACAACGAAAAGGCGTGCGCGAAATCCCCGGTGCGCGGCTCGGGTTCGCGCTGCTCAACAGGCAGATCGAAATCGACAATCCACGACCGGCGGAGCATCGGCAACTGCGGATGAAACGCCTGCTCCGGCAGCACCGGTTCGAGCAGCGAATCGAATTCGGTCTCGAAAACTTCTTCGGCTTCGTCGAGCAACTGATACAAATCAGCCAATTCCAGCGTCGGCGTGCGCAACACGTAATACGGCGGCTGCGACTGGAATTCGAGGCCGAGTTGCGAGGCTTCCTGCCGAAACGCCGTACCGGGCAGAATCGCCAGATTGAAAACCTGCACGCTGCTGTAGTTCCCCGAGTCCTTCACGTAATGCATGCCGCGGCGGATCGAATCGACGGTGTCGCCCGGCAGGCCGATGATTAAATCGAGTTTCACCTTGATGCCGGCGTCAAGCAGCGCGTTCACGCCTTTTTCGAACGCCTTCATGTTGTTCTTGCGATCCATCAATTCCATGGCGAGCGGGTCGACCGACTGCAAACCGATCTCGACTTCGTCAAACCCCGCTTGCACCATCAGATCCGCGATCTCGGCGGTGATCCCTTCGGCTCGCAATTCGCCGAAATAGCGGAACCGCCGCTCGGGATTGCAGCGAATCAGCAGCCGCAGAAAATCGGGGAAATTGCGGCGCTGATTGAGCGTCGGATCGAGCAGTACGACTTCCTTCGCCCCGCGATCGGCCGCATGCTGGAGATTGGCGACGATCTTTTCTTCGGAGACGAAATACAAGTCGTCGTAACTTTTCGGGTAATAACAGAACTTGCACTGAAAGACGCAGCCGCGCAGCGTTTCGAGCATCATCATCTGCTCGTCGGCGGCGTCGAGAATCCCCGCGAGGTAAGGCGATGAAACCTCGTTTAAATTCGGCAGCGGTTTGCGGAACATCGGCATCCAACGCCCCAGCGATTGAGCCGGATCGACGCCGAGCCGCCTTACGGCCGACGTCGCCACCAGCCCGGCAATCGATTGTGGTTCCGGTTCGGTCTCGGGAAATTTTTTATGATGTTCGAGCAGTTCGGCGAACGTCTGCTCCCCTTCACCGACGACGGCGTAGTCGATGCCGGGATGCGACAGCACCCAGGCGTTGTCGACGGTGATCTCCGGTCCGCCGAGCACGATTTTCAATTCCGGACATCGCCGTTTCAGCAGCGAGGCGATCAAGAGCGTGCGGTTGATGTTCCACAGGTAGCAACTGAACCCGACCATCCACGGATCGCGCGAGACAATCTCATCGACCAAGGCAGCGTCGCCGAGCAGGTTCGCCAGCGGCGTCGGCAGAATATCGATGTCGTATTCGGCTTCGAGTCCCCGCTGCCGCGCGTACAACTTCAGATATCCCGCGGCGAGCGGGACATTTCCGCGCGGCGGTTCGAGTCCCGGCTGGGGAATCGGAAGTTGAATCAGAAGAACGCGTCGGCGTGATTGTATCATGGGTTCACTGCGAGTGGGGATTCGCCAGTTTTAATCGACTGAATTATACCGAACTCCGCACATGCAGTTCGTGGCGGGGAGGTATTTTGCCCGAATTCACTATAACAAGGCTGACGGTGGGACGTAAGTTCGGCTGCGCGTAATGTCACGCCGGTTCCGTAGCCGACGGCGCCGCGAGTTGTTATGCTATGGGACGCAAAATCCAGCAAGCGTGTGAATATCGTCGCGTCGACGGCAAACCCTGCGATCGGGTTGGTCCGCGCATCGGCTCGCCGAAAAAAATAGCAGAAACATCGTCGCATCGAGGGAAAGGAAGAGTTCGCATGGCACGTAAAGTAACCAGCCGCAGGGAGTTGCGCAAGCAGGCCGAGGCCGCTGAAGCGCGGGATGGTGACGATAAAGGCGAGGTGAAGAAAAAGAAAGTCGCCGTCCGCAAGAAGGCGGTTCGCGCGAAACGAACGAAGGAAAAGACCCCCATTCGCATGCGGCGGATTTGGGCGATTTTCAGCGGCACGATGAAAGAAGAAGCCCGTTTTCCGTACGAACAACGCGCCGAAGCCGAGCAGAAAATGGAAGACCTTCGCGGGAAGTCGAAGAAAATGTACTTCATCCAGGGACTCAACGAGCCGATCGCCGAGCCCCTGCCGACGCCCGCCGAACCGAAATAAGCCGCCGCGTCACCGACTCTTCGTAGGAGTACAGCCTTCAGGCTGCTCTTCGTCTTTTCAGGCGATCGGTAGGCTGGAGCCTGTACTCCTACTTTTTACCCTCCCAGTTGCCGCCGCAGGTCGTGGACGATGTCGGCGAGATCGTTCATTTGCGTACGCAAGGCTTCGATGTCCGATTCGAGATTCCGGTTTTGATCGGAGAGTTTCTGACACAGGGCGTTCAACTCCTCGTAGCGGGTCGATGAACTTTGTCCTCCCGCCGCGTGAGGTCGCGAGCCTTCTTCGATCGTGGTTTGACGCGAAGTCGCCACGGGGAGGTCGTCGTCAGATGAAGCCGACGGCGAATCGTCGATATCCTGCCGGTATTCCAGACGTTGCCCCTCTCTCTCGGTATACCAGTTGTGGTCGACGAGAATCCCCCGGCGTTCGAGGGGGCCGTCGGCCTGCACCATTTTCATTTCCTGCAATCCTTTGAGCTCGGTCCGCAGTTGTTCGAGCGATTCGATCGGCGCCATCCGGCTGGCCCGCGATCGCAGTTCGCCAAGCTGTTGTTTGCCGCGGAGCAACAGCTCGGTGAGCAGCGCCAGTTGCGGTTCGGTCATCGTGAAGCGATGCCGCATGTAATGGCGGAACCGCTGCGTCCGTCCCGTTTCGGTATGCACAACGGCGGCGAGACCGAGTTGCCGGAGTTCGTCGAGCGTCTCTTCGACGGCGTCTTCGGTGTAGTTGGCGATCGGATCGCGATTGTTTTTCTGATTGCACCCGGCGGTCACCGCCTTCAGGGTGAGCGGATAATACTCGGGGGTCGTAATCCCCTTTTCGACCAGCACGCCCAGCACCCGGCGCTGGGCTTTCGTCAGGTGTGTAATCGGCGCATGAGTCTTGGCATCCGTCTCGGACATGGCGTGTTCGTTCATCAGTAGTGCACTCCGTTGTGGCATTCGACGAGATCGTTCGCAGAGTGAGTGTTATAGCGTTTTCGGTTTTGATCGCTCAAGAGGGAAACAGTCAAGAGTCGAGAGACAAGGGTCAAGAGCCAGAATTGGAAATGACGGGGAGGGGTGGCTGGGGCCGATGTGAACCGTTGATTGAGAAAGCGGAGTTTTTTGGTGGGACGATCGTCGATGCCGGCCCCAGGCACCCGCCGTCTCCTGTCCATTCTCGCATTCTGTAACGAAATGCTCTTTTTTGAATTTCGTGATTTTGGTATCGTCGCCTCCCAAGTGGAGCAGGCACCATGGTCGAAAATGAGGGACCACAACGAAAACGCAGGACTCGCGAACATATCATTGAGGATCTGAGTGAAAACCACCTTGAGCGGATGGTTCTGTTGAAAGGCCATGTGCTTCGTCGGCCGGAACGTGACTATGGTGTCGACGTGACAATGTTCCATTTCGCCCAGACCGGAGAGATCGAGAATGGAGAAGTTCGGTTTCAGCTCAAAGCAACCGAGAGCCTGAAGGTCCTCAAAAAAGGAACCATAATCTCCTTCCCGATCAACACGGGCGATCTTCACTATTGGTCGCTGGAGATCTATCCGTTTATACTTGTCGTGTTCGACGCAGGAAGAGACGACGCATTTTGGCTGCACGTTCAGGAATACGTTGCCGACAATCCTGATCGAAGGGATCCGGAGAAAGCGACGGTCAATGTTCACATTCCCATCTACAACAAGTTAACCGTTGCGTCGATCGATCACTTTCGCCGGTTGTCGCTTGAAACGATCGATTCGCTTCGACGCCATGGAGGGTTTCCAGATGTCCCACGCAAGCCAAAGTGAAGTGACGTTTGTTGGGTTGCAACAGTTCTTAAGTGACACCGGGTTCGACCAATCCGCGACGATCAATAACGTGTTAGCCTTCCACCATCGTGCGACGGGGACGATTGTTACGCTCTCGATTCCAGCGGACGGAAAAACGGTGCGGTCGGCGGATCTGTTATCGATAGCCATGCGGCTCGAAAACCAAGGTCTCGTGGATCACTCCGTGTTGCAGCAGTTCAGATCAGGTAGACTGCCCGTAGCATCGTAGGAGAGTTGCGTTGGACCACATCACCTATGATTTGTTGTTTGCGTACCTGCGAGAACTCGGCTTCACCGATACATCACCGTCGGACCACGAGAGAGTTTTTGAGCATCGCGAGCAGGGGATTGTGTTGGCCGTTTCAATGCTGGACGATCCGAGCGAAAATCGAGTTGCACGTGACGCTGATGTGCTGTCCGTGCAGTTTCGCCTGCGGGAGCACGGACTTCTGGACGGAAATCTCGTTGACGTTGCCAATCAGCGGGTGCGGAAGTTTTGACTCGGATAACGACCTGCCGGAAACTGATTCTGGAAGGGGTTGGTGGGGCCGATGTGAACCGTTGATTGAGGTGACGCTGTCCCATGCGCGAGATGTCTTCACAGTTGGTCGACGTCATGGCCCCAGTGAATTGCGCGGCAGACGTCTGATGCGCTTCGACTGGGGCTATGATGTGGCTGCTTGAATGGTCGGTGCTTGCGAAAGCGAAGTTTTTTGGTTGCAAGATCATCGATGTCGGCCCCAGCCACCCGATGAATCGACACGAACACTGCTGAATGCGGAACCATTCAGCAGTGACACCCGGCGGGGCAATTGCAGCGTCTTATTAGGCCATTACTCCGCTGCAAACTGCTCGCCAGCATAGAACTCTGTGTAGCCACAGGAACTGCAGCGAAACGCAGCAAGCGGAAGTGCTCCCTGAGGCAACTTTGTCCGGGTCCAGAAGGATTTTTGAGGTGATCCCGGCGCCCACTGGCTGACCAATCTCGCTCCGTATGTATTGTCGACGACAAAACCCTGTTCCATGTCG
Source organism: Planctomycetaceae bacterium (assembly GCA_040881995.1). Lineage (GTDB taxonomy): Bacteria > Planctomycetota > Planctomycetia > Planctomycetales > Planctomycetaceae > JAQCEJ01. The sequence goes on from JBBECD010000053.1 coordinate 32,054, forward strand.
CCGCCGCATTTTGAGCAAACTCGTTCAAGACCTGACGGACCGCTAGCCATATCGGAACCTCCCTAACGTGTTCGTAGATCATTTCTGCCGATCGCCGGGTGCCCGATTCTCTTGCGAAAAACTCGCTGTGTTTTTGTGTGGCGAAATAACGAACTCTCGTAGAATTCATGCGCCTCCGTCCGCTCCTCGCGGCAACGCACTGATAATTCAATCACCCCGCGCTCCAACGCCCAATCTTCAATCGCCTGCACCAATCGCCGACCGATACCGTGGCGCCGCCATCGCTCGTCAACAAGTAGCCCGCCGATCTCGACGCGATTGTCTGACTCCAAAAGCTGACAGACGAAACCGTGAATCCAACCCGCCAACTCGCCATCTGGAGCTTCAGCAACCAAGAGGCAGTTATCGGAAGAGTCAAGCAATTGCGCCAAACGTGTCCTGATCATCACCTCGGAAGCCGGATAACCAAGTTTTGATGTCAATCTCGCCAATTCTCCTGCATCTGATTCTACAGCCCGCCTGATGGTCTGGTACGACATAGGAGTGGCCTAACTTGTTTATAGATTGTTTCTGCCTATTACCTGTAGACCGCACATTGGCGACCCATCATGCAGGTGGTAACGTTTTGTAAGTCGCAAGATAAAATTGAAGTTATGAAACAGCAACTCTTTCGAAGCGTGATAACCCATCTCTGCCAATCGCGCACCAAAATTCTCCCCTCACCGCAACGCCTCATGCTTCTCCCCCCGGCGGACGCTTTGATACGTCAGCCCGCGTACCTGTTCCGGATGCGGGCCCGGCAATAGGCCGCCTAAGAAGGCAGCCGTGATCATCGTGAAGGCCCACGAGACCGGGCCCAGCATGAACGGGGAAATCGAGCTGACTTTCACGCCGTAATGCTCGGCGATGACGTCGGTGTAGCCCATCGCCAAACCGCTGACGATGCCGAGCACCACTGAAATCAGCGCCGTTTGTCGGCCGACGTGCGGGAGCAGGATGCCCATCATGAACAGAGCCCCGAGCGGCCCGAGCACGCAGTTGAAGCTCTTCATCTGCAGGTCGATGATGTTTTTGTTCTCGGGATACATGGTAAAGAGCACGCCGATGATTGTGATCAGAAAACCGATCAGCAGCGTCAAGCCTTGAGCCACCCGCAATTCCGTATGGTCGGTCATCCCCGAATCCTTCCTGCGGATGATGTTGACGACGATCACCGTCGTCGACGAATTGATGCCAGAATCGAGACTCGACTGCGCGACGGCGAAAATCGCCGCGATGATCAGCCCGCTGACGCCGATCGGCAACCCATGCACGATGAAGTGCGGAAAGATTTTATCGGCAAAGTAGGGGTCGCGGGGATCGGTCACGCCGGGCGGGAGCAGGTTGACGTGACGGATGAAGTAATACAGCAGCGCCGCCCCTACCAGGCCGAGCAGCAGTTGCATCGTCGTATCCAGAAAGTAATTCATCGCGGCGACTTTTCTGGCGGCGGATGCCGATTCGGTGGTGAAGTATCGCTGCAACGCCACCTGGTCGGAACAGTGCGTGCAAATGTTCCAGATGATTCCACTGAGGACGACCCAGAGCACCGTCGTCCGCTCGGAGAGATCCCAACTGGCAATCGCGGGAAATGCATGTGAAGAACTGGTAATTTCGGTGATCCAGTCGACGGGGCCGCTGCCGGTTTCGCCGGCAATGATGATGACCGTCAGCACGGCGCCAAGAAACAAGAAGGTGAACTGCATGACGTCGGTCCAGATCACCGCTTTGATCCCGCCGAGAGCCGTGTAGAGCGTGCTGATGACGCCGGTCGCGATGATGACGATGTACAGCCAGGCTTTTTCGTCGATCTGAATCAAGCCGCCACTCAATGATGCCAAAGCCTCCGGTGCCGTCGATTGCGTCATTTGCGCCAGCGCCATTGATGCCGTAAAGATGATCGCCCCCATCCAGACGAAACGCATGTAAAGATAACTGACGACGGCGACCCACTTGGCGGCTCCGCCGAAGCGCATGTCGAGATATTCGTAGGCGCTGGTCAACCGCAACTGCATGAAGAACGGAACCCAGATGTAGCCGACGATGTAATACGTAATCGGCAAGCCGATGAGCGCGAGCGTAATGCTCAACCCGTGCTGGATGATCTCGCCGGGGGCGCCGAGGTACGACAGCGTCGACATCAAGGTGGCGATCATACTGATGCCGACCGCCCACCACGGCAGATGCCGCGACCCGACGAAAAATTCTTCGGAGGTCGTCTGCTGACGGGCGAGGTAACCGCCGATGCCCAGCATGATCATCATGTAGACGCCGACGATCGCGTAATCGATGGTGTGCAGTCCGGTCTGCGCGAGGAGGAAAGGGGTGTTGGACGGTAATTCAAATGACAAGATCATGCTCCCGTAATGCTGGAGACCGGATCGCGCAACGTCACAATTTCGCCATCGACAGACAGCCGACGGCATCAGTGCCCGGTGAGAAACGGTCCGCCCGGAGGACCGTTTTTGACGCTACGCGCGTTCGATTGAAGGATTGGTCGTTAAACCCAAACCGGAGACGCCACGACAATCGGCGACGCCCCACAAACAGGGATACCCATTCTCCCCGAATGACGGGGCGAAACACAAGTTAACGGCGGCGATTTCTCGGCGTTTCAGCCGAGGACTTTTCGACAGGCCGTCAAAACCGCCTCGTGCAGCAGATTGTTGGTGACGATCACGCCGCGATTCGATTTCAGTTCGTGGCCCAGGCTGAAATCGAGCGGTTTTCCGGCGATATCGGTCACCTTGCCCCCGGCCTCTTCGACGACCAGCACGCCCCCGGCGTGGTCCCAGATTTTTTCGACATAGTCGGTTTGTGTCGGCAGACGGAGATACATGTCGGCTTCGCCGCGAGCGACAACCGCGTATTTCGCCTGGCTGTCGAGACGACGCGAATCTTGCGCGATGCCCAATTCCTCGGCGATCGCCGACGCCCCACTGTGATCGCTGTGTCCCGACTCGACCGATTCGCACATCCGCGCATGCTGGCCGTGGGCGGTGCGGCTGACGTAAATCGGCGTCGACGTGTCGGCGTCTTCGCCGAGCGAAAACGCCCCTTCCCCGCGCACGGCATAAAACAAGCCCCCGATCGACGAGGGATCGTTCACCTCCGGAAGGTTCGGAAGGTTCGGACAACCGAGCACCGCGACCTGAATGTCGCCGTCGACGATCAGCGCCAGCGAGACGGCGTACTGTTCTTTCCGCAAGAAACCTTTCGTGCCGTCGATCGGGTCGAGCGTCCAGAAACGCTTCGACGCGGGACGGATTTTTCCGCGATCGATCCAGCCGAGCACGTCCTCCATCGTCGCGGTTCCCGCGACCGCCGTCACTTCGCGATGAACCTGATCGAGAAACGCGGCGTTCGCCGGCTGACGCAATTCGGCGGCATCTTCCTCGGCGATGATCTGGTCGTGCGGAAAAGCCAGCGAGAGAACGCGGCAGACGATGGCCTGACTGCTGAAGTCGGCGACGGTGACCGGGCTTTTGTCTTTCTTGTCGAGTTTTTCGGATGCGATTTTCGCCTGCACCGACCGGCAAGCCAACGTCGCCCCCCGCACGGCATCGAGGGCGGTTGCCAGTTCCTGCTGATAATTGGCGCTCATGATATTTGTTCCTTCTGGCTCTCGCTTATCCTTCGTCTTTTAGCCCCCGGTCAATGACCGGGGGGATGGTGCCTTTGAAATGTCGAATGTCGAAATCCGAATGACGAATCAAATCCGAATGTCGAATGTTCAAATGACGAAGGGAAAAAAGCATCCTTAACTCGCGTTTCGAACTCATGTGGCTTTAATGTTCGACTGACAGGTTGCATGGTAACCCGAAGCGTGAGCGAGGAAGCAGGTTCGCGCAATCGATGATGATAGAACTCCCTCGCTCACGCTTCGGGTTCCGATAAAACAATTCTCCATCGGCCTGTCAAACGGCGTTTGACGCCACATTCGGACTTCATCATTGATTCGACATTCGGATTTCGACATTCGTCATTCGAACCGTTGTTAACACGATTGGCACTGCCGTGCCTAGACGCCAGTGCCAATCGTTTCACTGCGTACGCGATACTCTTACTGCGACTTCATCCGTTTGCGGATGTCGGTCTCGAGTACGCCGAAGGCTTGTTCGTGCCGTTGCAGCGCCATCGACAGCGCAGCGAGGAGTCGCTTCGCGGTGAAATGGTTGAGGATGATTCGCTGTGAAACTTTTACGGTCGAACCGGCGCTGAGCGGATTCGGATTCAGTCCCATGTCGAGCACCAGTTCCTCGGGGGTGCTCGAGACGCGGCAGAAGTTGGCGTAACACGCCATCACCTGCGAATCGTCGACGTTTACCTGTTGCTGCGTCGGCGGCGCGGGCGTTTGAGCTTCCACCGAACCGTCTCGTTCACTTTTCTCCGTAGCCATCTTATCTCCTTCGTGAATGTTGCGGCCTCAAAACTGCGCGGCATCGACCGCGACGATTGCCGTCGATCGCCCCGTCTGAATGAAGAACATTTTCATGAGTTCTGCGTAAACTATACAAGCAGTACACCGATTGATGCAAGAACTGTTCAGCCGGCGTCCCATATTCTATGCTTTTACGATGCGACTAATTCGTCCATCTTTCCCGGTCTAACATTATTGACGCGAAAAATGATCGATTCTCACGCTTCCTCGGACATCATCGATCCGTCAACTCGGCCCGCCGAGGTGACGCATAACGCCCCTCCGCTGATCCGCATGCTCGGCATCTCCAAGCATTTCGGCGGGGTGACGGCGTTGTCCGGATTCTCGCTCGACATCCAGCCGGGCGAATTTCACGCTCTCGTCGGCGAAAATGGGGCCGGCAAAAGCACGCTGATGAAAATCCTCTCCGGGGTCATCACCGATTACGACGGGGAGCTTCGGCTGCGCGGTCGACCCGTCCGCTTCCGCACGACGCGCGAGGCCGAGCATGCCGGCATCAGCATCATTCACCAGGAATTAAACCTCGTGAATGAACTCTCGGTCGCCGCCAATATCTTTCTCGGCCGCGAACTGAAAAACCGCATCGGCTGGCTCGACGATCGCCGCATGGAACGCCAAGCCCAAGCCTTATTCACCGACCTCGACTGCCGCATCGATCCCGCGCAGCGGGTTCGCGAGCTGCGCGTCGGCGATCAACAGCTCGTCGAAATCGCCAAGGCGTTGTCGCTCAACGCCGAGATTCTGGTGATGGACGAGCCGACGAGTGCGCTCACCGAATCCGAAGTCGAACGCTTGTTCCGCGTCGTCCGCAAGTTGTTGGGCCGCGGCGTGACGGTCATCTACATCTCGCATAAACTCGACGAAGTCTTTCGCATGTCGCAGCGCATCACGATTTTGCGCGACGGGCAAAAAGTGACCACGCTGGCGGCGAAGGAAACGACCCCGCGGGAAGTGACGCATCACATGGTCGGCCGGCAGATCGAACGGCGCGAACAAATCGCCCGCCGCGAACGGGGACCGGTCGTGCTTCAAGTCGAGCGATTGTCGTTACCACACGCCACGCCGGGGCGTCGCGACCGTCTGCATAACGTCTGCTTCGAACTGCACAGCGGCGAAGTGCTGGGAATCGCCGGGCTGATGGGAGCGGGACGCACCGAATTGCTCGAATCGTTGTTCGGGGCGACGCACGAAGCACCGAAGGGGACCGTCACGCTCAACGGCCGGCCGGTCGCGTTTCGGCATCCCGAAGACGCGGTGCGGCACGGATTGGCTCTCGTTCCCGAAGACCGCAAACGGCAGGGGCTATTTTCGCATATGAACGTCCGCGAGAATATTTCGCTCTGCTCGCTGACCGCTCTGGCGCGCGGAGGAATCGTGCACGCCGGCCGTGAATCGTCGCTGGTCGACAATTCCATCAAACGGCTCGGCGTGAAAGCCGGCAGCCGCGAGGCGGCGATCACCAGTCTTAGCGGCGGCAATCAGCAAAAGTGCGTCATGGCCCGCTGGCTCGAAACGCACCCGCGCGTGCTGTTGCTCGACGACCCGACCCGCGGCGTCGACGTCGGCGCCAAAGCCGAGCTGTATCAGGTGATCGATCGCCTCTGTGCCGAGGGTCTCGGCATTATCGTGACGTCGAGCGAACTCCCCGAACTGATCACGCTCTGCGACCGTATTCTGGTTCTCTGCGAAGGCGAACTCACCGGCGAATTTGCACGCGACCAATTCAGCGAACAGGCGTTGATGGAAGCCGCGACGAGACGACGTTCAACGTGAATCTTCGTTTAGCCGCGACGCGGAGGGTTTCCGTAGCGGAGCGCTTTGTCGCGTGGCACTGGCGGCTTGTCCGCCAGTGCGATTGAAAGGCACCCTCACCCCGACCCTCTCCCAGAGGGAGAGGGAGAAAGAAGTCACCCGATCGTCGCGGGCTCCGCTCGCATCACTTTGCCGATCTGGCGGACGGCTTGCCGCAGCCGCTGTGAATTCTCGACGATCGCGAGCCGGAGAAAACCTTCTCCCTCGTCGCCGAAGCCCCGGCCGGGACTGACGGCGATCCCTCCCTCATCCAGCAGTTTCATCGCGAAATCGATCGAGCCCATTTTGTCCCACGGCTCGGGAATCTTCGCCCACACAAACATCCCGGCTTTCGGTTTTTCGATCTCCCAGCCGAGGCGGCTCAATCCCTCGCACAATACGTCGCGGCGGCTTTGATACTCGGCGGCAATGCTTTCCACCGCCGCATCGCAATGCCGCATCGCCACGATGGCGGCGATCTGCACGGCCTGAAAGATGCCGTAATCGTAGTAGCCTTTGATCGTGGCCAACGCGCGGACCATCTCGTGGTTGCCGCAGCAGAAGCCGATCCGCCAGCCCGCCATGCTGTAGCTTTTGCTCATGGTCGTGAATTCGACGCCGACGTCGAATGCCCCGGGCGAGGCAAGAAAACTGGGGGCCTTGTATCCGTCGTAACAGATGTCGGCGTAGGCGAAATCGCTGATTACCAGAAAGTTGTATTTCTTCGCCAGGGCCACCAGGTCGTTGAAGAACTCCTGCTCGATGACGGTCGCCGAGGGATTGTGCGGAAAATTCGCGATCACCAGTTTCGGTTTCGGATACAGATGCTGGCAGGTATACGCGATCCGCGAGAGAAACTGCTCGGGCTTGCGCACGTCGAGGGCGATCACGTTTCCCGACGCCAAAACCACCGAATAGACGTGAATCGGAAACGACGGCGCCGGCACAATCGCCGTATCGCCCGGCCCCATCAGCGCCAGGCACATATGGCTGAAGCCTTCCTTCGAGCCGATGGTCGCGATGATCTCTTTGTTCGGATCGAGCCGCACGCCATACCGCTTCCAGTAGCGGACGGCGACTTCTTTGCGCAGATTCTCGATGCCGTTGGCGACGGAGTAACGGTGATTGCGCGGATCTTTGATCGCCTCGGCGAGCTTCTCGGCGATCAGCGGATCGGGGGCGTCGGTCGGGTTGCCCATTCCCAGGTCGATGACGTCGATCCCGGCGACGCGCTTCTGATATTTGAGTTTGTTGATCTTGCCGAACAAATACGGCGGCAACCGTTTGATCCGCTCCGCGACGGGAATGGTGAAGGGATCGTCAGAAAAAGGAATATCCGATTCGTTTCGCATGGTGGAGGCACATCTCGCGGGGAATGGGGAAAACAAGACGCTTCGAGCGGGCGGGGGGGGGGGGG
>JBBECD010000054.1:0-6701 GCA_040881995.1 Planctomycetaceae bacterium
ACACACAATTTCCAAGAGTTCGAAAACGTCTCACTCATTGCCGCGTGAGGTATATAAATGCGTCAAACCGCGCGCACGTCTCATAATTACCAAACACGTCCCGCGCGACTTCGGCGCGCAACCAAGTCCGGTAGGGTGTAGGGTGAACATGAAATGTTGAATGTGCAAGGAAGCGAACGAAATGAGAATCTCCCGATCTCCCGATCTCCCCCACCGTCTACCACTTCACTTCCCCACCGGCGCATTACTCTGCAAATACGCAAAAAGATCTCGGCGTTCTTGCGGCGTCAATTCCTCCAGCAGCTTCTCCGGCATGATCGACACCGCCGACTCGTTGAGTTCGTCGATCTGATCTTTCGGTATCCGCGTCTTCATGTTCTTGGCATCGAGCAGCGTCACGCTGGCGCCGTCCTGCTCGGCGATCAGGCCGGTGTAGATGACGCCTTCAGTCGTCAGCACGACATAACTCATGTACTGGCTGCGGATCACCGAACTCGGGTCGACGATGTTCGCGAGAAGTTCGGGCAGATTGCCGCGCGTCGTGGTTGTCAGATCGGGGCCGATGGTGTTTCCTTCGCCGAAGAGTTTGTGGCACGTCCCGCAGTGCTTTTTGTATAAAGCCTGCCCCGACGCCAAATCGCCGCTGCCGGCGCGCAGGTCGTTGTTGAACCGCCGCATGGTGGCGAGTTTTTCCTCCGGTGTGCCGGGCTGAATGTTTCCCCAGATCTTGCGGACGAGTTCGTTCAATTCGTCGTTGTCGTGCAGCGCCAGCCGGCGCAATTGATCGATCGGCACGCTCTCGGGGGGTATTTCCTTCGCTTCGACCAGCGTAACGAAATGCATACTCGATTCCGGTTTACTGAAGAGCACATCGCGCACGCGCGGTTGCACGTCGGCCGAAAACTCCGGATACAGCCGGAGCAATTTCTCGGCGACAGCGTCATCACCGAACCGGCCGAGCACGCCGATTGCCGCCAGTTGCACGTCGGTCGGTTGTGCGACGTTGACCCGCTTCAAGACCACGTCCACGCAATCGTCCTTGCCGAGTTCCCGCAGAATTTCCAGCGCGGTTAGCAATGTCGATTGATCGCTCTGCGAATCGTCGACGATCTCCAGCAGTCGAGCGTATGCTCCCTCTAATTCCGCACGCACGGCGAGTTTCAAGCGCAGCGTCTGATTCGGATTCTGCCGCCAGATGTTTTCAACGATCTGCTGAAGCTCCGGCGTGAGCGGTGCGAACGACCGGGTCGTCGAGGCATCGGATGAATTCTCCGCCGTGAATTCGAAGAGTCCCCCCTGCCCCACGCCGACCAGTCCGACCGAACGCTCCGAGAGGCCTTGCTCCAACGCCACGACCATCGATTCTCGTTGGGCATCGGGGGTCGTATTCCACAGTGTAACGGACGCCTCGTAACCTGCGGACGACCCGTCGGCCGCATAACGCCGCATCAATCGCCGCAAGTTGCCCCGGTACGAACCGTTCCTCCACGCCTCGGGTGTCGAGAAGTTTTCGAGCACATTGTCGCGGTCGGAGAGTGATTTCGACTCCAATGCCCACCACAACATCCACGGGATGCGCGTATCTTCGTCGTCGATATCGCGATCGAGAATCGCTTTGACAATCGGCAACCCCTGCTCCGCCGGCAACCGTTTCGCCGTCGCCGCGAGTTGACACCGCACGATCGGGCTGGGGTCATCCGCCGCTAGTCGGTGCAGCCGTACGGCCATGTCTTCGGAGACTTCTTTCGCATCGCCGAGCAATCGCACCGTCCAACTGCGGATGTATTCCTCCGGATGATTCAGCAGTTCGAGCGAGAACTCTTCATCGAACCCGCCGTTGACGTAGAGCGACCACAATCCTTGCAGCGAGAGTCGCGGGTTTTCGGTCTGTAACGCGAGTTTTTTCAATTGCGGATTGACCGAAGCATCGCGCAGTGACGCCAACTGCACGCGGGCCCGGTTGCGGAACCAGCCGTTCGGATGCGACAACAGATCCACACATTCGCTGGCGGTTTTTGTGCGGATGTCGAATTCTTCGAGCGGTTTCGTATCAATCGCTTCGATCTTGTAAACCCGGCCATTGCTCGTATCCCAGTTCGCATCGGGATCGGGGTGAGCCGTTCGCTGATCGTGAAAATCGCAGAGATACATCGCCCCGTCGGGACTCAAGCAGACGTCAGTTGCCCCGAACCACGTATCATTCGACTTCAAAATCGTTCCGCCGTATTTCACGGTGACGGTCGCCGATTGCGGGAAAATCTTCCAGTACGATGCCGTGTGCCCGAGAAAATCGCCCGACATAAACGTGTCGCGATACTCCTCGGGGAAGGAATCGCCGAGATACATCGTCCCCCCGGTCGGCGGCCCCGCCGGAGCGGTGTCCCTCAGAACCGTATCGAACCAGCCGTAGGCGAACAGATTGTGCAGCGGCCCGTGTTTACCGAAATTCTTCGCGTAATAGGCTCCCTGCAATCCATGCACGAACGGATTGGCGTTCGTCGAGTAAAAGATATTTCCCCAGTCGTCGAACGTCAGGCCCCAGACGTTGCCTCCTCCTTCGCAGAAGAGTTCGAAGTCCTTCGTCAGTGGATGATAACGCCAGCAGCCCTGTTGAAACTCGATGCCGCGAACCAGGCACGTCGACGTGCTGCCGTTCACGCCGTACAACCAGCCGTCCGGCCCCCACGTCAGGTGATTCACCAGCGACTGGGCGTCTTCCATTCCGAAGCCTTCGAGCAGCACTTCCGGGTCGCTGTCGGGGACGTCATCGCGATCGCGGTCGGGATAAAACAGCAAATAAGGCACCTGCAGCACATACACCCCGCCGTGACCGAATTCGATCGATGTCGCCAGGTTCAAACCGTCGACGAAGTCCTTGTGTTGCTGCGACTTCCCTTCGGCGTCGAAGTCCGAAAGAATCGTAATCCGGTCGGCCCCGCGCGGGCCCAGCGGCGGTGGTTCGGGCACGCGGTCGTAGACCGTCCGCGACCAGCGGTCGACCTTCACCCGCGTCAAGCCGGCGGGGTTCGGGTATTGCAGATATTGAATCACCCACAACCGACCCCGATCGTCGCATTTCACCGTATTCGGCTGACGAATCACCGGCTCGCTCGCCACGAGCCGTACGCGCAAACCATTGGGAGTTTCCATCTTCTGCACGGCGGCTTCGGGGGCGTAGCCCTGCGAAAAGGCGATACGATCAACCGCCAACGAACCCATCACAGCGCAACCCACTACCATATGATGAAGCATCGATCTCAACATTTTCGGTAAATACATAATCTTCCTTCGATGGATAGCGGTCCCATGCATACCTTCGAACCCGCCCCGACTTCGTCGTCGAAATCAAATTTTTCGCCCGCGAAATCGCACAATCGTGAAGTTTCAAATCCCATTCTATCAAGACCTTGCGGTCAACGACCGAACGATGGATTTTTGATGACGCCAAACATTTTACAAAAATTCCGATAAAATCGCGAACAAAATGGACCCCAAAGGTGTCTAATTGCGTATAGACTAATATCTCGGATTCAGAGTTCCGATTCGCAGGCGGGGAAATTCCGGTTTTCCGCATCAATTCGAGAAGAGTTCTGAAGTCGATCTTGACGAAACAACCACTAACTTGTGATCATCCGTCGCGGTGATCGGAATGCGTGGAACCAGACCCGACAAACGATAACCGCTTCCTTAACGATTCACGAAAGTTTTTTTCTCGTTACCTGTTCCGTCTCATCCTGCTTCATTTTTGGCGATGGACGCGGAACTCCAGCTCTGCGGGGACTACCGCAGGAGGTGCAAGATGCAGACCATTAATACCTATCGCAACGCCGACAACAGCCAAGCCGCCATTCGCTTCGGACTGAACGACGTCGTCACGGGTCATGGTTGTTGCACGCCCTCCGCGAGTATGCATCCAGCGTCCCCGGCGGTCTCGGTCAGGCCAGACGCGGTACGAACAGTACCCGTCTCGGTTTCGAAACCGGCGCTCTTAAAACCGGAGTGGCTTGAAGCCACACCGGTCGAACCGCCGGCGAGAGCCTGGGCAGCATTGGTGATAGGGCAAGCCCTCTCATCGTAATACGCACGGTCTTCGAAAAGACAGCGTCTTACACAGCCAATGCTGAGTTGATTCCCGAGGTTCTCTCTCCGACGCCCGACCGTCCGAGTGTGTATCACCGTATGCACCTCGCTCCCAAGGCCCAGCGAACCCTCGGCTGATTTCAACGATCGCCCGACTCCCGTTTTCCCCGGCGGATTTCCGGTCGTTTTCAGGCTCCTCTTCGAGCCCGAGGCAATCGCGAAAACCCAACAGCGTTTTTGTGCCCCACATCCCATTTTCCAGAAGAATGTAGTCCAGGGAATGAACAATAAGTCAAAAACCATTCGATCGCGAAGCGTTTTTCTGACTCATCCTTCATCCCTCATCCTTAAATTTCCAGAAGGGACAAACAGGTGATGCCATCATGGACGAATTTGAGTTGACACAATTGGTTCTCCGGGCTCAGACCGGAGACCGGCAGGCTTTCGGTGAGTTGGCTCGTCATTTCGAGCGGACCGTGTTCGCCATCGTGTTCCGCCGGCTGCGGAACGCCTCGGACGCGGCTGAACTCACGCAGGATGTGCTCATCCAGGCGATGCGGAAGTTGACGCAATTGCGTCAGCCCGAACGTTTCATCGGCTGGTTGAAGCAGATCGCCGTCCGCATGTCGCTCAACCACCTGTCCCGCCGGGCTCCCGAGTTGACGGGGGTCAGCGAGTTCACCGATTACAGCCGCACGTCTGGCGAGATGGGAAATCCTCTGGAAAACCTGTTGACCGGCGAGACGGCGGCTCATTTGCGGGGAACGCTGAACCGGTTGGGAGACATCGACCGCAAGACGCTGGTCGCGTTCTACTTCGAGGGTCACAGCTTGAAGCAGATGAGCGACGAGTTCGACCGCCCGATCGGCACGATCAAGCGCCGCCTGCACACCGCCCGCAACCGCCTGCGGGAACAACTGCTGGAACCCCAGCGGGTGTGAACGGCGCGGGAACCGGGGTGCGGGAACCGGGGACCGGTTGACGCCCAACTCAGCCGGTTAGCCGCGACGCAACGCGGAGCGCTAGCCGAGTGAAAACGCTGGCGGAAAGTTGAAAACCCTCTCGCCGATCCCCAAAGATCGGCGAGAGGGTTCATTTTTGGGGAACGTGATTCGAATGCATTGAGGAGTCAACCATATTTGTCGGTCAGGACGAAGCCTGACCGACGCAGACTGCGACATCGCTTTAATAAGAACACAAGTCGGAGTCTTCAATGGATTGTTCGTCGAACTCCTCGAAAATCGGTTCGTCAAATTCCTCGACGTTCCGTGAGTGATACAAGCGATCGACGGTTTCCTTCGTGGGAAGCTGAATGGCCTTAAAGCCGCACTTCGCAACTTCAGAGAACAGCCGCAGAGCCGTAAACAGACAAATGCGGGCATCCAGTCCCGGGCTGACGGTCTCGACGTAATACAGGTCAAACGCCAGCTTGTGTTTAACGTCGTCGATGTGGTAATCGGGAGGCAGCTTGAGTTGCGCCAGCCCCGTGATACCCGGCCTGACGTTGCTGCGGTCGAGATAATTCGCGATTTGGTGCTGTAACGTCGAGACGAATTCCGGACGTTCGGGGCGGGGACCAATCAGGCTCATCTCTCCCCTCAGGATATTGAACAACTGGGGGAATTCATCGATATGAGTATCTCGCAAAAACGCCCCGACACGCGTCACACGGCAATCGTTCGGCTTTGACCAGACGGGCCCGGTCAAGACCTCGGCTTTGTGAACCATCGTTCTCAATTTGATGATGGTGAATTCTTTTTGATCTTTGCCGACGCGCGTCTGCGAGAAAAATGCTGGGCCTGGCGAAGTCAATCTCACGATGGCCGCCGCGATCAATATGATCGGCGCCGTGATAACGAGCAACACGAACGCTACGACGTATTCAGCCATAAACTTGACCGGTAGATACCATTGCAGCCGCGGTTGGAAGGGCTGGGCCTTTGCGTGCATTTGCGGTGGGAGCAGCAGAGCTATGGTCATATCAGGGGAATCCGTTCGTCTGATCGTTGAAGGGTTGGTGCTCATATTATGGTCCGTTCTCTCGTGGTGTTGAGGTTTCGCCTTATCGGCCGAATTGTTTTTTGAGCCGATCACCGTTCTCGCGATGGGGTTTTCCATTCCGCGAGTGTTGTAAAGTAACGGCGATCGCAAGCGTCGCGAAGCGGGGAAATTGTGAACGTGACATCAGAAAGGACCAGTTTCGGCACCGGGGATTTCCCGAGTCGGTGGTAACTCAAGGCGGGAGCGTGGTGGGATGAGAGCAACCGTTTAGCCGCGACGCAACGCGGAGCGCTAGCCGAGGGAAACCGACGGCGGATATGACGAAAACCCTCCTCTTGGTTCAAAAAAAACCAAGAGAAGGGGTTCTTTTTTGCGCCGAAAGAAGAGGGACAAAGACCGGCAAATCCGCCCGTTTTGCGTGCGATCTCCGCTCTTAAACCGCCATTTCGCGTTATTTTTCAGCGCCCAACGCCCGCAAATCGAAGATTGCGGCGCAAAAATGCGTCATTCGTACGTGAAAACACCAGTTTGCGCGCGGAAACATACCGTTCGCACCCCGAAATCCACCACTCGCGAGCGCAAATCGACCACTCGCGAGCGCAAATCGACCACTCGCGAGC
>JBBECD010000055.1:0-39267 GCA_040881995.1 Planctomycetaceae bacterium
GCCGCGTTTAACAGGGCACCGAATGTTCCGGCGGGCGCGGGAGCCTCGGGTTCGGGTTCCGCGACCGGGTCGGGCGATGCCGTCGCGGGAGTTGCCGTGGTCTCGTCGGCGGACTTCACCTCCGGCTCCGGCGGCGGAGGTTCGAGCGTCACATATCCTCCCGCCCACAGCGTCAGCAACATCTGCGTCAAGTCGCGTTCGCCCCGTTCGCGCTGCTTGGGATCGAGCAATCGCTTGTGGACGGTGGTTCTCAAAAGCGACACGTCGGGTGAAATCTTCAGCAGATACGCCAGCAAACGCCAGGGAAGATGGCCGCGGCTCGACAATTTTCCCGGCGGCGATTCGATTAATTTTTGAAATTGCGCTTCGGTCCAGTACACCTCGTCGGTTTTTCGTTGCGGCATTTTCTTTTTGAGATTCTTCTTCGCGCGGATCAATTGCGGATCTTTCGCGTCCTCGGGAATCGAATCGTAGCGCACTTTCCAGCGCAAGAGTTTTACATCGTCTTCGTGAGCCAGGACGAAGACGTGTCCCTGCGTGTCGAACTGCGGCCGTCCCGCGCGGCCGAACATCTGATGAGCCGAACTGGGGTCGATCAGTTTCCGTTTCTTCGGCGGGCCTTTCACGAGCGTCGTCAAGACCACCGATCGAGCCGGAAGATTAATCCCCGCGGCGAGCGTTTCGGTACACACGACGACCGACAGCAGTTTTTTCTGAAACAGCGATTCGATCAGCCGGCGATACTTCGGCATAATGCCGGCGTGATGGATGCCGACGCCGCGGAGCAGCAACGGCTTGAGTTTCGGACCGGCACCCTGCGACCAGTCGTGATGCTGAATGAGTTCGGTGAGGCGTTTTTGCTGACCCTCTTTAAGCAGCGATTTCCCTTTAAGCTGGTCGGCGACGCTCCAGCATTCGTTGCGATTGAAGCAGAAGAGCAGCGCGGGGAGTTTCCGCAATTCGTCGTCTCCGCCGGCCATTTCTTCCATCTGTTCGTTGAGCAGTTGATCGCCGACCCAGTGATAACTGAGCGGAATTTTGCGTTCGGTCCCCTGAAAGAGTTGCAGATGCCGTCCGTGCGCTCGCGACAGCCAGACGAGAAACTCGGTGGCGTTGCCGATCGTGGCCGAGAGCAACATCAGCCGGACGTGTTTCGGCAGCAGACTGAGCGACAACTCCCAGACGATGCCCCGTTCGGGATCGTTGAAACTGTGGAATTCGTCCATCACCACGCCGGAGACGTGGCTGAAGTCGAACGCCTCGGGATGCAAGAGTCTGTTCAACAGAATCTCGGCGACCACGACGAGCACCGGGGCCTCGGGATTCACTTTGCGGTGACCGGTCACGAGGCCGATCTTGTCGGCGGAAAAACCCCAACGGACGGCGAGTTCCTGAAATTCGCGGAATTTTTGTTCGGTGAGCGCGATCAGGGGCGTCGTGTAATAAGCGGTCGAACCGTCTTTGCTGGAGAGCGCCTCGAACAACGCCGCTTCTGCGATCAGGGTTTTCCCGGTCCCCGTCGGCGCCGAGACCATGATACCTTGCGCCGTGGTGAACCAGCCGAGCAGCGCTTCTTCCTGCAAGGGATACGGATCGTACGGCAACAGGTCGAGATATCGCGCGGCGAGTTCACCGCGTTCGTGATCGGAAACGGTCATTCGTGTTCATCCTTCTCGTTCCGGCAATTCATCTCGCTGCAAGCGTGAAACGCAATGCGTCGTGTCGCCATTCCGTCGCACGCCGGTCGTTCGCCGTGATCATACGCAAAACTTTCGTGTCGCAAGAAGTCCCCGTACGTTCAAACTGGGAATCATCCGAAAACCGAATTCGTGCGGTTTAATCTGGAGAGGCTGGGAGATCCTTTCCGAATGATAGGAGTGGTGGTAGAATGCGAGTCGGGCATAAGGCTGGGGAAGATTGACGACGATCTGCCGTCGCGATTGCTGGATCGACGATGGCCGTCTCATATGTCTCGTGGGGGTCGCAACCGCGCGCGTTCGGTCCTGTGCTTGACGACGTGAACACCAACGAATTCGCCAATGATGGGCCTTCGTGGCACCCTGATTCGTTGTGCGAACGGATGCTCACGTCGGAAAACATCGACCAAATCTTCGGAGGGGCTAAAGTTTCATTCCGAGCCGCGCAAGCGACAAGAGTCGTGGACTGGTCTTGATGCGGGCATCGCACCGGGTCTCGGGACGAATTCATTCAACACAGGGATCAACGGAAAAACCGAAGGAGGGGGACATCATGATGCGATTCGAGAAAGACTGGTTGTTGGGCGTCGTCGTCAGTGCCGCATGTGTTTTGTCGATGCCCGCGATCGTTCGAAGCCAGGAAACGGCGCCTTCGAGCCCGCAAAGTTCGAGTTCACAGGGGACGACGCCGGTCGCCAACCGCCCGGCTGAAGCCGACCCGTTGCTGCTTAAGGTCGAGCAGGCCCTTCAATTATCGAAAAAACGCTATCTGTCGGCGGAAATCCACACCCCCTGGCAGATCGCGCACGGCATTCTCGCGTATCGCAATGACTTCGAGATTAAGAAAAACGGCAAACTCGTAAATGCGATCGACTGGGTCTCGGACAACGCCACGTACAAAGGAACCCCGTGGTTCGAGAAAACGTCTTTTGGCGGCCGCGCTCAGCCCTTCACGCAGCGTTACATCTTTCAGGGGCATCCGAATCAGTTTCTGGGATATTTTACGTTGTCGCGACTGCCGTTGGATCACCAATTTCGAACCGGAACCGATGCGATCACCATCCAGAATCTGGTCGAAAATGCCAAGATGGAAGTCAATGCCAACGAAGAAATCACCTGGACGCTGTGGGCCTTAAGCCATTATCTTCCCCCCGACGCCGAGTGGCGGAACCAGAACGGCGAAAACTGGAGCATCGAACGGCTGGTGCAGATTCAAACCGATGAATCGGTCTATGACGGCGCCTGCGGCGGAACGCACGGGTTATTCGCGTTATCGTACGCCCGCAACAAATATCTGTATTCCTCGGGGGGCCAACTTCGCGGCGTCTGGCTGGAGGCCGATCAGAAAATTCGCCGGTTTATCACCGAAGCGAAGGCGTCGCAGAATTCCGATGGAACATTCTCGCCGAATTATTTCAACGGGCGGGGCCATAGCGACGACTTCAACACGCGTCTGGCGACGACCGGTCACATGCTCGAATGGCTGATGGTCGCTGTGCGATCGGATGAACTCCGCTCTCCGTGGATTCGACACGCCGTCGATGCCATCTGCAACGATCTGCTCAATTCGAAAGACCGGACGGCCGACGTCGCTCCGCTGTACCACGGGATCGATGCGCTGATGGTTTACCACAACCGCGTCAAACCGAAGCCCGACGTCACCAGCAACACGCGGCAGACCGAAGAGAAGCCACAACCCCCCCTGCCGGAGTCGGTCACCGGCACCGGCGGCGAGTGAGTACGCCATCGTCCCGAGTCTCGAACGGCACGCCCCAAAAGAATCGAAAAGGGGCGTGCCGTTTGCTCCGGGAAGCGCTGGCGTCGCATCGTTTCCCCCACTGTCTTTCTCTTGACGATCGACTCTCGGCTCGCCGCTCACTTTTTCTCTTCGTGCGCCAGCATCGTTTCCAGATGAGACCCGACCGACTCGGCGAGCGCCTTCAGATCATAGCCCCCTTCAAGCAAACTGACGATTTTGCCGCCTGAATACTGGTCGGCAACGTGCAGCACGAGCTTCGTCAGCGAGGCGAAATCTTCGGTTTCGAGGTCGAGCGAGCCGATCGGGTCGTTCTTATGCGCGTCGAAGCCGGCGCTGATCAGCACGAGTTGCGGACGGCATTTCTCGGCCGCCTGCGTCAACACGGTTTCGAATTGTTCGAGATAACTCTTCCGCGGCGTGCCGTAGGCGATCGGTAAATTGAAGATCGCCCCTTTTCCTCGACCCCGGCCGGTTTCGCTCTTGGCTCCGGTTCCGGGATAAAACGGATAGCGGTGAGCCGAAAAAAAGAAGACCGTTCCATCGTCGTAAAAAATGTCTTGCGTGCCGTTGCCGTGATGGACATCCCAGTCGACGATCAACACGCACTCGACCTCGTGTTTTTTCTGCGCGTACCGCGCCGCAAGAGCGACGTTGTTGAACAGGCAGAAACCCATCGCGCGGTCCGCCAGGGCGTGATGACCTGGCGGACGGATCAGGCATAACGCATGCTGGTGCCTGCCTTCCATGACTTCATCGACGGCGGCGAACGCCGTTCCCGCGGCTTGCGAGGCGACGCGAAACGAAGCCGGGCAGGCGACCGTGTCGGGATCGAGCCTGCCGCCGCCGTTCTCCGTCACGGTCTTGATTTCCCGAATATAGTCGGCGTCATGAACAAGGGTGAGTTCATCTTCGCTCGCCGTGCGGATTTTTCCCGTTGTCGCGCGTGCGAGGAGCTGCGTGCGTTCGAGGTGTTCGGAGATGCTTTTGAGCCGTGCGGGGGATTCCGGATGTCTCCCGGTTTCATGCTCGAGGAAGTCCGGATCGGTAAAAATAAGCGTCATTTGATCTTTTTCCTGAATCGGAAGTGTCCACGATCCGATCTCGAAAGGGATACCGAAATGGAAAACTCGCGGCACGCGGGAAAGGCCGTCCCTTCGTGGCGTGCGACGCGTGCGGATCGGACGAAAGGGTGCAACCGGTGAACGAGGATTGTGCGTAACAATCGTCATAACAGATCGCTCTGGGGATCTCCAGAGGCCTATCTGGTAAAGAACCCTGGAAGTGAGCAGAATCGGCTTGACAGTGAATCAAAAGCGGTGTTAACGTAACAACAATACAGATCTCGCAATCATAAACGCGACGGCGGGGAAGATTCTCCTTTTGCAAACGGCCCTTCGGCCCGTATACTTATTTTTGCCGTCATTTCAAATCCTCTCAAATTTCGCGCCAAATCGTGCCTTCACAAGTGGTAAATCGCGAGAGGACAAAGTATTCTCTAATAACGACCCGTTCGCGCGTAAACGACATGTGGATTCGATTCCTTTCTGACAGCGTGTCGACTCAACATCAATCTGTGGCGGAATGTAATGCGAAGGATTCATCTGTGAGACGTCTCCCTCACGCCGCTATGAATTTCATGAGCCTTCATCGGCGTCGCCTCCCCACGGCGGGCTTGGTGGCGTTGGCCGGTCTTCTCGTGCTCGTCGCCGACGGGGGCGTGGCCTTGGCCCAACGGGGATCCGCCCCCCAATCCAAACCTCGACCGGCGAACCGGCAAGCGCCGCAAACGAAAGAGGCGGCTCCGTCGGTTCCCAAGAATTTCGTCCCCCCTCGTCCCATTCCCGACGTCATGACCCTCAACAAGGAACTCGTGACCGAAGAGGAAGAGAAGGAACTCCAAAGCAGTCTACGCAAATATCAAAAGGCGCTTCGCGACGGCGAACTGAACGCCGTCAGTCGCGACCTGATCGAACGCGGCGTGAAATACCGCTTGCACCGCATGACTCGAAAAGCCCATCGGCAGATGTTACCCATCATGCGGCATGAGTTGTTGGCGCAGGACATGGCCTTTGCCTCCAAGGGAGCCGGTGCGCCGATCGCCGGCCGCGAATTCTTCCTCGAACAGGTGACGAAGGTCTCTGAAGAATTGCTCGATAATAATTTTCACGTCCGGCTGAACGTCGTGATGATTCTGGGCAATCTGATTCTCGTCGAAGAAGATTCTCGAAACGGCGTTAAGGAAAAGGCCTACACTCCCGCCATCGAAATCCTGCTGAAGGTCTTCGACGATAAAACCCAGCTCGAAGCGATCAAGGTTTCGGCCGTGCAGGGAATGGAACGGATCTGTATGGTTGGCGACCCGAGCCGCGACCAGCGGTTGCGGGTCGCCGAAATTCTCGTCGAAGAGTTGGCCGACCCGATGGCGAATGCCTGGTATCAGATGCGTCTGGCACAGGCGTTGGGGAACGTCGGCATCATTCACGATCGCCAGCCCCGGCCGTTCGTCGTGCAGTCGCTGGCCACCGTGCTCGTCGATCAGAAACGGGACTGGCAAGTTCGGGCTCAGGCCGCGAAAGCGCTGGGGCGGGCGCCGCTCGACGGCTCGATCAACGTCGGATTAATCAGTTATGCGATCGTCGATCTGGCGCAACAGGGAGCGGCCGCGTATAACCAATCGATGGCCAACGAAGCCGCCGCCGAGGCGAGCGTTCCTTACTGGAAAGACTTTTTCGTCACGCTGTATCTCGCCTTCCAGCCGATAGACGCCGCCGAGCGTCAGGCGGGCCGCGGATTGATCCTCAGGAACAGGACCGGAGCCTACGAGCAGTTGCTGCCGGTGGTTCGCCACGTGATCCACCAGGATAAGCAGCCCATTGAGAAAGAATTGCTCGATGCGCTCGCCGACTGGATCGCCAAGAATCCGCCGAACAGTTTTAGCGTTGCCCCGGGTGAGCCGCCGATCATCGCCCCTCAAAAAGTCGCGGGCAATAAGTAGACGTTCCTCGGGGCGTTCTGCTGTTAGAGGCTATCCGGAAAGTTGGCTCGGACACAATTTGTGGTATCGAGGCGGTGCAATGGGCACAACATCTCGTAGGACTGCCAACATTTCCGGATAGATTCTTAGTGCCTCATCCGCCGGAAAATCTCCCGCGATTTGTAAAATTTTCCATTCTCGGGCGGGATTGCTCTTTTGCTGTTTTCGGACTTTTGTTATGAAGCGCCCCCCGTAAACTCAATAATCTGGGGCATTAACCGCAAAAAAGACCCAACCGTTTGTTTTGACGCAAACCTCAAACCTGAACCACGGACGGAGA
The DNA here is from genome assembly GCA_040881995.1 of Planctomycetaceae bacterium. Lineage (GTDB taxonomy): Bacteria > Planctomycetota > Planctomycetia > Planctomycetales > Planctomycetaceae > JAQCEJ01. The sequence goes on from JBBECD010000055.1 coordinate 6,771, forward strand.
TTTCAGGTTCCGGCACGCGAGAAATGTGCTTTTCGCAGACCCGCCGGCTCCACGGTCAAAACAATTTCGGTACGTCCCCGATTGGGAAAGGACTCCCATGCAAGGTACTATCGCCAAGCTGACCGTCGTCGCCGGTGTTGTTGGAATCGGACTCCTCGCGCTGCTGCAGGTCAACGGCATCATTCAAAACTCGCAATCGACGATTCCCGCCGAGAACGACGGGGAACTCACGTTCGAAGGCGAACTCGACGCCCAGGCCGATGAATCGCTGGCGGAGACCGCGTCGGCATCGTCGTCCGCTCCCCAGGGGCAGACTGAGCCGACGGGCGACGAGTGGGAGAAGGAGTTGCTCGATCCGCAAGACGAGGCGGAGAGCGACCCGGAGTCGACGGACGATTTGTTCGGCCAGCTCGAAAAATCAAAGCCGAAATCGCGCCCCGTCTCCTTTGACGACGACGAGGACGAATTGGGGCGCATCGCCAGCGCCGACATTTCCGACGACGCGATCACCTCGCTGAATGCGACCACCGACCCGGAGAGCGACGATGAACCGTTCTTCGAAGAGGATTCTCTGACGGGTGACGATTCCGGCGAGTTCGACCCCGAGGGGGAAACCGCGTCGCCCGACGAACATTCCGGCGTTCGGACGGTTCACGGAGAGACTTCCGCCGACGAACGGCCAGGTTTCGAAAGCGATGCAGCTTTCGGCGGCGATGCCGTTGACGATAAGGGATTCACGGAAATTGTCGACGAAACCGATGCGGAGGCCGAGACCGTAGCGGGCGGCGAAGACGAAGATTCGGGCCCGCAATTGTTGGGAGCCGATCCCGCACACGACGACTTGGGCGCGACGGAAGAGACCCCGGTCGATTCGGCCGATGATGAATCCCCTCCGTCCGCAAAGTTGACTGCCGGCGATGAGCAGGCGCCTCCTTTCGATCCCGCTTCGACAGAGAGCGCCGACGAACCCTTCGCAAACGAGCCAACCCGGCTGACCATCGATGAGGGATCGGCACAGCCGCTGAATTCGACTCAGGATTCAGTCAACGCCGATGCGTCGAAATCGAACGTCCGCGCTCCGGAAAAATCGCGACGAAAGGAAAAAGTCCGCGTCGTCAACGAAGATCACGATCCGTTTGCGAAAGATGATTCGAGAACGTCGCAACCTTTATCCGCCGAGACACCCAACGCAGACGTCGCCGATCCCACGTCGACTCTTCCTGAATCGAACGGCGGCGAGGCGGCGGAAGCCGTCGAAAGCGAAGTGGAAGCCGGCAATGCCGACGTCTCCGACGACGCCGAAGGACCGTTGCCCGCGATCAGCAAACCGTTGGAATCGACCTCAACGCCGGCATTTGAAGAAGGCATTGAGTCGGAAGCCCCGCCGTCGGCGACGCCGCTGCCGCAGTTTCCTCGCAACGAGCAACCGAAGCTCTCGGATACGAAATCCGAATCGGCAAGCCCCTCACGCCGCCGCACTTCAAGTACGTTAACCGATCCGCTGGAAACGCCGGTCCGCCTTGAAAATCCGCGCCCGAGCGAACAGGACACAGCCGACGAATCGCTGCTGCCGCCGCAAAAAATACCTTCGCGAAATTCAGAGGCAAAACCGAATCCGGCGTTGTCCCAGAACCCGGACCTGCACGGCGATGCGACGATCGATCAAAACGTTCCGCAGGGTATTTTACGGCCGCATCTGACGATCGAAAAGGTGGCGCCGAAAAACGCCGTGCTCGGTCAACCGATGGTCTATCAGATCATCGTGAAGAATCAGGGCGATGCCGCGGCTCATCAGGTGGTCGTCGAGGACCGCATTCCGCGCGGGTCGCAGCTCTCGGGAACCGACCCGCAAGCCGTCTTAACCGACCGCAAGCTGGTGTGGGATCTCGGCACGCTCGAAGCCGGCGAAGAGCGAAAAATCGCGGTCCGCGTGGTGCCGACGTCCGAAGGTTCGATCGGCAGCGTGGCGACCGTTAACTTCGTCGCCGAAGTCACCGCCGAGACGTTAATCACCGCCCCGAAACTCGAGCTCGAACTGACCGGTCCGCAAGCGGTCGACGTCGGTGAGACGGTCGAGTTGCACTTCAAATTGACCAACATGGGGAACAGCACCGCCGATGCCGTGTTCATTCGCGAAGTGATTCCCGCCGGTTTCGAACACCCCTCGGGGGACGATTTGGAATACGAAGTCGGCGGACTCTCCCCCGGGCAGTCGCGCGAAGTCGATTTAAAACTGAAAGCCGTTCAGCCGGGCCATTACATCAATCGGGCCATCGCCATGGCGGAAGGGGGCTGGGAAGTCGAGACGAAACTCGACATCGACGTCGTCGGTCCGCAATTCACGATCAGCCGCGACGGTCCCAAACGCCGCACGATCGGCCGTTCGGGGATGTATTCCAACACGATTCAAAACAACGGCGACCGCATCCTCCGCGACGTGAGCATCGAGGAGGCGTTGCCGGAGGGAATGGAATTCGTCGAGGCCTCCGACGGCGGCCAATACAACGCCGAAGACCGCGTCGTCATCTGGCGGCTGGACGAATTATTGCCCCAGGCCGGTCATACGGTCAGCGTGGTGCTCACGCCCCGTTCGCGCGGGGCGATGGAGAGCACCGTCCGCGTCGTCGACTCCCGCGGCATTCCGGTCGAAGTGCAGTCGTTGACCGACGTGGTGGGTCATCCGTCGCTGTCGATCGACACGACCGCCCTCGACGGGCCGATTAACGTCGGGGAAGAAGTCGGTTTTCGCGTGCAGATTCGCAATCGCGGCACCGCCCCGGCGACGAACCTCGACGTCAGAATGACGGTTCCGCCCGGTCTGCAATTCGTCGCGGCTCGCGGTTTGACACAGGATAACGTCACCGAAACGCAGATCCGCTTCGTCCCCGTCGAACGCCTGGATTCCGATAAAAACCTCGAATTCGAACTCGTATTCCGTTCGGTCGAACCGGGAGATTCGCGCGTCAAAATCGACGTCACTACCGACCAGATGCAACGCCCCTTGAGCCGCGAAGAAGCAGTCGTTATCTTTTCCGATGAGAAGTGACGATTCGTTTTCGACAACCGCGAGGCGTTTTCATGTCGGCTGATTTCTGCGAAGTTCTGGAAACGTTCGAAAATCCGTTTCCCGATCGCGATTATGTGATCGATACCGTCTGCCCCGAGTTCACGTCGATGTGCCCCAAAACGGGGCAACCCGATTTCGGCACGCTCACGCTCTCGTACGTCCCCGACAAGCTCTGCTACGAACTGAAGTCGCTGAAGCTCTATCTGCAGCAGTATCGCAACGTCGGCGCGTTTTACGAGAACGTCACCAACCGCATTCTCGACGATCTGGTGAAAACGACGAGCCCCCGCTGGATGAAACTCACCGCCGCCTTCACCCCCCGCGGCGGCATTCACACGACCGTGACCGTCGAATATCCGCAGAAGTCATGATCCTTCTTCCTCTGAAGGGTTGGAGAGACTCCGAATTGCAGAAAACGCAACCTCAAAACTGACGCTTCGGGCGACGACAAAGACTGCTCTTCGATATCCCCGCGACAAATCGTCGCCCCCAACGGGTGCCCTCAAAAAAGGACATCCGTTTTCTTTTTGCGCTCTCTCCCCATCTCCCAGTCCCAATTCACGCCGTGACTTGCCTCCCACCCCTCACATGGAGTCAAATGAGCGAACATCAACGAACCCCCACAACAAGGATCGTCCCAATGAGTCCAACATCAGGCGGAATGCTTCAAGGAAAAGTCGCACTCGTCACCGGCGGCGGCCGCGGCCTCGGACGTTCGTTCGCCGAACATCTCGCCCGACTCGGCTGCGCCGTCGGCGTACACGGCATGCGCGAACACGGCCCCGCTGAATACGGCGAAGGAACCACGCTCACCGACACTGCGAAACAAATCGGCAAAACGTACGGCACGCGGACGTTGAGCGTGCTCGGCGACCTCACGCTGGCCGACCATGTGGAACGCGTTGTCGAGACGACGACCGAAGAACTCGGCGAAATCGACATCCTCGTTCATAACGCCGGAGGCGACATCGCCGCGGCGGGCGGGAAACCGAATCCCAACGACGCCGTCATGATCAAGGAATGCGACGTCAAAGCCGTGCTCGACCGCAATCTGCTCAGCACGATCCTCGTCTGTCAGCAAGCCGCCCGGCGGATGATGCCGCGGAAGACCGGGCGGATTCTGATCATCAGTTCGATCGCCGCGTTTCGCGGCAACGAAAACGGCGCGATCTACTCGACGGCGAAAGCGGCGGCGGTCGAATACATGCGATGTCTCGCCGTTCAACTCCGTCCGCACAACATCAACGTCAACAGTCTCGCGCCGGGCGACACGCGCACCGGGCGGTTTCTCGGCACCCGGCACGTTGATCCCGCCCGGCTGGTCGAGGACGGTACGCTCGACCGCGTCGGCCTCGTCGACGAAGTCACCCGCGTCGTCGAATTCTTCGCCGGTCCGTTGGGAGATTTCGTCACCGGCCAAGTCCTCCGCGTCGACGGCGGCTCACAATGCTGGCCGTCATGATATGCCTCTTCCGGTAGCCGAGACGCTCAGGGTTTCCGTAGCGGAGCGCTTCATCGTCGTTACGACATTCACTCGTCATCCATCACACGTATCTTCAAGGAGCCACAACGATGCTGAAAAAACTGACCCGCATGCACCGTGCCTATTGGCTGCTGCTCGTCGCCGTTGCCGCGTTGTTCACGCAATCGGCGTATGTCTTCAGCGGCAAGGACGACGAATCTTCGTCGATTAAACGTTGGAAAAAAGGGGCGGGGTGGGGCTGGATCTGGGGCGAAGAGGACGAAGTCGGCTCGCTCAACGCGATGACGCCCGAGTCCGTCTCCTCGGCCATGAAGATCGCGACACGGGGAAACGTCTACGATCTCGGCATCACGTACAGCCGGCGGAGCTTCAAATGGCCGGGGCACAGTCCCGGCGAAATCATGTCGTACCGCAGTCCCGAAGGAGAGAAGCGGCAGCTCGATCACGATTTCATCGCTCCCGATGTCAATAAAATCGCGACGGGTTGGCACAGTTGTGCCTTGTTTATCAACGACAACGTCGCCACGCAGATCGACGGGCTCGGTCACATTACCGCGGGAGACGACCATCACTGGTACAACGGTTTTCGCGAAGGGGACTGGGGAGGCGATTTCGGCCTGCGGAAATGCGACGCGACAACCATTCCGCCGATCGTCGCCCGCGGCGTGATGCTCGACGTCGCCGGTTTGAAGGGGGTCGATCAACTCGATGCCCATTATGCGATCACGCCGGAAGACGTCGAAGCCGTCCTGAAACGGCAGAAGACGAAGCTTATGCCGGGAGACGTCGTCTTATTCCGCACGGGAACGCTGCGTCACTGGGGCGACGACGGCTCGAACGTCGACGTGCTCAAAAAGTATGACACCGCCGGCATCACGCTCGAAACGGCGAAACTTCTGGTCGAACAATACGGCGCGATGCTGATTGGGTCCGACACCAGCGGACTGGAAGTCGCCCCCGCACCGGAGGGTTCGCCGACGTTCATCCCCGTGCACAATTATCTGCTTGTCGAACAGGGGGTGCACATCGGAGAATTCCACTACCTCGAAGACCTGGCCCGCGACAAAGTCTACGAGTTCTGCTATATGGCGACCGTCAATAAAATCGCCGGCACGACGGCCGGGTTTACATTACGCCCGATCGCGATTCGATGAACCCCCGCCACACGCCCGAAGCGCAAGCGAGGGTTCTTCGGTTAGCCGCGACGCGGAGGGTTTCCGTAGCGGAGCGCTTCGTGTACGACCGGCGAAGCGGGAGCTTCGAAGACGTGCGTTCCCAAGCAGAGCTTGGGAACGAGGATTAACTCAAGGAACACACCGTGACCGACAAAAACTCCTCGCCAGACGATGCCGAGCGCGGCATTCCCATCCGCCGGCAGGTGCCGTTGCTCGACCATTTGTACATTCGGCTGCTGAAGATGGGCAATGGCGAGGCGGAGTTTGAAGTCACCGTCGACGATCCGCATCTGCGGACGCTGGGCCTGTTGCACGGCGGGGTCGTGGCGACGATGCTCGATACGGCGATGGGCTCGGCGGCCAATTCGCTGGCGCCGGCCGATCATCATGTGGTGACGGTGCAGCTCGGCGTCAATTTCATTCGTGCAGCGGAGAAAGGGGACTCGCTGATCGCCAAAGGACACGTCCGTCACGCCGGTCGCAAGACGATCGTCTCAACCGGCGAAGTCCTGAATGCTCAAAACGAACTGGTCGCGATGGGAACCGCCACGTTCATGGTCCTGCCGATGCCGAAGACGTAAATCGCTTTGCCCGGTAAACCGAAACGTCGGCGAAGGTTCTTCGTATTTCTCCCTCACCCGTTGGGAGAAGGATGAGTCACTCCGGCTTGGCGACGGCGGTTAACCAAAAGGTCTCGAAGCAGGTGTTCAACTTGGGGGGCGTGCGGACGAAGCGTTTGATTGCGCGCGGTTGATCCGCCGTACCAATGAGGCGGATCGGGCCGGAGAATGCGGCTCCCGTTGTTATGAACGAGAGTTTCACCGTCCCCGCCGTGTCGCCGGTCGGTTCGGAGACGACCGCGGCCGCCGTCACTCCGTCCGGCAAACCGACGGCTTCGATCTTGATCGGTCCGACGGCTCCGTCCGGTCCCGCGCGGCGGACGATTTTGACTTCGAACTCCGTCGGCTTGTCGTGCGTCACGACGAGCGAATCGGCCGTCGCCGCGAGTTCGAAGTCCGAAACTTCGGGCCGGACGGTGAGACGATAATAACAGCGTTCGCCTCCCTGGCGGAAACGGGAGCGGATCGTGAGCAAATAATCGCCGTCTTGTGCGGGGGCGTGCGTGATGATCGATGCCAGCGGCGGTTTGCCGGCGGCAAGTTCGGCGGCGACGTTGCCCGCCGGGTCGGTCAGTTTGAGCAGCGGCGGATCGAGCAGCGAATCGATGCTGCGCGACTCGACGGAGATCACAATCGGCTGCCCCGCCTTGAGCGGCAAGCGATATACGTCGCGCTGCGTCCGGTCTTGAATAACTCCGGTGACGGCCTGCGGAATCGCCAATGCGAGCGGATTTTCAGCCGTTCCCTTCGCAATTGCGGGCAGTGAAGGAATCGACGACAAGCGGACCCGGTTTGAGCCGGTCATGTTCGGTGCGAAGGCGAGTCCGAAGCGATCGTCGCCGGTGCCGCGCAAATCATCGAGCGTATCGAATTCCTGAAACTCGGCGAGGCGTTCGCCGCCGAGCGGAATGACGGGGAGCCGCGTTCCCGCGGGAATATTCCAGCCGAAGACTTCGACGTCGCCCGGTGCATCGAGCGAAGCCGACGAGGGGAGCGTATGCGTGATAAAGGGACCGGTGGTAATGGTGAGCCGGTAGATGTAACTCGCTTCCCCTTGAAAGGCGATCGTCGTATTTGCCGTCGATGAGAAGCCGAAGATGCGCACGACGTGCGGACCCGACACCGTCGCCGTGTAGGCCAGCCGCGAGTCGAAGCCGACGTCGTCGTGATTCTCGGCGAGGACGGTCCCCGCGGGGGAGGCGATTTGCACGACGGTATCGACCGGAGAGCCGAGTTTACCGTGGGCGTCGACCGAGAGGGCGACGGTCTGGCCGGCGGCGAGTTCCAATGAGAAGGCATCGACGTCGCCGCCGCTTTGCAACACGCCGTTGACGACGGCCTCGGTCTGCGTCAGCGATTGTGCATTCTCGGGAGCATTATTCAGTTCGGTTTCGACGACTTCCGGCAGACCGCCGATGAGAAACGGCGCGGGCGAACTCGCTCCCTCGGCATCGTGCACGCGCAGCCAGATGCGGTCGGTCTGCAGATCGGCGGGGATGGCGACGTCGATTTTCCCTTTTTCTTCGCCGGGCACGATCTCGACGCCGGGCGCCCAAATGTTAACGGGCCAGGGAAAATCGCCGCTGAGCTTGATGGAGACGGTCGTCCCGCGCTGTCCCCCCGCCGGATAAATGTTCGAGAGCGCCGGCGAAGCGGCGAACGCGGCGGCTGAGATCGCGAGGATTCCGGACGAAAATAGCAAAACGGCGACGACTAATCTCCGCCGCGAAATAGTCCGCCGATAAAGTCGGCGGGATGAGATACTCATTACGGATCCTCGGCGAGCCGTGCGGCCCGCGCCAGTGAGATTTCAATACTTCCGCGAACGCTCATCTCGCGAATTACATAATCTCGGCGATGGGTTTGGGGTCGCTGACCAGGTGCGTGGGGCGTCCCGCGCTGTTGTAGAGCATCTTGTCGGGATCGATCCCCAGTTTGAGATAGACGCTCGACACGAGATTCTCGGGACCGTAGATGTTCTCGATCGCTGTGTAACCGTTGCGGTCGGTCGCGCCGACGACCTGTCCCGGAGGGACACCGCAACCGGCGGCGAGAATGGAGATCGCGTTCGACCAGTGATCGCGTCCGGGAGTCGTGGATCCCGCCAGCGTGGTGATTTGCGGCGTCCGTCCGAATTCACCCATCACCAGCACCAGCGTCGATTCGAGCAGGCCTCTCTCTTCGAGATCTTCGATCAACGTGGCAACGACTTCTTCGAGACGACGCCCCTGATGCTTTATCGAATGAAAAATGTTCGAGTGATGATCCCAGCCGCCGTTGTTGATCGTGACGAAGGGAACTCCGGCTTCGACCAGCCGGCGGGAGAGCAGGGCGGTTTGTCCCAGCGTGTTGCGTCCGAAACGATCGCGGACCTCGGCCGGTTCTTTGTCGATTTCAAAGGCACGCTGCGCCGCTTCAGAAGTGATCAGCGACACCGCCTGCTGGAAGTTTTCATCGGCGCCAAGCACCGGATCGCCCGCGGCGCGGTCCTGGAAACGGAGTAGGCTGTCCATTTGTAAGCGCAGTTCGCGACGGCTGACGGCGCGGATATCTTCCAGTCCGCTGGGGATGGTCACGTCGCGGACCGAGAATTTTTCGCTATTCGGATCGTCGCCGACGACGAATGGAGCATGACGCGCGCCGAGGAAATTCGGCCCGCCCGAGCGCGTGATCGAGGGAAGCGAAAAATACGCCGGAAGTCCCTCTGTCGCGCCCCGTTCGGCCGAGACGACCGAACCCATGCTGGGGTGAAAGCTGACGAACGCGCCGCAGCTCACCGGAATTCGCGTCGGGGCTCCGGTCATCATGTAGTGATTGCCGGCGCCGTGATTGTTCTGGTCGTGACGGACCGAACGGATGATCGCCAGCTTATCGGCGATCCCCGCCAGACGTTCCATGTTCTCCGAGAAATAAATCCCCGGAACCTTGGTTTGAATCGGATGAAACTCGCCGCGGATTTCGGCGGGGGCTTCGGGCTTGGGATCGAACATGTCGATGTGGCTCGGTCCGCCGTCCAGCCAGAACAGGATGCAGCTCGTCTTGCGGAGCGGCGACGTTTGCGCCTGCGCCCGCATGCGCACCGCGTTCACGAGACCGCCCCCCATCAGGGCGCCGATCCCGAACTTCAGGCAGTCGCGGCGTTTGACGCCTTCGCAATTCTTGTGGATCGCCATTCGATGTTCCCTTTCCGTCTAGGGATTTTTTGTTGGATCAATCTTTTATATTCATTTCGCTCGTCAATCGATAAACGAAAACTCCGGCGTGTTCATCAAGGCCCAGAAAATGTCTTCGACGACGCGGCGGCGTTCTTCGCGGGCGGGAAGAATCGCCAGCAGCTTCTGTTTTTCTTCGTCCGCCGGCGGCCGGGAATAGACCCGCAGGAAGATGTCGTCAACGATTTGTTCGTTCGTCATTTCGCTCGCCGCCAGTTGAGCGGGTTGCGAGTCGTCTTGTGTCAGTTTCCGGTTGAGTTCGGGCGAGTTCATCAGGTGCAGGATCTGCGGCGTGGTCGAGTCGGACGTCCGCTCGCAGGGGGGATCCTGATTGGCATCCGGACGTCCGAACGTGTCGAGGAACAGCGAACTCGATCGATACGTCCAGAGCTGCGTCGCCCGCGACCCCGGAGGCATCGCGGCGAATTCCTGTTCGACGCCGAGCACGTCGTTGACGGCATCGAGCAGAACCTCGGCCCGCATCCGCTGGCGGTAATACCGCGAGAAATTTTTCAGATCGGAGATGTTGCGTTCTTCGGGAATCGTGTTCAGACCGAACACGTAAGACGTCATGATCGTACGGATCAGATGTTTGATGTTGTAACCGTGCTGACGAAAGTCGTCGGCGAGAAACTGCAGCAGGGCTTCGTTCGACGCGGGGTTCGTCGCGCGAATGTCATCGACCGGTTCGACGAGCCCCTGTCCCATCACGTCGGCCCAGACGCGGTTCGCCATCACTTTGGCGAAGTAGGGGTTGGCATCCGCGGTCATCCAGTGGACGAGGGCTTCGCGGGGATTGTCGTCGGGTCCGAACGTCATCTCTTCACCATTGAGCGGCCGCGGCAAGACGGGAACGTTGGTCCGGCCGTGACGGAGTTCGCCGCTCGTCGTGGTGTAGATGATTTCTTCATCTCCCGAAATGGGAGGGGACAACCCGCCGACGTGGCCGACGCGCGAGAAGAATGAGGCGAAGCCGTAGAAATCGTCCTGACTCCAGACCTCAAACGGATGGTGATGGCACTTGGCACATTCAAGCCGGACGCCGAGGAAAATCTGACTGACCGAAGAGCCGATTTCGACAACGACCGGACGGTCGCGGAAAATGACGGTCGCGCCGTTGGTGAACGTCCCCCCTTCGGCGGTGATCAATTCTCGTGCGAACTGATCATATGGCATGTTGTCGCGAAAGGCGTCGCGCAGCCAGGAATCGAGCATATAGACCGATTTCACGCCGACGCGAAACGGATTGGGCCGCAGCAAGTCGGCCCATTTATTGGCCCAGAAATCGGCGTATTCGGGGCGTTCGAGCAGGTTGTCGATCAGACGTTCGCGCTTATCGGCCGAGGTATCGGCGAGATACGCCCGGACTTCATCGGGCGTCGGCAGCCGGCCGATCGCGCGCAGATACCCCCGGCGTAAAAACTTCGCGTCGCTCGCCGGCGCCGAGGGCAACATGCCGAGCAGTTTCAGTTTGTTCCAGACATGTTCGTCGACCTGATTGTAACGCGGCAGTTGCGCGTATTTTTCGGCCGGAACTTCGCCCGCCAGCGGAATCGTCACGACACAAACGGCGATGTTATTCATGTAGCGGACCATGATCGCCGACTCGCCGGGAATCGGACCGGCTTGAACGAGACCGTCGGGCGACACTGCGGCGATCGTCTTGTCGTTCGTCTGAAACGCCGTCGCGGCGGTGACGTCGCGGCGATGGCCGTCGGAATACTCGGCCCAGACTTTCAACTGGAAGTTTTCTTCGGGCGAAAGGCTGCGGTGATCGGGTTCGACCAGCACGCGGACTAGTTTCGGGGCGTCGGCCGGAGTGCGCGGCGTACCGTTCTCAATCCACAGATGCAGCAATTCGTACGACGCACTCCCCTGGGGAATGCGAATGCCGCCGCCATGAGGGACTTGTCCCGTCGCTTTGCGTAACAGCAGACTCGATGCGGCAGCCGCCGGAAAGACGCGGCGTCCGCGACCGGCGTGCACGAGTTGTTCGTAGTCGAAGTCGGAATCAAAACCGAGCAGCGAGAGCGCAAACCCGTTCTGCCCGCGCGATTTGCCGTGACAGGCTCCGGCGTTGCAACCGAAGCGGGTGAGCAACGGCTGAATGTCCATCTCGAACGTCACGCTGCCAGCGTCGACGTTTTCGGCTTCCGCCGCGAGACATGTGGTTGTTCCGGTCGCGAACAGTCCCGCAGCGACGATCGCGGTGAGCAATGGAATCGGTGTTCGAAGACGCGATCGGAGCATGCGGTGAACCTCGAATCGTTCAATCTCATTTGTACTAACACAACTTTTGTGCGTCGGATTCTATGCAGCAGAATTCGTCGCAAACGTCGCGGACGTTTCAACACGCACAAACCGGTTGTATTAGTCGCTTAAAGGCGGGACAAAATCGGCAGGAAGGTCGCGCGGGTTCGCAAGAAGTCGGTACGGCAATTTTCGCAATGATAAATTCTCTCCTATTAGTATATCGAACCGTGGAGGGGCGTCAAGCGAACTGATTCGGGGTTTTTGCATGCCCGGCGAACGTAAGTTTAGCAACATCACCAATTTGCAACCCATTCACCGGCATTGATTTGGCGTCCCCCGCATAAATTTTTTGGGCCGATTCGCTCCATTGCCCATGCCGCGCGCCGCCGGCTTTTGACGCGATGGTTCGCAAGAAAGGCTGATTTGCCTGCCGAACCGTCAGCCGTTACGATGAAACAGCATTTCCGTCAGCTCTTTCTTCTTGGAACTGCTAACACAACCTCTGTGCGTAGCGATTTTCCGCTGAATTTGAGGCATTTTTAACGGGCACAACCGGTTGTGTTAGAGTTTCTGAGGCGTTTCATTTCAGGGAGTAACCGTTGAATACCACTCGAACGATTTCTCGAAGCCGCGGAATGAGCCTATTTTTCAGCCTCGCCGTCGGTCTGATGTTGATGCAACCGTCGGTTCGCGCCGCCGAACCCGATGAAAAATCGTGGGTGTACGACGCCGCGTTATTGCGTCCGTTCTGGGAAGGGGAAACGATCGAGGGAGAATCGGTGTTGTTCATCCGCGAGACGCCCGATGCTTCGGCGCAGGCGTCGGTGTTGTTCCCCATCGAAAACATCATCGCGGTGCGGAACTCGGCGGGGGGTATCACCTACGAAGAGGGCCGCGATTACCGATGGTCGGTAGGCTCGCGTGAAATCGTGATTCCCGAAGGCTCGCGGATCGTTTCGAAGACGCCGCAGGATCTTCGCCGGCCGGCGGGATCGCAGAAATACCTGTTAACGCATCGCGACGGCAACGGCGAAATCCTGTTCGGCGGAAAACTCGAATATCACGACATGCAGACCTGCATCACCTACACGCACGAGCCAGATTTGTGGAAAGCCAAAGTGCCCGCGTTTAATGAAACAGCGCTCCCGCGGACGATCGGCAAACTGCGCGAACGGCAAGCGGTGTCGATCGTGGTCATCGGCGACAGCATCTCCGCCGGTTACAACGCATCGGGTTATGTGGACGGGTCGCCGTATCAGCCGGCGTATGCCGGTCTTGTCGAGCAACATCTCGCCGCGACGTTCGATGCGCCGGTGAAGGTGCACAACCACGCCGTCAATGGAAAAGATACGCAGTGGGCGTTATCGGAGATCGACGCCGTCGTGAACGGCAAGCCCGATCTGGTGATTTACGCCTTCGGCATGAACGATTCTTCGGGACGATCGACGCGGGAGTTTGGAGCAAACGCGAAGTCATTTATCGAGCAGGTGCGCGAACAACGTCCCCAGACCGAGTTCATCCTCGTGGCATCGATGCTCGGCAACCGCGACTGGATCACGCTCAAGCAAGAACTGTTTCCCGAGTATCGCGACGCCCTCGAAGAATTGTGCGAACCGGGCATCGCCCTCGCCGACATGACGGCGATCTGGACCGAATTCCTCGAACGGAAGAAGGACTGGGATCTCACCGGCAACGGCGTCAATCATCCGAACGATTTCGGTCACCGCGTCTATGCGCAAGTGATTACGGCGTTGTTGATTGACCCGGATGCGCGACAGGAATGACGAATGTCGAAATCCGAATGTCTAATCAAATCCGAATGACGAATGTCCGAATGACAAAGGAGACGCAAACATTCGTCATTTGGAAATTCGGATTTCGTCATTGATTCGACATTCGGATTTCGACATTCGACATTTAGGCCGCCTACGGCTTCGCCCCTTCGGGGAGATACAGTTCGTTGAGCTTGTTCGCGGCGACTTCGGCGGGGGTGCCGGCTTTCCATGTGCCGGGGGGGTGTTTCCCTTCGCGGTACGTCGTTTCCATCGGTCCCCAGACTTTATCGACTTTGTCGGTGAAGAGATCGCCGATGAGCAGATCGGTGATCGTGCCGCGCATCTCGGGATATTCCTTCATAAAGTTCCCGAAGCTGAAGCCGTCGTAATATTCGCAGACGAGCCGCCGCATGCGGTCGATGCCTTCGTTGAGCGTCGGCCCCCATTTGCCGAGCTGTTCGCCCGAGAAGTCGCCGGTCTCGATTCCCTCGACGACGGCGTCGGCCGCCATCTCACCCGACTTCAGCGCCAGCAGCACGCCCGATGAATAGAGCGGGTCGAGGAATCCAAAGGCGTCGCCGATCATCACCCAGCCGTCCCCTGCGACTTTTTCGGAACGGTACGAGTAGTCGCGCGTCGCGAAAAAACCGGTGATCTGTTTGCCCGATGCGATGCGTTCCTTCACGGCCTGACATTTTTCGACTTCTTCGAAGTAAATCTGTTCGTGGTTGCCGCGTCCCTTGAACATGTAATCGAACGGGGCGACCACGCCGACGCTGACGCGGTTGTTGTGCAGCGGAATGTACCAGAACCAGCCCTCGCGGTTTTCGAGCTGCAGCACGCTGGTCGCCCCCTCGTTCTTGCCGGTGTCGCGATAGGCACCTTCCCAGTACGTCCAGACGGCTCCCTTGTTGAGCACCGGATCCCAGACGCGGAGCTTGAGTTTGTTCATCAGCAGGCCGCTTTGTCCACTGGCATCGATCACGACTTTGGCGCGGATTTCGCGCGTGCCGCCGCCGGGTTCCTGAATCTTCACGCCGACCGCTTTCTCGTTTTCGAAAATGACGTCGAGCACGCGGACTCCTTCGTGGGCCTCGACGCCATGCTCGCGAGCATTATTGAACATCATCATGTCGAATTCGCTGCGGACGACCTGCCAGGTCTGCGAGCATTCGTGCGGCTTGTTGTCCCAAAAGTAGAATGGTGCCGACTGCTTACCGCTGGCGTTGACGAACTGCACGCTGTACTTTTTCGTGAAATGGCTCGCCTTCATTTTGGGGAGCATATTCAGCCGTTCGAGCACCCAATAGGTTTCGGGGATCAGCGATTCGCCGATGTGAAACCGCGGGAATTTTTCGCGTTCGAAGAGTTGGACGCGATACCCCTTCTGGGCGATAAGCGTGGCAGCGGTCGCCCCGGCGGGACCGCCGCCGATGACGATGACGTCGGTCTCGGCCGCTGCGGAGTTTGCATGGGATGTTGCGTTAGAAGTAATCATCATCGCCTCGTTGCGGGACAAAGGGTCGAAAGGAAACGGAGTCTGTTCTACTCTGATCGAAGGTTTCAGTACAGGGCGAGAATATCATACCGTCTTATAGTTGTCCAGACAAGTGTTGTCTAAACGACATTTTAACCACGGATTTCAGCAACTTTTGAGATGAATGGCGCAACACAGTCTGAATTCAGCAGGCGTGAGTGTCAGTCCTGAACCGGGGGCTGAAAAAAGACGAAGCGGAGCTTCGAAGACTTGCGTTCCCAAGCAGAGCTTGGGAACGAGAGGTTGTTCTGACTCATCCCCCAATCCCAATTAATCAGCTTTGCCGCTGTGCCGGTTGTTTGACGTCGGGGTATTTCGGAAAGGAGACCGAACCGACGGCGTCGTTTTTGGCGGAGGCGGCCGCCGCGGCGGACGGGGTATTAACCAGCGCGCCGGCGGGGTAAACCGTTTCGTCGTCGGGAAGGAGCCTTGCTCTTAACGCACTGAGCATCCGCTTGGCGTCCATGGCCAGGGTGAAACTGATGGGAATCAGCACGAGGGTAATGACAGTCGAAAAACTCAGGCCGCCGAGGATCACGCTTCCCATGCCGCGGTACAGTTCGGAGCCTGCACCCGCGGCCCAGATGATTTCGCCGTTGACGTAGCTGGGGTTGGGGAACACGAGGGGCATCATGCCGAGCACCGTCGTCAGCGTCGTCATGAAAATCGGCCGCGTGCGCGTGCTCACGCTGAAGATCACCGCGTCGACCGGCGGCATGTCGAATTCCTTCATGTTGTTGAGCGACTGGTGCACGATCAGAATGGCGTTGTTCACCACGGTCCCGATCAGAATGATGAACCCGAGCATCGTCAACATGTCGGCCGATTGACCCGTGTAGTAATGGAGAGCCGCCAGACCGGCGACGCCGCCCACGAGGCCGAACATCACGCTGAAAATGATGACCAGCGGATAGAAGAACGATTCGAACAGCCCCGCCATCAGCAGGTAGGTGATGACCAGCGCGAGCAGCAGGTTGCCGCGCATTTCGCGCCAGGTTTCGTCGAGTTTATCGGCGGTTCCCGCGAGGCGGATCTGGTATTGTCCCGTTTCGAACGTCGGCGACTCGTTCATGGGCTGAACGATTTTTTCGTTGACGATGTTCAAGGCGGTTTCGAGGGCTAACGTCGGGCGCGGCGTGAGCAAGATCGTAATCGTTCGTGTCCGTTCGCTGTGATTGACTTGCTCCGGACCGCTGGCGATGTGGATATCGGCGACCGACGCAAGCGAGACCAACCGGCCCGTCGGCGTGTTGAGCGGCAATTGACCGACGTCCTGCGAATGCGAGGAGTACTCGGGGGCTCCGTAAATCACCATGTCGATTTTGCGGCCGTCGTGCCAGTATTCTCCGGCGAACGCACCGTCGATCAGCGCGTCGACCGCGTACCCCAAATCGCTGGCGTTGAGACCGAGTTCCGCCACTTCTTCGAGTTTGGGGACGATATGCAGTTCAGGGCTCGTCAGATCGAGACTCGGATCGGGACGCATTTGATTTCCCTCGGCCATGGGGAATTCCTGCATACACTGCCCGAAGACTTTTCGGCCCTCCTGCACGAGCACTTCGAGATTCGGCCCGGTGATCTCGATTTCGATCGTGCGACCGCCCGTCAACGCATTTTCGAATAAACTGGTCTGTTTCGCGAAGGCAAACACGCCGGGGACTTTGCCGGCGGCACGGGTGAGAACCGGCACCAGTTCGGCCGCACGCAGCGGATCGACCGAGCGTGCGCCCATGAAGATTTGCCGGCCGCGGGCCACGAAGAAAAAGCTGGCGAGTTGCGGGCCATCCAAGGCTGCGGCTTCGGGCGAACCTGGTTTCGCCTCCCAATACGGGGCGAGTTCTTTCTCGATAATCCGGCCCATTTCGACCATGTGATCGACATTGTAACCCGGCGGAGGCGAGACGATGGCGATCACCAGGTTGCGGTTGCCGTCGGGAAGGTATTCGATCTCCGGCATCATCAATTGAATGCCCCACAGCGAGCCCGCCGCGAAGGCCAGCACGATCGCGATGCGGACAATACCGTTGAGCGGCATCGTGTGCACGAGTTTGAGTCCGCCGGTCAATAAGCCGTTGACCCACTGCCCCAAAGCGACGAGTCCGAAGAGTTTCCATTGTCGTTCGGCGGAAACGATGATCCGTTTTTTCGGAAGCAGATACCGAGACGCCGCCGGCACAACCGTCACGGAGACGATCAGCGACAAGCCGACCGAACAACTGATGGCCAGCGCAATGTCTTTGAAGAGTTGCCCGGCCTGTCCTTCCGCGAAAATCACCGGGATGAACACGGCGAGGGTCGTCAACGTCGAGGCGAGGACCGCACCCCAGACTTCAGAGGCTCCTTTGCGTGTCGCTTCTTCGACGCTTTCGCCGAGTTGATAGTGCCGGTAAATATTTTCCAGCACCACGATGGCGTTATCCACGACCATGCCGACGGCGAATGCGATTCCCGCCAGACTGATGACGTTGATGCTGCGGCCGAACGACTTCATGAACAGGAAGGTCGCGATCACGCTGATGGGAATGCTGACGCCGATGATGAGCACCGAACGGGGACTGCGGAGGAAAATCAGCAGAATGATGATCGCCAGCGTGCCGCCGATGTAAATGTTCCCCGTCACCAGTTCGGTCGCCGAGTAAATGTATTCGCTCTGGTCGTAAACCTGTTCGAGTTGAACGCCGAGTTGCTTAAGGATGCCGAGGTTGAGTTCGGCGGCGGCGATGCGAAGTGAATCGCCGTATTGAAGTTTTGCCGAGGAAATTTCGAGCGCCGTCAATTGGCCGTCGCCGTTGAGATCGAGCTGTTCGATCGGCGGGCCGATGACTTCAAGCACGTTGGTGCCGGGGGCCTGCTGCGCGTTGACGGCGAGTCCCTCGACGCTTTTCTGCCGCACTACGCCGTCCGGTTTCTTATAAGAAATCTCGGCGAAGGCGATATCTCGCACGCGGATGGGTGAATTGTCGCGCATGGCGACGACGGTCGCCTCCACCTGTTCGATCGATTCGAATTGCGCCAGCGTGCGGATGACGTCGCGGTTTTTTCCTTCCCAGATGTCGCCGCCGGAGGTGTTCTTGTTCTGATTGACGAGAGCCGTGCGCAGGTCGGAAACGGTGAGCCCGAACGAAGCCAGCTTCGCCGGGTCGACGGTGATGTGCAGTTCCTGCTCGCGGCCGCCGAACACGTTGGAGTTCGCGACCCCTTCAACCCGCTCAAACCGCGATTCGATCTGCTCCTCGGCAAACTTGCGGAGCTTTGCCGCATCGTTCTTGGTGGCGAGGAGTTCTTTAATCGCCGGGAACTCGTCGGAGAACTTGCTCAACATCGAGAGTTCGATCGCGTTCTCACCGGAGATCATCGGAGCGAGAACTTCGGCGGCTTCGGGATGAGCGGCGACGAACTGTTTCAACTCGGCGACTTTGGGAGGGATCGGACTGAGAATGAACCAGGCGATCGCATTCGCCGTCGGGTTGACGGTCGTCACGATCGGTTCGCGGGCGTCGGGGGGATACTGGGCGACCTGGTTCAACTTTTCGCTGACGCGGGCGCGGGCATCGGCCAGGCTGGAGCCGACTTCAAACTTGAGGACGATCGTCCCCGTCGAATCGGTGCTCTGGCTTTTGAATTCCTTGAGACCTTCGACGCTCTTGAGCTGCTCTTCCTGCTCTTCGATAATCTCGCGTTCGATTTCCTGCGCACTGGCGCCCGGCCAGACCGTCGTCACCGTCACTTCAGGCTCGGTGACGTCAGGAGTGAGCTGAATCGGCGTGGCCCACAAAGCCAACATGCCGAACAGCACGGCGAAGATGACGCCGACCGCCACCTTAACGGGATTGTGAACGGCAAAATGTATCAAGTCCATCGTGGATGATTCCGTATCTCAGGTTCGAAGGAATTCACATCCGCCATGAAGGCAAATTCTGTTTCGGCGAATCAACCCTACTTGGTCCGCGGGGCCGGGACGACTTTGATGCAGGATAACGAAAATGTTGAGCGCAGTGCGCTAATCCTCTGATCTCAGGATAACAGATCCCCTTCCCGAGGTCTAAAGTTTTGCGAGGCGAAACTAATTTTTCTCGGCAGGTTTCTGGGCGGGGGATTCGGCCGGTGCCGACGCGGCTGGTGTCTCGGCTTCCGAGGGAATGCTGACCGTCTGGAACGGTTGCAGTCGTTCGGCTCCTTCGACCACCACGAACTGGTTGTCTTCCAGCTCGGGGGCGATGACTTCGATTTCGTTTCCTTCGGTCAGGCCGGTCGTCAAGGAAATCTGCCGGACCACTCCCGTCGTCGGGTCGTCCTGATTGATGTCGCAGACGTACATCAGCAGTCCGCGCGTCGTGCGCATCAAGGCGTCTTTCGGCGCCATTAACGCTTGTTGCGGATTTCCCACGAGCGTCATTTCGGCCATCATGCCGGCTTTAAGGACGGGAGAGCGGGCGCCGTCCACTTCGACAAATTGATTTTGCAGGCGGACCTTGACGGGAAAGCCTCGCGACCCCGCCTTCCAGTCGCTGGTGGGGACGATAAAGCTGACCGGACCCTGCCAGACATCCTGACTCACCGCAGAAACTCTGATGTCGGCGATCGAACCCAGGCGGACGTGCTTGATGTCGTCCTGATTGACGTTGCCCACGACGTCGATTTCATTCAATTCGACCAGCGTGACGACCGGATCCCCCTGCGAGAGCCATTGTCCTTCGTGAGAATGCTCTTCGACGATGAAACCCGAGAACGGGGCGCGGGTGATTCGTTTTTGTTTGTCTGCCAGCAGGAAGTCGACTTGGTTTTGCTGACCTATAAAGCGGGCGCGGGCCTGTTCGATCGTCTCTTTTCGCGGGCCTTCAACGATGAGTTCGTATTGCGCCTGACTGGCCAGATAGAGTTGAGACGCGGCTTCGGCTCGCTCTTCGGCTTCGTCGAGTTCATCCTGATTCGACGCCTGGCGGGCAATCAACGTCTGAACGCGTTCCAGCCGCGCTTGTGCCGCTTCCTTCGCGGCGAGATTCGCCAGCATCCGCGCTTGGGATTCGACGATTTCTTCTTTTCGCGAGCCGTTTTCGAGTTCGGCGAGGGCCTGCTCACGTTCTGCCAGCACGGCTTTGGCTTCATCGATTTCGAGGTCGGTCGTGACCATCTTCAGGACGGACAGAACCGTTCCTGCTTCGACGAACGATCCTTCTTCCGCCGTATATTCTTCGACCTGCCCGTTCGATCCCGACGCCACCACACTCGTGCGGGAGGGAACGATGCTGCCGACGACCGACAATTTCGGCGAAACCGTTTTTATTGAAATCCGGCCGAGACGGACGAGCTGAGGCGGCGGCCCGGCGGGAGCCCCCTGTGCTGCGGCCTTCAGTTCGCCCGACTCACCACAGCCGCAAAGTGCCGTTGCCGCCAACAATCCCAGCAGCCATCCCGCAGCAGAAATCCGTGTGCCAAGCGGCACACGCCGACCGAAATATTTTACCATTGTTATCGACTCGCTGTCACGATTTCTTCGGCCGCCATTTCGTCCGTGACCGGCAGGTCGCCGAGGTGTGATGCCGCCCGCTGATTCGACATCAATTGGGCGGAAGGATCCTTTCCGCCCAGATTTTGACAGATCTTGATGCAGGTTTCTTTAACGGTCCGTAAATCGTCTTCGGGAATGTCGACCAGCATGCGGTTGCGGACCGTCTTGCAGCACTCGACCATTTGCTGGAACACCGCCTGCGCTTTGGGAGTCGCCCGCAAGCGTTTTTTCCGGCGATCGACGTCGCAGCTCACGCGTTCGAGCCAGCCGTCGCGTTCCATACGCGTGAGGATTCCCGCGAGAGTCGGCGCTTCGATGGCCAAAAGGCTCGCCAACTCCGATTGAGACGGTTCTTTTAACAACGCCATCGAGAAGAGCACCTCCCATTGCCGGAAGGTGATTTGTTCCCGGGCCAGTTCGGCGTTCATCGACTGTCGCACACATTGTGTGGCGGCGTACAAAAAATAACCGATGCTGTTTTCAAAATCGTATTCTAGCACCATGACCCTCATTCAATCTGGTTTGTTGCAGGGATTTTGAAACCACCTTGAAGACGGCTAAATATGTGGGCGTAACTTCTCAACCGGGACGGGAACGCACTTTGAGCATTGCTGTGAAACGCTCAACCGACGTTAGCAAATCACGTTCTGTTCACAACTCGCGGCGCGATAGGATCGATCGTTGGTGTGATGTTTCACGGGTCGTTTTCGTTAGCGCAATAGACTTCCAGAACGATCACCGGGCCGTTCCCCAAGGGAAGAAGCCTTGTTTTAATGCGAGAAACTCTTAGAACTTTGGCCTGCAAAAAACCGCGATAAATCAGATGATGAGATAACCACGGTCGCTGTCGTCCACTCGATGATAAACCACCGGCGAGGCGAATTCAAGGCGCGATACCGTGTAAGATCAGACTTAACCTGTCGTTAGGTCAGAAGATGCGGATTGGACAGGTTCGTTTTTCGCCGCTCGCCGCACTCAAATTCGGTCACGAATCGACGGGACGCACACAAAAATGGAGTAAAAACGAATTCACGTTTCGCGCAGGCAGACGCAGAGCAACGCTGAGATCATCTCCGGGGCGGACTAACTCGCACAATTGCTACGGCGAAAATTCGCCCTGCGCGAAGTTCCTCGCCACCTGTGAAAAATGGGTGGCGCGCACAGGCAGGTGCGGAATGGCCCAGGTGGAGGAGCGACTGCCAAAGCCCAAAGATGAAGATGAGAACTGATAAGCCGGCGAATCAAAGCGGAGCGCAGCGGCTTGGGGCAAAGCCGGAACGGAGTCTGTGGGGTCGCGCGTTTCGACGCGAACTCTCAGTCCTTTTTCTTGGGGAGCGCCGCCGAGTACAGCATCGTCACCGAGCCGACCGACATCAGCGTGAAGGCGGCCCAATCCTGAGGGTCGAAAATCCGCTGGCCTTCGGGACTGACGGTCGTAAAGAGTCCGCGAAATTGCGTATCCCGCGAGGCTTCCTCTTTGCCGTGCAGAACCATCTTATCCACGACGAGAAACTGCACGCCGAGGAGAAACACGAAAAGACCGCTCGCAAAAAACATCGCCCGCAACATTGTGGGTTTCCTTCGTCGGTGAAGCAAATTTCGGCTTGAATTCGTATCGATCGCATCGTGTCGCGGCGAGATCGACTCGGTTACGGTCTTTATCGGAGTGCGACGAAAATGGACTTCAACAGGACTCTCGGCAGTTGTCATCCTCCGGACGAGTTGATGCGATCGTAAGGATTGAGTCGATTTTTCTCGGCACTTCACCGATTCGTATTCGTGGTCCGTTCCGCTTTCCACCTGCCGATTGCCCGCTAACTTTGTATAATCGGCACAATTTGACGAACGAAATCAGCTCGACATGCAGCTTTCGACCGAAATCGTTGCTTTTTTCCGGTTTTGAAAACGACAGTCTCGATTCAACCCGTCGCCGCGATGACTTGCATCGACAGCCGAAATCCGTTGCAATCCGGCGAATGGCATTTCGGATCGATATTCACAGGAATGGAACCTCATGATGCAGGACGTCGATGGTTTTCTCGACCGCGAAGCCGGTCGTTTCGTATCGGAATTGTGCGATCTGCTCCGCATCCCCAGCGTCAGCGGCGATTCGGCCTTCCGCGCGAAAACTCGCGCCGCTGCGGAGTTTGTCCGCAACAACCTGCAAACGGCCGGCGTCGACGCCGAACTCGTCGAAACGCCCGGCCATCCGATCGTCGTCGGCCGCTGGCAGAAGAAAGCGGACGCCCCGACCGTGCTCATCTACGGCCATTACGACGTCCAGCCCCCCGATCCTCTCGACAAATGGATCACTCCCCCCTTCGAGCCGACCGAGCGCGACGGCTACATCTACGCCCGCGGCGCGACCGACGACAAAGGGCAGATGTTTACGCACATCAAGTCGGTCGAAGCCTGGCTGAAGACGAAAGGCGAACTCCCGCTCAACGTCATTTATGTGATCGAAGGGGAAGAAGAAGTCGGCAGCCGCAATCTCGACGATTTTCTCGAATCGCATCGCGAGCAGCTCAAGTGCGACGTCGCCGTCATCAGCGACACCAGTCAATACAGCCCCGAACTCCCGGCGATCACATACGGCCTCCGCGGCATCCTCGCCGCTGAAATCCGCCTGCAAGGCCCCGCGCAAGACCTGCACAGCGGCATTTTCGGCGGGTCGATCGCCAACCCGGCGACCGCACTCGCCCATCTGCTGGCGGCGTTACACAATGACAAAGGCCGCGTGCAGATTCCCGGCTTCTACGACGATGTGTTGCCACTCTCTGACGCCGAGCGAAAACAGTTCGCCGCCCTGCCGTTCGACGAAGCATCGTTTCTCAAATCGTTGGGAACGACTGCGACTTTTGGCGAAGCGGGCTTCACGACGCTCGAACGCCGCTGGGCGCGGCCGACCTGCGAGATCAACGGCATGGTCAGCGGTTACACCGGCGAAGGCCCGAAGACGATTGTTCCCGCGCAAGCAACGGCGAAAATCACCTGCCGATTGGTTCCTGATCAGAATCCCGAAGCTCTGACCGCCGCACTCAATAGCTTCCTCGAACAGCGGCTTCCGCCTGGAATCACCATGGAATTCGAGTCGCATCACGGAGCACCGGCGTTCGTGTTCGACCCCAACAGTCCGTACCTCGAAGCCGCCAAGCGAGCTATCGCCGCCGCCTTCGGCACGCCGCCGGTCCTCATCCGCGAAGGGGGTTCGATTCCCGTCGTCTCGACCTTCCGCCAAATTCTGGGAGTCGATACACTCCTGCTCGGTTGGGGCCAAAACACCGACAACCTGCACAGCCCCAACGAACGTTTCCGCCTCATCGACTTTCAACGCGGCATCCGCGCCAGTGCCCATTTGTGGCAGGAGCTCGCTGCATTGAGATTATGAATGTCGAAATCCGAATGTCGAATCAATGACGAAGCACGAATGACGAACCGAATGTGCTCATTAGCTGTCTTTACTAGCCCGAAGCGCAAGCGAGGGATGCCTTTTCCTTCGTCATTTGGACATTCGTCATTCGGATTTGATTCGTCATTCGTGCTTCGACATTCGTCATTGACCCCCATCAACCCCCTTTCGCTAATAATTCACCGAGTAACCCATGCTTGATCTCCAGTTCGTCTGCGACAATCGTTCCGAGGTCGAAACCAATTGTGCCAACCGCGGGATCGCCGTCGATCTCGATCGCATCATCACGCTGCGCGATCAACGCAACCAATTGATCGCCGGCACCGACAAACTGCGGCACGATCAGAAAGATCTCAGCGCCCTCATCCCGAAGGAAAAAGACCCGCAGCAGAAGCAGACGCTCATTGCCAAAGGGAAAGAACTCCGCGAACAAATCGCCGCAAATGAAGAGGAACTCCGTACGGTCGAAGAGGGACTGAAGGAAGAAATGATGCGTCTGCCGAACATGACGCATCCCGATGCGCCGATCGCGAAGGACGAAACCGGCAGCGTGACGCTGCGGCATTGGGGTGAAGTGCCGCAGTTCAGCTTCAAACCGCTCGATCACGTGGCGATCGCCGAGAAACACGACTTGATCGATTTCGAAGCCGGCACTCGCGTCGCCGGGCATGGGTTTTACTACCTCAAGAACGAAGCCGTGCTGCTCGAGCAGGCCTTTATCAATTTCGCCCTGCAAAAGCTCCGCAAGAAGGGCTTCACGCTCTACAGCACCCCCGATCTCGCGAAAGACGACGTCCTCGAAGGAATCGGCTTCGCCCCGCGCGGGCCCGAGACGCAAATCTACTCGATCCAGAACTCCGATCTCAGCCTCGTGGCGACGGCGGAAATTACGCTCGGCGGAGCCCTTAAAGATCAAATCCTCGATGCCGATAAGCTCCCGCTCAAATTCGCCGGCTTGTCGCATTGCTTCCGCACTGAAGCCGGTGCCCACGGGAGGGCCACGCGCGGCATCTACCGCGTGCATCAATTCACGAAGGTCGAAATGTTCGGCTTCACGGGGCCAGACGTCGCCGAGTCGGATAAAATGCACCACGAGATCGTCGCGATTGAAGAAGAAATCTTCCAGGAATTGGGCATCCATTACCGCGTGATCGACACGTGCAGCGGCGACCTCGGCGGCCCCGCCTACCGTAAGTTCGACCTCGAAGCCTGGATGCCCGGCCGAGGCGACAACGGAGAATACGGCGAAGTCACCAGCGCCTCGAACTGCACCGACTACCAGGCCCGACGCTTAGGCATCCGCTGCCGCACCCCCGAAAAGAAGGGAACCCAGTTCGTCCATACTCTCAACGGCACGGCGATCTCGATCGCCAGGGCCATCATCGCGGTGCTGGAGAACTACCAGCAGGAGGACGGCACGGTCGTCGTGCCGGAGGTGCTCAGGCCCTGGGTCGGTGAGGAGCGGATCGGGTGACCGATGCGAGCGGGGTGCGGGGACCGGGGTGCGGGAAAATCGTTTAGCCGCGACGCGGAGGCTTTGCGCAGCGGAGCGCGAATTGAGCCCCCAATCCCCCACAACCGCCCCCCGTTTCACGTGAAACAAGCAGTCTGAAAATCGCGCGACGAAAAACCAGCCAAAATGCGCATTGCAGCGCACTGCGCGCGTCGTAACCCCTTCTCCCCCCGGGAGAAGGTGGCCGAAGGCCGGATGAGGGTGCATTTTAGCGCGCAAAAGTGACCAAAAAGCGCAAAAAACGGTGAAAAACGGTGAAAAACGACGCTTTGCGCGCAATTCAGCGCCAAAAAGCGCGCCCGAATCGACTTCGTGTCCGAAATCGAACTCATTCCACCGTCAGCCTTTAAGAACCCCTCGCCGACGACGCAAAATGCGCGCTGCGCACGCATGTCATCGCGTGCATGTGAAATCCGCGTTTTGTCGAATAAGCCCCTCCCAAGCCACCAATCCAGGTAGCCGAGGTAAACCAGGTAGCCCCAAATCACCCGCCGATGCCAAACACGGCGGTTCCCCTACAGATCGGGCCGAAATATGGGGAAATTGGAAAAACCAGGTCAGCAAACAACACGTCGAAAAGTTGTTTGAAATGCATTTTGCGCGTATGAAACGCGCGCAAAAGCATCACTCGCGCGCTCAAAAGCGTCACTCGCGAGCGCAAAATCACCACTTTGCGCGCATCTCCGCACAATGGCAAACAACACTTTGGGAGAAATTCGCGAGTGCGGAGGTGTCAGTGGTCAGTGGTCCGGCGGCGGCGTTCCGGGAAGGGGCGCGGCGTGCGACTCGGCCAGGTGCCGACCCGCTTCAGCGCAACCACGCGCCTATTGAGGAGTTGATGCTTCGCATCGTTGTCGGATCGATGTTGGGGAAGGGGAGCCGTGTTTGGAAAGAGGAGCGTTGTTTCGAAAGGGGAGCGCTGTTTGGGAATAGGATCGATGCCGCGTCCGAAACGCCGGGTGCCTGGGGCGGTCAACAGCGAACGAAGGATTAAAACGCACCGGCTGCGCAGAAACAAGAGGGCAGAGCGACCGCGTTCACGGCCCCAGTCGAACGACGTTCGACGTCATCCCCACGATCGACTGGGGCCATGAGCGCGATGGGGTGCATGAGGACGTGATTCGCGATCGGTACGTTTTTGGTCGCGAACGTATCACTCGCGTCCCAGCCACCCGCCGCTCAATGATGATCGAATCAAGAAATGACGAACAAATCGAGTCTTCACCCCGGCAGGGGTGACAGCCATTAGCCGGCGGTTGAGCAAAGCGACACCGCCGGAAGAGTTCCCCATTCCACACCGACCCTGAAGGGGTCGCAGTCCATCGAACGACGCCCAGGCTGCGACCCCGCCGGGGTCGATGTTGTGCTTTCATCCCCGTTCCGGTGGTTTCGCTTTTCGCTCAACCACCGGCTAATAGCTACGACCCCGCCGGGGTCGTGAGGGAACTGGGCGGCGCGGCGGGTGGCAGGGCGATGTACACTCTTCAGTTGAGTAGTTGAGCAGGGCAGGCTCCGGCCTGCCGTTCGTCTTCAAAGACTCGTTCGCGAACCTGGTGTGATGGAATGTCATTGACAAGAGGAAGGCATGCAGGAGCATGCCCTACAGGGCTGGCCGACCGAATACGTCGCCTGATCTGTTTAATTGCTGCACATCGCGCCCGGTGCCACTGCTGACGGCTTTGATTCAGCAGTGCTCTTCCCAACCGAGGCCGATTGTTCGAAGTCACAACGACGGCATCAACCGCGCATCGGGAGCATGGGAACGAGATTGATTGTAGCCGGCCTCTGTGAGGCCGGATGTCTGTCCGTGCGACGGCAGGATGCATCGTCGCATAAAGACAGGCGGCTGCGAGCACGTCGTCGATCATCACCCCCAACCCGCCGGGAAGATCCTGCAATCGACAGATCGGCCACGGTTTGCAGACGTCGAACAGCCGAAACCACGCCCAGCCGATCACCAACGTCACCGGCCTGATCGATACCGCGCCGGACCGACGCTCAATGGTGGTCGAACCAAGAATTGACGAACGGATATGAGCGGCGGGGTTCACCCCCGCCGTCTGGCGAAGAACGGCGGGGATAAACCCCGCCCGCTCGGGGTCGTGAGAAACCGGGGTGGCTCGCCGGGTGGCACGGGCGATGTCCACTCTTCAGACTTGTGTGCCACTGGCCTTGCGAGTGTTCTTCTTTCTTCAGTTCGGCACATCGGCTGACATGCGGCAGCAATCATCGATGATTCGAACTCTGAGATTCAGACGGTAACGGACAAAGAACACCACCAAAGACACGGGCTGATGCCAGTGGCACACAAACCAAAGCCAAATCGAGCAAGGCCCGACGTTTTGCGCGTGACCCCCGGCACCCACATCTATCCCCGGACTCAGGGCTGCGTAAAGCCGGCCGCTCGAATCATGCCGATGATTCCAACGCCTATCCAGAAGACGTTGAGGAGGGTGTAGGCCCTGTCTTTCTTGATGATCGCGCACCAGGAAAGCATGATGGCGTCGACTGTGTTAAAGGCCCAGACAAAGAGGAATGGGCTGCCGGGTCCGAGCCAACTGACGAGGGAAAAGCTAAAAATCCTCATCAGCACTCCCACCATCTCGATGGCTCGAAGATTTCGAGTTACTGCGGCATTCATCCAATGAAACAGCTTCATGCTTATACCCTCGCATCCGTGCGTGCCGTTAGCCGAACGACTGTGGTAACGTGACGGCGGCCAGTAACATTTGCCTTCAATTTCGACGTGATCCGCCGCTTGGGTTCACCGCATTGTTCGGCCGGGCCGTTTCATTTCTCAGACTTCACATCAATTGCATTACTGAATTTCCCATCTCGATCCATCAACGAAACTGAGCCACCGCCGGTCTGCTTGTTCAAACCAGCAGAGACGAGTTGCTTCCCTTCCGATGACGACAACGTCAGTAGGGATGCCTCGCCGTTCACATGATGCAACGTGACGACGTTCTGCCCCTTGGTGGTAGCCATGAACAAGCCGGGTCCATTGCTGTCGGAACCGGATTGCAGCGAGGTGTGCCCCGTTCCATCGGCTGACGCCAAGCTCAGAGAGGACGAAAGGCCATTGTAATGATACAACGTGGCTACCGCCTTCCCCTTGCCGCTCACCAAGAACAATCCAGGGCCCTTCTTCTTGCTGTCGATACCGTCGTCGCCGGCTTGAAGCGTGACTCGGTTGTTTCCTTCCGCGTCCCGAAGAGTTAAGACGGCGCTGCCATCGACCATCATCAGAGAGCCACGATGTTTCCCGTCGGCGTCGTTCAGGATGAATTGTTCGGCGACAACCGACTTCGCCTTCAGAGGATCAGTGTTAGCGCCAGCACCGATGGCCAGCGCGACAGCGGGGAGCAGCAAGAGCAACCAGCGGAGACGACGGTTCTGCCGCTCCAGGCGATCCAGGCGCTTCACAATATCTGACGTAAACTCGGCTGCCATGTGAACCTCCAAGAAGAGTTTGCAAGAATGGCCTAACTAAGGAATAGCCAGAAAATCATTCTGTTTATCCCAATTTGTAATTCCGTCTCGTCATTCTGCTTATCCGAAGAATGAATTTCAAGCGCGAAGTTGCTTTTCAGTTTTTCATGGGGGAAGGCGGAAGTCGAAGAGCCCAGACTTGCGACCCCGCCAGGGTCTAGGTGGTGCTTTCATCCCCGTTCCGGTGGTTTCGCTTTTCGCTCAACCACCGGCTCATGGCTGCAACCCCGCCGGGGTCGTGAGGAAATCCGGGCAACTCGGCGAAGCAGGAGCTTCGAAGACCTTGCGTTCCCAAGCGGAGCTTGGGAACGAGACACTTCCTTAATCCGTGCGTCTTTCAGACCTCGGCTACAGTGGCACGAGATACCTCACATGCATCGTCCCATACAAGCACGCGGCGGCGAGAAGGGCGGCGAGGATGTCGTCGATCATTACGCCTAACCCGCCGGGGAGATCCTGCAATCGGCGGATCGGCCACGGTTTCCAGATGTCGAAGAGTCGGAACCACAGAAAACCGATCGCGGCCGACGAAAAACTGAAATTTGTGGCGCAGAAGACGATCGGCATCGCGGCGATTTCGTCCCAGACGATTTCGCCGGGGTCTTTGCGGCCGATGAGTTTCGCCCCGCGCTCGCAAATCGGGATGCCGATGAACAGCAGAATCATCGACGCGAGCATTCTTTGGGGCGATGATGCCAACAGGCTTTGCCCCGCCGCGACCATCAGTACACCGACGACGCTGCCCCATGTCCCTGGGGCGAAACGTATCCAGCCGACGCCGAAACCGGTCGCCAGAAAAATGGCGACGCGGTCGGAGAATCGCGGAGAATGTGGCCCGGAATCGGGCGGTGGCACTTCAGAAATAGCGATCCCTCTACTAAAATTCCAAAAGAGCGATTATACTCCCCGCCAATTTTCACGCTATCCCGGACATTCAAGACCCAGGACATTTCGCGAAGTATGCGTCATACTAGCCCGAAGCGCAAGCGAGGGTGCCTTTCCGATCGATGAAGAACCCTCGCTTGCGCTTCGGGCTAGCCGCCCGTTGAAAATGTGCTTTTCGTAACCCGAAACGTCAGTGAGGGGAGCGGCTGGAAACGATAACGACTTGGAAACTGCCCTCGCTTACGCTTCGGGTTACCATGACATCAGCTTTTCAACGGGCTGCTCGTATGAGATTATGAATAATCCGCTTTCCCTTATAACGACCAGAATTCGAACCTGTTGCCCCTGTTTCTCGTCTGACAGATAGAATTCGACGCACGAATCAATATCACACCGCCATCCCGCGGTGACAGGAGCCATAAATACATGTCCACCACGGGCAAATTGCATAAAGTCGAAGCCCTCAAAGAAACCAGCCGGCAATTGCGCGGCACGATCGGCGAAGAACTTCATAACGGCCTCGACAACTTCACCGACGACGCGGCGAACTTGCTGAAACATCATGGCAGTTACCTGCAGGACGACCGCGACACCCGCAAGGCGAAAAATCCTGACGGCACCCGCAAAGATAAATCGTACTCGTGCATGGTCCGCACGCGCGTTCCCGGCGGGAAAGTCTCGGCCGAACAATTTCTCGCCGAACTCGACCTCGGCGACAAATACGGCAACGAAACGGTGCGCATTACCAGCCGGCAGGGATTTCAATTGCACGGCGTCCTCAAATCCGATTTGCGCGAGACGATTCGGTCCATCAACCGCACGATGCTGACGACACTCGCGGCGTGCGGCGACGTCGAGCGCAACGTGATGTGCTGCCCGGCTCCGTATAAGAACAACTCGGTTCGCGACGAGATGCAGCAGATGGCCGACGCCCTCGCCGAGCATCTCACGCCGCGCACGACCGCGTATTACGAGATCTGGCTCAGCGACGACGAGACCGGCGAAAAGACCAACGTCGCCGACTTCCAGCCGGTCGACGAGCCGCTGTACGGCAAGACGTATCTGCCGCGAAAATTCAAGACGGCGATCGCGCTGCCGGAAGACAACTGCATCGACATTCACGCGAACGATCTCGGCTTTCTCGCCCTCGTCGAGAACGACGCGATTAAAGGGTACAACGTCCTCGTCGGCGGCGGCATGGGACAGACACCGAGTGCCGAAAAGACCTTTCCCGCGGTCTCGCAGCATATGGCGTTTGTGACTCCCGACCAGGTGCTCGACGTCGCCGAGGCGATCGTCAAAGTGCAACGCGACTTCGGCAACCGCGAAGACCGCAAGGTCGCCCGCATGAAGTATCTGATTCACAACTGGGGCCTGCCTCGGTTCAAGGAGAAAGTCGAAGAGTATTACGGCCAATCGCTGCCGGAACCGGCCCCCATCCAAGTCACCGGCGTCGACGATCACATCGGCTGGTTCGAACAGGGTGACGGCCGCTGGTTTCTCGGCATCAACATCGAGAACGGCCGCATCAAGGACGAAGGCGATCTGCGGATCAAAACCGGTCTGCGGGAGATCCTCAACACATACAAAATGCCGACGCGACTGACGGCATTACAAAGCGTGATTCTCTGCGACATCGAAGCGAAGGACAAAGCCGACATCAGCAACATGCTCGTCGAGCACGGCATCAAGCAGGACTTCGAACTGACGCTGATGCGGCGGTATTCGATCGCCTGCCCGGCGTTTCCGACATGCGGGTTGTCGATCACCGAATCGGAGCGGGCCTTGCCGGGCATCATCGACGAGCTCGAAGTCGAAATCGCAAAGCTCGGCATCCCCAACGAGCGAATTTCGATCCACATGACCGGCTGCCCCAACGGCTGCGCCCGGCCTTACACTCCCGATATCGGTTTCGTCGGCAAGACACTGGGGAAGTACACGATCTACGTCGGCGGCAACGCCGAGGGAACGCGGCTGGCCTTCATCTACAAAGACTTGGTTCCCACGGCGGAGGTCGCCCCCTCGCTGGTCCCGCTGCTGACGGCGTTCGTCGGCGAACGCCTGCCGGGCGAAGCGTTTGGAGATTTTTGCCACCGGCTGGGCGAAGAGACGATCAAGGCTCGTTTCACCTGAGATGCCCATCGTAACGAAGCCGAAGAATTTCTTGCGGGATCCTGGAGGCAAATCAACGGCTTTCAGTTGCAAACCGTCATCATGTTGTCTTATAGTTGTGCCGGATATGACACTTCGAAACCGATGAATGGAACCTTTGGGTTTTTCGCGTGTCAATTCGAGAGCGATGCCGGGAATTCACGGGGTCGCCCGAGGGCAGGTAGCTCAGTTGGTAGAGCACAGGACTGAAAATCCTGGTGTCGCCGGTTCGATTCCGGCCCTGCCCATTTGCTGATCGGGGAGCTACAATCCCGGTCACACAAGCCCCAGCAGGCGACCGAAGGCGTCGAAGCCGCAAGGCATGGCGACGTGAGAATCGCCGCATTTTGCCGACGAGAGACTTAGGAGTCTCGTCAAAATAACTTGCCTGATTTTTTAGGTAGTGGGGCGGATGG
>JBBECD010000056.1:0-6606 GCA_040881995.1 Planctomycetaceae bacterium
TAAAATCGCGATCCGGGGGAAGAGCAATCCGCGGGACGCTAAACAGGTACCTCCCGGAGGGAGAAGGTGGCCGAAGGCCGGATGAGGGTGCGTCTTGCATTCAAGGTTAGCCGCGACGCGAAGGGCTTCCGTAGCGGAGCGCTTTTTTCCTTTAGCCCCCGGCGAGTCGCCGGGGGTCACGTGCGCGAGAAATCCCCCCGGTCATTGACCGGGGGCTAAAATACAAAGAGCGAAGCAGAGCTTCGAAGACTTGCGTTCCCAAGCGGAGCTTGGGAACGAGGGACGTTTATATTTCTTGACCCTCGACTCTGGACCCTGGACTCTCTAAAACACCGGCATGATACAGCGTTACCTCATCGTCTGGCTGATCTTGAGTTCCCTCATCGCGCTGATGTGGCCGGAGTGGTTTGGAGACGTCGCCAGCCCGTTTGCCGCCAGCAAACCCTTTCTTTCGCATCTCATCGCCTTAACGATGTTCTGCGTCGGCTGTCTGCTGCCGCCGGATGAAATGCGGCAGGTGGTCCGTCGCTGGCCGACGGTGTTATTCGGAACCAGCGTGCAATATCTCGCGATGCCGGCGCTGGCGTATGCGATGGCGGTGCTGTTCCAGCTCAACGACGCCGATCGCATCGGGTTAATTATCGTCGGCGTCGTTCCCGGTGCGATGGCCTCGAATGTGCTGACGATGACGGCTCGCGGCAACGTCAGTTACTCCGTCAGTCTGACGACGTCGGCGACGTTGCTCTCGCCGCTGGTCGTGCCGTTCGGATTATGGCTGCTGTTGGGAGCCGAGCTTCCGGTCGAACCGGCGCAAGTGGCGCTGCAGTTGTTGCGGGAGGTCGTGCTGCCGGTCATCGCGGGTTTCACGATGTGCCGATTATGGAAACCGTTCGAACGCCTGGCCAACGCGACGGCGCCGACGATTGCCAACCTGGTTATTTTGTGGGTCATCGCCGTCGTCGTGGCGTTGAACCGCGAAGAAATCACCAAGATTCACACGGTGACGCTGCTGGCGTTACTGACTGTCAATGTGCTCGGTTATCTGACCGGCTACCACGCCGCCCGAGCGATCGGTCTGCCGGAGAAAATGCGACGGACGTTATCGATCGAAGTCGGCATGCAAAACGCCGGCGTGGGAACGGTGCTCGCGATCAAACTGTTTCCCGAATACCCGGCGGTCGCCATCCCGACGGCGACGTACACCTTCGGCTGCATGTTGACCGCGACAATGCTCGCCTGGTACTGGAGCCGTCGCGATCCGGAAGATAAAATGGCCGGATCTGACGAATGAGTTCGAACGTTGAGCGTCGATCAAGCAATCGAAAGGCGTAGAACGATGGATTGGTGGTTCGATTTGCCGTGGGGCTGGCGCTGCATCGTTTCACTGCTCATTGTCGGGGTTTCGACTCTGATGTGGTTGAGCGGCGGTTTTCGGGGAGGAAGCTGGGGCATCGGCATCGGACTGGCGATGTTCTTTTTCTCATTCCCGTCGTCTTCCGAGCGTAAAGGGTATCACGACTGAGTCATTTGCGTTTCTGACTCATCCCTCATCCCTCATCCCTCATCCCTCACATCAGTCGTCCAGCCGCTGGCGGAGTTCGTCGCGTTCGCGGCGGGTGACTTCGAGGTCGAACATCAGGTATTTGATGTCCAGACGCAGTTGCGAGAGGGCTTCTTGCACAAGCGTGAGAATGCGGCGACGCCGTTTGACGGAGTCGACCACGCGCGAGTAGAGCACCTGCATTTCATCCTGATACGGGGCGGGAAGCTGACCGATCCGTTGCCCGAGATCGAGCATCTCTCGGGAAAGGTCTTCGGAACCGTCATCAGGAATTCGTGATTTTATGGACATGGCGTCAGTTGTTCGTCAGAAGTTGAATGATCGAGTTGATAATTTCATCTACAGATTGTGTGCCAGTCTGCCGCAAAACTCAAGGGCTTGACGTAAGACACCTATATAACAGACGTTACACGATATGGACCCCATCGCCGCCTGCGGCCCGCCGTTCTAAAGGTTGTACGTCTCGTCTTGGCGAAAAATTCAAAATCCCTTACATTACACGATTTGCGCTCTTCCCGCGGCCTCGATGCGATGATCATCAAGTGGAACGAATCCCCTTCGACGTGAGACTGCTCACCACCTCAAATTCTGGTCACGAACCGCTGAAATTCCGGACTCCATGAGCGGATTTAACGATTGTGCACATTTCCTCGCCGCACAAGCCGACGGTGCGCGTTCTCCCCACGGAAGAACCCGCACCTCAGCGGCTCGGATTTCGTTCGCGACGGCCGATTCCACGTCGCCGCGTATGGTGCGCCGAGTCGTTGTTATCGGTTTATTGTTCCTGTGCATGCCCGGCGGTATCGGGCCGCGATGTTTCGCCGGCGACTGGACGAACGATTTCGAATCGGAGCAGACGAGCTGGACCATCTTTTATTCCAACACGCGGTCGAAGGCTCTCGCCCATCAACGTGTCGCCGACTTCTCACACTCCGGAGCAGGCAGCGAATCGTTTCAGTTTCGGGCCGGCGGCGAGCCGACGAACATTCTGCTGGAGCACAAACTCCCCGAAGCGGCGGTGATTGACGAATTGACCGCCTCCGTCTGGGTAAACTCCACCCGCAACGGCGCCGTGTTGAACTTTCGGATGGTCTTTCCGCATCAAATCGATCCGAACACGTCGAAGCCGGCGTTCGTGCTCATTCAGGGTTCTCGCTACGAGTCGGAGGACCGCTGGCAGAAACTCGAATGCCGCGCCGATGAAAAGAAAATACAACGAGAGATCGTCCACATGCGGTCGCGTTTTCCGGCTGAAGATCTGCGGGATGCGTATGTCGACGGCATGATTCTCAAGATTCCCATGGAACCCGGAATCGTCAACGTCGCCGTTGACGACGCGACATTCGGCCCGATCGTTCCTCCCCGCGTAACGGCCGCTCCCGCCGTTTCCGACGAGGCGGCAAACGTCATTCAGAAACGCGTGAAATTGCGCCTCGGTCATTTGCAGGTCGACGGCAGACCGTTTTTTCCGATCATGACGCCGTATCACGGCGAAGATCCGCGGGAGTTGCAGTCGCTGGGCGTGAACGTCGTCTGGGTGCCCGATTATCAGGACGACGTTTTGCTGAAGCAGTTCCGCGAACTCGACCTGTGGGCGACGGCGGTGCCTCCGCAACCGAAATCGGCCGGGGGAAATTGGCTCGACTCGCAATACGCCTCGCTGGTCCCCTTTTCGCGGGAAACCGAGACGATCGCCTTCTGGATGCTAGGGTCGAAAATCAGTCCCGATATGCACAAAAACCTGATGAACTGGGCCGAACAGGTCCGCACGGCCGACCGCCATTTCGACCGACCGTTAATGGCGGACGTGCAAGGGTCGGAACGGGTCAGCTCGCGTAACATCTCGCTGCTGGGGACGAGCCGGCCCGTCATGCAGACCACATTCCCGCTCCGCGCCTATCGCGACTGGCTGAGAGAAAGCCGAAACCTCGCAATTCCCGGGAGTTTCGTCTGGACCTGGATGGCGACCGAACCGTATCCCGCATTGGCTTCGTCGCGGAACTCCGCCGTCGGTCAACCGGTGTATCTCGAACCCGAACAGCTCCGGCTGCAACTGTTCGCCGCCTTGGCGGCCGGTTGTCAGGGGATCGGCTACTGGTCGACGACGCCGCTGGATGACGACGATCCGTTCGCCGTCGAGCGTCGACTGGCGATAACGCAGCTCAATCACGAACTGCAGTTGCTCGGCCCGATGCTGGCGACGTCGACGCTGGTGACGCAAATCCCCTTTTCGATCAACGACCAACCGCCGCCGCAGCGAGCCAATGCCAAGGTCATCTCATTCCAGGGCCGGAAGTCGTACGACCCGAATGCTCCCGAGGCCGAGGAGACGCCCCGTCAAACGGACAGACGGCGAGCGGACTCCGCGGCGAAACGGTCGTCCCGCGGTCCCGAGGATGTGATTTACGAAGCCGCCTTATTCCGCAGTCCGTACGGACGGTTGATTTTGCCGATTTGTTACCAGGACCACGCCCAATTCGTCCCGGGGGGAATGACGGCCCGAGACGTAAGAATCCTCGTCTCGGACGTGGAAGAAACCGCCTCTGCCTGGGAAATTACGCCGACACGAATCCGTTACGTCCCCAAAAAACGCGTCGCCGGCGGCGTCGAACTGAAGTTGAGCCGGTTCGACATGACGACGGCGATCGTGCTCACGTCCGATTCGAGAATCAAGGAAGCGTTTCGCTCGCGGATTCGCGATCTCAACTCGTCACATGCCCAGACGGCGGTCGAACTGGCGCGGGCGAAATTCAAGCGGACGGCGGACGTCGACGCCGAGTTGACATCGCTCGGTGCAGCGCTTCCGGAGGCATTCAACCGGCTGAACCAGGCCGGAAAGCACCTCCGGGCCGCCGAACGGGCGCTCGAGCGACAGGAATTTTCGTCCGCATGCGATGAAGCCGCCAACGTCATGCAATTTCTGCGAATTCTGCAGCGGGAACATTGGGACGCGGCGACGCGGCGCTGGCCTTCGCCGGCTTCGAGTCCGCACACGCTCTGTTTCCAGACCCTGCCCGACCACTGGCGCATGCTGAAGCGCATTGCCAAAGCCGCGGAAATCCCCACGGAAAACCGGCTCCCTTCCGGTGACTTCGAAGACTTCGACAAAATGATCGTCGACGGCTGGCGACACGAACAGATGACCGAAGACTCCGTCGTCTCGACGGCGCAACTTGGCTCGCTCGCGCATCAGGGAGACTTCTGCCTGCGGCTCGCTTCGGCGGTTCGTGCGGGTATCGAAAAACCTTACATCTTGCGGCAGCAGCGCATCGAAGTGCACAGCCCGCCGTTTTCCGTGCGACCGGGCGACCTGCTGCAAGTCAGCGGCTGGATTCGCATTCGCACCCCGGTGGCGGCGAATCTCGACGGAGTGATGGTTTACGACAATCTTCTCGGTTCGCAGGGAGGACTCCGCTGGGGCCCCAAGGTCGACGCCATCAAGCCGCGCACACGCAATGCCGAAACCGTCACACCCTCATCAGAAATCCAGCTCACCGGCTCGTCGAACGCCGCCGGCCCGTCAGCGGCAACCGCCGGCACGTGGCAGCGTTTCGAAATCCTCCGCGAAGTGAACGTCGACTGCGATTACGTGCTGACGTTTTCGCTCGGCGGGCTGGGGGACGTCCTTTTCGACGACGTGCAGATTCATGTGCACGAACTCGGCGACGTGCCGTTGGAAAGCGGTAACCCGATCGAACAAGAACCGGGTGAACCCGAGGACGAAAAGTTCTCGCCGTTCAACATCGATCTGCTGAAGAAGCTGAATGTGCTTCCTTTGCCCGGCGTGAACTGAGCGGCCTCCGCTTCCGACCGCTTCCCGGTTGATTCTCCATTGGACAGAATCGGCCTCGTGCGATAACCTATCGGCAGTTAAAGCCGTCGCACGATCGACACCGATCACCAGCCATGAGGAAGTCACCAATGCCTATCGCCACTCCACAGCAGTATGCCGCGATGTTGGATGCCGCTCAGAAAAATAATTACGCCTATCCGGCGATCAATATTTCGTCTCTGCCCACCATTAACGGGGCGTTAAAAGGCTTTGCCGATAAAAAGTCGGACGGCATCCTGCAGGTTTCCACGGGGGCCGGGGAGTTTGCCTCCGGATTGAACGTCAAGAAAATGGTCATTGGCGCGATCGTGCTGGCCGAGGCGATTCACCGCCTCGCCGCCGAGTACGACGTGCTGATCGCGCTGCACACCGATCACTGTCAGCCCGACAAGGCGGAAAAATTCCTGAGACCGTTGGTCCAGGAAACCGCGCGCCGCCGCGCCGCCGGCCTGCCGAATCTGTTTCACTCGCATATGCTCGACGCCGCCGATTTGCCGCTCAAAGAGAACATGACGCTTTCGCAAGAGTACCTGAAACTCTGCGCGCAAAACGAAATCATTCTCGAAGTCGAAGCGGGCGTCGTCGGCGGTGAAGAAGACGGCATCGACCGCGAAGGAGTTCCCTCCGATCGGCTCTACACGACTCCCGAAGACATGGTCTACGTCTACGAATCGCTCAGAGGGCTCGGCCGTTACATGTTCGCCGCGACGTTCGGCAACGTCCACGGCAGCTACAAACCGGGTTCCGTCAAACTGCGGCCCGACATCCTCAAAAAAGGACAAGATGCCGTCATGGCGAAATTCGGCAAAGAGGCCGAGTTCGATCTCGTGTTTCACGGCGGGTCGGGAACGCCGGTCGAAGAAATCCGCGAAACGCTCGGTTACGGCGTCGTGAAAATGAACATCGACACCGACACGCAGTATGCGTTCACGCGGCCGATCGCCGATCACATGCTGAAGAATTACGACGGCGTCCTCAAAATCGACGGCGAAGTCGGCAACAAAAAGGCGTACGACCCGCGCGGCTATCTCAAGAAAGGCGAAGAATCCGTCGCCCGGCGATTAGGCCAAGCCTGCGACGACCTCTTGTCAAGCGGCAAATCGATCTGCGGGACGGGGTGAAATCAAAGGATGAAGGATGAAGGATGAAGGATGAAGGATGAAGGATGATGGATGAGGGATGAGGGATGAGGGATGAGGGATGAGGGATGAGG
>JBBECD010000057.1:0-38987 GCA_040881995.1 Planctomycetaceae bacterium
AGAAGCACATCATCGAACGCATCGACGGCATCGTGGCGCTGATCATGGGCCTCGACCGCGCCACCACGCAATCGCGGTATGCGAACTATTATGACCAGCCGGGAGGGGTCATGAATTACTTTTGCGGCTCATGATCGGTTGATGTTGCCTGCTCGCCGAGCACCTGACGGCCGAGTACAAGGTGACAACCCAAGGCCGCGGCCGCACGGTCGAGGAGTGGAAAGTCCGTCCCGAACACCCCGACAATCACTGGCTCGATTGCCTCGTCGGCTGCGCCGTCGGGGCATTGATGCTGGGCGTGAGTCTGCTGGGTGAAAAACCGTCGGGCGAACGGCGCGTGATCGAGATTCCGGAGCATTTACTCAAAAAGCAGCACCGCGGGCCGCCGGATTTCCGGTTTCGGTAAAACATGACAGGTAACCGACGAGGTGCCTTCACCATTCTTGCATTGTTCGACGCTAATCCGACGATTGCAGGTTCCAAGGGATCGGATGGAGGCAGGTCAGATCGGCTGGCGGGGACTGGCTCAGCGAGAAAGGACAACAATAGATCCACATGTCTGCCGCGACATTCACCTGCTCACAACCGTCGTGTAAGATCATGAGATGGCTTTCGCCAACAACGCCGGTCACTGCAAGTTCAGGAATACAGTGCAGCATTTGTGGGTAAGTCCAAACTTTCGAGCCGTGATAGTTCGCACATCTCGGGCGATTTTATGTTGACGCCGCCGATTCTGGCAGACGCAACCTGCCATGCACCCGCGGAGATCTCCGTTCTAACCTGAACCGATGAGTTGCAGAGCGAAGGAATAACAAGACGATGGGTGACCTACAACAAATTCCGACGTGGCTGGACACGCCTCCCATCGACACCGTTCTTCCACCCACTTGCACGCGCAAGCAAGATCTACCCTTCGGAGATCTTACATGGGAGAGTTTTGAACGACTTTGCCTTCGGCTAGCGCGACGCGAGGCCGATGTTGAGCACTGTCAGCTTTATGGTGTCCATGGTGATAAGCAAGAAGGCATTGATATTTTTGCCAGAACTGAGCTCAGCGCGAAATACCGCGTTTATCAATGCAAACGCGAAGCAAAATTCGGTCCTGCGAAGATCAAGAAAGCAGTTGAAACCTTTCTAAACGGGGACTGGCGCGATAAGTCGGACACACTGGTTCTTTGTACGAAAGAGAGTTTGAAAAACAGTAATCGCAGTGACGCATTCGAGAAACAGTTTGATTTGCTCAAGCGGCAAGGTATTGCCCTAGTACCGTGGGACAGCCACCAACTTTCTTTAGAACTGAAGAAACAAGACCATTATGATTTGGTCGACGAGTTTTTTGGAAGAGAATGGGTACGGCAATTCCTTGGCGAAGATGTGGCGGTTCGTTTTAACCGCCGTCTAGCTCCGCAACAAGTTGTGGAATATCGTCAGCGCCTGGGGGACTTCTACCGGAAAGTCTTCAATTCGCAAGATCCAGGCATGCCAATGGGCGAACTCTCAGAGCGCGCCGTGCTGCCGATTGAAAAGCGATTCGTCTTCCCCGACGTCATCGCTAGACGGTCGAT
Organism: Planctomycetaceae bacterium; assembly: GCA_040881995.1. Lineage (GTDB taxonomy): Bacteria > Planctomycetota > Planctomycetia > Planctomycetales > Planctomycetaceae > JAQCEJ01. Next base: position 1,566 of record JBBECD010000057.1, read on the forward strand.
CGGAACAACTGCTAACGGCGGCTCATCCGGCTCAGATCGACCTCGCGAAACTAAGCCCGACACACAACATTACGCAAGTCCAGATTCTGCTCGAGCTGGGAATCGTCACGCTGAAGGCTCTGGCGTACGTACTATCGATGAACGAACAGCAATCGACAGCTGGTTAGCGACTGCGGAGAGAGTGATTTTGTTGGGTGTACCGGGCTCAGGAAAGAGTACGCTGTTGCGTTTCTCAGCAATCGACATGCTGCAACATGCTCCACAGATGGAACAGGTCTGTCGTCGCTGGGGACGTCACCTTCCCGTTTGGGTGCCTTTCGCGTTTTGGACGAAGACTATCGCCAACCGACAAGAAGTGTCATCTCTAAGTGAGGTAATTCGACAATGGTTTCAAAGTTTTAACGAAGAAAGATTGTGGCCATTGGTTGAAGCCGCGATCGATGATGATCGCCTGTTGTTGCTTGTCGACGGACTGGACGAATGGCAAAGCAAAGAGAGTGCTGCGCTCGCAATAAGCCAGCTTCAGGTTTTCGTCGAACAGCGAAACGTCCCGTTGGTCGCGACCAGCCGTCCACGCGGCTTCAGAATGCTCAGTATACCCACCGACCAGTGGCAAGTTGCACAGATTGCAGATTTTTCAACGATCCAGCAGAAACGGCTAGTGGCAACGTGGTTCGCCCACTCGAACCACGAAGTTAATGATGAGCAGAGTCGAAGTCCAGTGAATAGCGACGACCGCTTTAAACTTGAGGCTGACAAGTTTTTGACAGAGTTGGAGCGGTCACATGACTTGCGAGAACTTGCAAAAATTCCTCTCTTATTGTTGCTTCTGATCTACCACCGTTTGCAGCGATCCGCATTGCCAGACGGGCGATTTAAGGCTTACGAATCGATGGTCGCCCACCTCGTCGCGACGCAACCACATAGACGAAGAGTTTCTGCATCGGTGCAGTTCACCGATCCGGAACTTACGGATGACGACGTCACTCGTGCCCTTGCACATGTTGCCTACTACCTTCAATCCAACGACACGGGCGGAGCGATCGACCAGCGAGCTGCGACCTCGGTCCTCGAAGATTTTTTACGCGACGACCAGCGTGGTTTTGGATTCAATCAGCCTGACGCACGACGTTTTAGTCGCAGACTCCTCGACATCGGGGAAGGCGAGACCGGGTTGTTAGTGCGACGATCAAATCATGAGCTTGGCTTCTTTCATCGGACATTTCAGGAGTACCTTGCAGCCTTTCATTTGAGTTATTCGACGTTTGAGGAACAAACAGCGGTTGTTAAGCACCATTCTGGGAATCCACAGTGGCACGAGACGTTGATGTGTCTGTTATATTTAACGCGAAGGCCGATGGATCTGTTGTCGTTCGTCGAAGCAATTGAAAGCAAGTACGCCGCGGCGAATGTGTCCGGGCAACACGAAATTGAAGCGACTGTGGCAGAGATTGCCTTCGGGAGTGTTAGATGTCCACCAGAATGTGCACGGCGAATCGCGGAATCGACGTTCGTGAAAATTGAGCGCGGCGATTGGATGCCGCAAAGGGAACGACTCTTGCGAATCGCTCTTAATGGATGTAGAGCTACCGTTATTAAAGAGCTAATCAAGAAGAAAATCACCGAATGGTTCCCGTGTCGAATCAAGTGGCGCAGCGGCATTTATGAGTCGATGGCGCGCTGGCCGATCTCGAGGGAAGTTGTCGACTGCTTATGGAACGGAATTCATGACGAAGATATATGGAATCAACGGTCGGCGGCACAGGCTTTATGTCATCTGGCAGACGGTGATCATGAGATCGGTGACGATTTCGCGAGGCACGCGTGCAAAGATGCACGTCCATCGTTGAGGGCCGTGTCTCTTGAGGCCTTAATCAACGGCTGGCCCAACCACCGAGACCTGCCCGAAGCCATTGCATCGGCACGTCGATCACTCGATCCTGACCTGCGAGTAGTTGCAATCTTTGGCCGAATCAAATGCGGTCAGCATTGCGAAGCGGATAGAAGCGATCTTCTCGACCTCGCCACTAGAGGTAGTACGCTATGTAACTTCGGAGATTTGCTCGTTCCACTGCTCATAAACGGTTGGCCGCAATGCGAGACGATTAAGAAGACGTGTTTAGACGGCGCGGTGAATGAGCACGGTGCGAGACAAATCGATCGCTCGGTAGCGATGCGAGTTCTTATGGAAGCGTTTCCAGGTGATGTGGACGTAGCCAAACTGTGCGTTCGTGAAATTCAGAACGAAAAGTTTCCGTTTATTACCTTGCCACCCGGCTATGCTTTTCCACGACTTGCAGAGGTGTTCGCAGGTAATGTTGACATTTCTAATGCCGTCGACGACTGGCTCGAAAAACAGAGGTGGACTAGTCATGACGTTTACGATGCCGCGCTTCTGACCCGCAGCGAGCGGGCAAAACGCAAGCTTTTATCGCTCATGAATAACGATTTTCCTTTTTGGTCGGTCGCTGCGTTATTGGATATATGGGGGCCAGACGACGACGAGATTAGAGAACCATTGAAAGAGATCGCTTTCGGTGATAATGCCAAAGCCGCATGTATTGGCTCACAACTCCCAACGATTATTCGTGACACTGAAGAATGTCGAAAACGTTTGGTCGAGCTACTTCACGATAACACCGTTCGCCCAGACCTTGTCTTTCGTGGTCTCGTCGAATTGAGTGCGGGTGATTGCACACTGGTCGACGTCGCCGCGGAGCAAATTCTTTCTCGGACGAATATTTCAGAAACAGACCTAGCGTCCGTCAAAGCCATATTGATTTCCAGGTTTCCAGACGACGCGCGCGTGAGAAAAATAGCCCGTGATGCGCTTGCCGGACGCTTGCGCGATCTTGGTTCGCCGAGTATCGAATGCATTGCGAACGCATATCGAGACGATCGGGAATTTCGCAACCGCGTAATACAGATAGCATCGCCACTCCCAGAACGTCTACGTGAAGTCGCGGTGAGTCAATTGAGATCATCGCTGCTTGAGGAGTCGTTTGGATTGGAGCTTTTCGGTGCCTGCGATCTCGAAGAGAATGCGGAAATCAAGACCGAAGCAACCCTTGCTTATTGCGAACGATTGAAATCGTTTGGGTTGGACTTAAATCCAACGTTACGAAATCTCACTGAGAGTATCTGCTGCTATGGCCCCGATCACCAAGCCCGACGCCAAGCGGCATTCTGCGGACTCGTGGAACTGCAGCGTCTCGATCTTATGCGAGATGCAGTGGAAACGATTGGAGACAGCCGATTGTGTGCGATCAATCTGTATTCGCCCTTTGCGCACGGGCCAAACATTCCGCTCGTCCATTGCATCTTGACGAAGTGGGAGGCGATCAAACTCGAATTTGGAGAAACGTTTTGGGCGCGACTGTCAAAGAGTCCAGCAAGCCCCAACCCCTGGGAATATTTATGGGGTTTTGCGGATCAACATATGCTGCCGTGCCAGGAAGCAATCGAGCATATCGAGTCGATGCCGACGAAAAGCTTGGATGCCATAGCTCTTCAGTTCGTGGCACGCGCAAGACCTCGCAGCAAGCTTCTAATGCAGTGTTGTCTGGAAACGCTTCAAATTGACGATGATAAAGTTGATGTTTCCGGGGAGGCTGCCGTTACTGCCGCCGACATTCTTGGATCGCACTTCCCTGGAAACGAAGGTGTCGTTGAGAGAATCCTCTCGGGCGGAAATGGGGTTCCATTTTATAGTAAGAAGTTACTCGCAATCTGCGAAATTTCGCCGGAACATGATCTTCTCCGGACGACCTACAAGTCCTTAGACAAGTATCATGGTCGATTTGCCGATGAGGTTCATGTTCGACTCGTCTGTCGCATCGGCACAACGACTGAAGTCGAGGATCTAATTGCGCGTCTTTGTGCAGCCCGTCGGCTACCATTCGTATCGCAACTTCTTTTTTGCAAGCCTATCACACGACGAATTGCATCCGATTCGGATCTCAGCACTAAGCTTCTATCGCGTCTTCAAGCTTCACCCTCCCCTTCGGAAAAGGGATCGTTTTCAAGGCTAATCACGGCATCTATTGGATATCCAGACGGTTTCCGCGACTGGGCTGAGTCGGAGCTCCTAAATCAGCTTGCTGATCCTGAGGTTGGAATGGATGTCATGACCGGGGAACTTCGCCCAGTCCGTCATGCGATTCTCGACAGTTTGATCGCTTACTAGCACCTCGACAGGCCAGTCACTACGGCGGGTTACGACCGTCATTCGATCTGCTGGGAACAGCACGACTATGCCATGAAAGTGCTCGACGGCACGATCGAGGATCTGTCGTTCTTCCCGTACATCACGGCTGCCGATCCGGACGATGATTGGACCGGTCCCGAAGTGTGGCGGAAAGCCAATCCCAGCCTGGGGATCACGATTAAGGAGGAACAGTTCGCCGAAGATTGCCGGGAAGCGCAGGAATCGCCGGCGAAAGAGAACACATTCCGGCGTTATCGGTTAAACCAGTGGACCGAACAGGACGTGCGCTGGATCAACATGACGAAATGGGACGCCTGCGGCGAATCGCTCACGATCGCCGACGGTCAAACCTGTTATGCGGGGCTCGATCTGTCGAGCACGACCGACATCTCGGCGCTGGTGCTCGTATTTCCGGCCGCGGAGGGAGCCGAGGAACGCTACGACGTGCTGCCGTTCTTCTGGGTGCCGGAGGAAGGGGCGAAGCAGCGCGAGCGCCGCGATCACGTGCCGTACAGGCAATGGATTCATCAGGGGCACATCACGGCCACGCCGGGTGAAGTCATCGACTACGACGTCATTCGCAAGAAGATCAACGAGCTGGGACAACAGTTCGAGATTCGCGAGATCGCGCTGGACCGCTGGAATGCCACGCAGCTGTCGACGCAACTGCTGGGCGACGGCTTCCCGATGGTGGCTTTCGGCCAGGGATACGCCAGCATGAATGCGCCGACCGAGAAACTTGATGAACTCGTGCTGTCACACAAGATCGCGCATGCCCAGCACCCGGTGCTCCGCTGGATGGCCGGGAATGTGAGCCTCGAACAGGACGCCGCGGACAACTGGAAGCCGTCGAAGAAGAAGAGCATCGAACGCATTGACGGGATCGTGGCGCTGATCATGGGCCTCGATCGCGCGACAACTCAGCCGCCGCCGTATCAATGGTTGGGTCCGGAAGTCGTGGCGCATTGACGTGGCGTTAAGAATCCGCATGCGGTGTAGCATGGCGATCCGTCGCAATTCATATCCGCGTATGGCCGGTGCGCGGCTGGTGGCACTAAGTGGCACCCGGCGCTGCTCGCCGTTGTGCTCGCTAGCTTCGACGATAACCTCAACCACACCATCTGGAATATCGGCGGCGGCATCGCCTATGTCGCGGTGGCGTTACTGCTGTTCCGACCCGCACTCCACAAGTTGCAGAACCACCTGACGGTCCCCGACAAGACCCGCACCGATGGCGTCGGCCTTTCGTAGAACGTTACGGTACGGGAGGTTCGCTACCGGAACAGGGTGGAAACCAGCAACCGCGGGATGATTCCACCAGCCGCTCACTCCGCCCGTCGCTCATAATGCCGCAGCACGCCGCCGAGCCGCTTTGTGCAAACGATCGACTCCGCTCCACCGGATGAAAACATTTCCACCGGCTCGGGCCATTCCCCGGTCAACGGGCGATTCTCCATCGCCTGGTGCGGCCGCTCGTGCAGGTAATACTCCGTGTACTCGGCAATGCGCCCACAAAGAAGCTGGAGGAGTTGAATCTCACGTGAAAGTTAATGCATGCGAATCGCCATTGGAAGTTCTGCCGAATGCATCTACGCCAATGCATTTGCCGTTTCGCTTGCGAGCGGCAAGTGCAAGAACGTATGATAACTCTTCATGAGTGACAATCATGTTCTGTGGCTTTCTGCTGCGCATTGAATCGTTGGATCACATTTCACTTGAAAGAATTCTCATGTCAGACGCCGTCACGTCCACGGTTGCTCAAGAGCGCGTCGAAGAATTCGCGGACCGCGTGCATACGATTCGCGACAGCTTGCATCAGATTGTCGTGGGTCAAGACGCAACCATCGACGAATTACTCATGTGTGCTCTCACCGGTTCGCACGCCTTGTTGGTCGGCGTCCCCGGATTGGCGAAGACGCTGATGGTTAAGGCGCTCGCATCCGCATTCGACTGGAACTTCGCCCGCATTCAGTTTACACCCGATTTGATGCCGTCGGATATCACCGGTTACGAACTGCTCGGACGCGCGGACGATCAGGGGCCACAGATGGTTTTTCGACAGGGGCCCGTCTTTGCCAATCTCGTGCTCGCCGATGAAATTAATCGCGCGGCACCGAAGACACAATCGGCATTGCTCGAAGCGATGGCGGAACGGCATGTGACGGTGGGGGGCAAGACATACCATCTCGAAGAACCATTTCTCGTCGTCGCCACGCAGAATCCTATCGAACAGGAAGGGACGTATCCGCTGCCGGAAGCGCAACTCGATCGCTTCATGATGGAAATCCGCGTCGGTTATCCCTCGCCGGAGCAGGAAGAGGAAATTGTCATGCGGACAACGGCGGGGCCGACTCATCTGCCCAAAGCGGCGCTTAATCGCGAAACGTTTTTGAATCTCTGCAATCTGGTATTTGCTGTGCCGCTTCCCCCAAACGTCGCCGCATATGCGGTGAAATTGTGCGGTTCGAGTCGTCCCGATGACACTCGCGCGTCCTCTTTTTCAAAGGAATACGTCGCGTGGGGGGCGGGGCCGCGCGGGTCGCAGAATCTGGTGTTGGCAGCCAAAGCGCGAGCGCTGTTGTTCGGGCGGACGGCACCGACGGTCGAAGACGTGCGGGCGGTGGCCCATCCGATCTTGCGCCATCGTCTGATCGTCAACCACCGCGCGGTGGGCGATTCGATTACCTCCGAGCAAATCGTCGATCATCTGCTGAAAGAAGTCGCGGCATGAGCACTCTCACGCGAAGCCGATTTCTCGATCTTCGTGCGCTGGCCTCGCTCGCGCACATGCGATTTACAACCCGTCGCCGCATCGAAGGGGCTTACAGCGGCCGGCATCAATCGCGGCAGCAGGGAGGAGCCGGCGAATTCGTCGACTTTCGCGAATACTCCGGCGGGGAAGACCTGCGCCGACTCGACTGGAAAGTCTTCGCACGAACGGGAAAAGCCTTCATTCGGCTGCATCAGGACGAAACGAATCTGCTCTGCACGCTGGCCCTCGACGCCAGCGGCTCGATGTTGTTCGCCGGCAACCGGGGTGAGCCCTCTTCAAAACTCCGTTATGTTCAATATCTCGCCACCGCGCTGACGCACATCATTTCGCAGGGGCAGGACCAAGTCGGCATTGCCGTGATGGATGACGGCGTCCGTGAGTACATCCCGCCCCGCGGCACGCTGACGCACGTTACGCTGCTGCAAGAGCGAATCGAACAACTCTCGACCCGCCCGTCGTCGACGATGGCTGATGCACTGCGCGGTTTGTTCGAACGATCAACTCGCCGCGGCGTGCTGTTGTTGATGAGCGACTTTCTGATGGATGATCTGGACGACGTGTTCGCGGCGTTGCGGTTGTTCCGGCACAGGGGTTGGGAAGTCGTGGTGTTGCACGTCGTACATCCCGACGAAGAGCGTCTTCCCGACGGAGCGGCGTATCGCTTCGACGGGATGGAGAACGACGGACATCTCTCGTGCTCGCCGAGCGAAATTCGCGCGTTGTATCAATCGCGTTTCAAGTCGCATCTGGCGACGGTCCGCCAATTCGCGCTGGCGGGGGGATGCGATTACCGGCTGGTATCGACTGCCATATCGTATTTGCAAACGTTGCAGGGATTTTTGGTCGAGAGAACGGGTTAGCCATGTTTTTACACCCGTGGGCCATCATTTTGGGAATCGCCGCGGTCGGTTTGCCGCTCGCCGTGCATTGGCTCACAAAGCCGCGCCCGGTGCGCATGCCGCTGTCGACATTGCGGTTCGTCCGCGAAGCGGTCACCCAACGGCGCACTCGGCATCGGCTACGCGATTTTATCGTCCTCGCGCTGCGCACTTTGGCGGTGCTGTTGGTCGCGTTTGCTATTGCGAGGCCACAATTCGGTGAGGAACCGCTCGTTGCCGATTCGCAATCGGGGTCGGCCTTGCGAGTGGTGATTCTCGACGTCAGTCAGAGCATGGGCGCGCTGGATCGGGGCGTAGCGGCGTTCGAGCGCGGGCGAACGCTCGCGGCGGACCATTTGCGATATCGTCCCGGCCTGCGGGTCAACTTGATTCTCGCGGGTGCGTCGTCACGGTCCGCTTTCGAGCAGCCGTCGCAGAATTTCGAGGCGCTGCGCGACGAACTTTCGCAAGCGTCGGTGCGTCCGGAGCGGCTCGACATCAATCGAGCGATCGCTAAGGCCGCCGAAATGTTGGCGCTTGAGTCGGAGAACGACGACCGCGGCCGTGAGCTGGTGATCATCAGCGACTTTCAGCGATCGAATTGGGCGCGGGCCGATTTCTCGCCGTTGCCTCAGCAGACGCAAATTCAGCTCCAAGCCGCGGGCTCCGATGCCGCGCCCGCCAACGTCGCACTGCTGCGAAGTCAGATTCGAAAGCGCACCGCCGCAGGTGAAGCGACGCAGCTTGAAATCGAAATCGGCAACTATTCGTCCGTGGATCAGCGCGTCGCGACGGAAGTCGTTGTCGGCGACGCGACGTTTCGCGTCGAAGGGATGTGCCCCGCGAACCGGCGGACGACGTTCGTACAAGAAATTCAGTTGCGGCAGACGGGGTGGCAGATCGGAACGGCGCGGCTGACAAAAATCAATGACGCGCTAGCCGCCGACGACGAGCGGGCCTTTATCGTCGAGGTGAGGGCCAAACCACTGTATTCATTGTTGACTCGACAATCGGCGGATCACCGTCCTTCGTCCAGTTATTTTCTCGAACGGGCTCTCGCACCAGACAGCGATCGTCCTGAAGAGGCATCAGTGCGCGTCGTGCGCATCGATCCGGTTAATGTCAATCGCGACAGTTTTGCTGCCGCCGATTTGATCGTGATCGATCATCCGGGCAAGATGTCCGCCGACAACGTCACGCTGTTCGCCGATTTGCTGCGGCGCGGCTTGCCGATTCTTTACGTGGCAGGGGAAACGATCGACGCGACGAATCTACATTTGTTGGTAGAAGCGGCTGGCGGCGGTTTGCAGATGCCCGTCGCATTTACACCGCCATCCCAGGACCAGCCGCGACACGGCCTGTTTTTGACGTCGGTGAGAGACGACGCCGCACCGTTCGAGATATTCGGCGAGAGTCGGCAAGCGATGACGGGGCGGCTGCGGTTCGGCGGCGGACTCAATTCGAGCCGGCTCGAAAACACATTAGACGACGACGTGCTTGCCACATATAATGATGGGACGGCGTGTTTGGTGCTCACGTTTTTCGATGCCGGCGCTCTCGCGGTGCTCAATGCCGATCTCGCGCGTTCGAACATCGCCACCAGCGAGGCTTTCGTGCCGTTGCTCGATCAGCTTGTCGAGCGGCTGTTGCAGCGCCGCACGACGGTGACAGAGGCGACAGGGGGTGAACCGATCGTCATCCGTTTGCCGGCCGACGTCGGCCCCGCGAGCGAATTGCAGATTGTCGGTCCGCCGCTCAAACAGCACGAATTGGTCTCCGTCGGCGAAATTGTCGACGAGGGTGCCGGTGCCGTGTGGCGTTGGCCATCACCCGACAAACCGGGTGCGTATCGTGTCATGCGCGGCGACGAAACGGTATTTGCGCTGCCGGTCGGCCTGCCCGAGGAAGAAAGTCCGCTCGAACGAATTGCGCCCGATGTATTGAAAAACCGACTGGCTGGCGCGCTCACCGTGTCTTATCGATCGGCATCGAATGAGACTGCCGAACGTGACGTGATGTGGACGTGGCTGCTGATCGCGTGTATTTTGTGTATTGTCGGTGAGTTCGCGACCTTGAGTGCATTTAAAACGTAAGCCCGCTTATGCTCACCTTTGACCCGTACATTCCGCTGGCGCTTTGGTTTCCGTTGCTGTTGGCGGCGGTCGCGGCGCTCATCGTCTACGGCTTGAACAGTCGTGGGAGGATTCCACAAGGACGCCGGCTGAGCGTGCTGCTCCTAATGGCGGTCGCAGTGATCCTGCCACTTTGCGTGTTGCTCAATCCTACATGGGTCGAACGATTGCCTCCTCCGGCCGGCAAGCCCATATTGACCGTCATCATCGATCGTTCGGCGAGCATGGCGACGGCCGATGTCGAAGGAGAAACGTCGCGGCACGACGAATCCGTGAAAATCGCCAGCACGATGATGAAGCAACTGGCCGAGCGATTCGAAATTCAGTTTCGCTCGTTCGACGAAACCGGCCAGGTGACGGATTTTACGCAGATCGGCAAGGAGACGGCCGACGGTGCCACGACCAATTTGGCAGCGGCGATCGAAGACTCGCTCGACGAATGGCCACAAGGGCAAGCGCTGCTTTTGCTAAGCGACGGCGTGCACAATGCAGGGGGCGGAGCGTCGAAAGTCCGCCGCAGTGTCGAAAAGGCCCGCGCGATGGCGGTGCCGATCTATACAAAGACAATCGGCAGCGAATCGGGCGTTAAGGATTTGGAAGTCTCGCTGAATCGTCCACAAGAGATGGCATTCGCCGGTCAGAACTTGCCGGTCGCGGTGTCGATTCGTCAGCGCGGACTCGTCACCGATAAGGCGAAACTGTCGTTGGTGCTCGATGACCAGGTTGTCGAGACGCAGGATATCGGCCTCGCCGCCGCCGAGACGACATTGGCGACATTTCAAGTTCTGCAGGCCGACAAGGGCTTGTATCGCTACGAAGTCCGCGTGGATGACCATCTTGGCGAAGTGACCAACGTCAACAACGCTGCGACGCTGCTCGTGCGCGTCGTCGACGAACCGGTGCGCGTGCTGGTACTGGAAGGGAAACCATACTGGGACACCAAGTTTCTGCTACGAACGCTGTCGAGCGATCGCTCGATCGAACTGACGAGCATCGTGCGAATGGCGGGCGATCGTTTTCTGCAGCGCGACGTGTCGCGTTCCGACGTGCAAAACACCAAAGAGATGGGCGAATCATCATCTGATCCGCAGCCCTCTGCTCATCTGGAGACGTGGAAAATCCACACCGGCGGATCGGACTTGTTCAACGACGAGAACAATCTGGATGTATATCAGATTATCGTCCTCGGACGCGACGCTGAGGTCTTTCTAGACGACACAATGCTCGGGAAGTTGAAAAAATGGCTGACGGAAGGGAGCGGCTCGCTCGTGTGCGTCCGCGGGCCGCCATCGTCGCAAGTCGGCCAGCGGCTCGGCGAATTGATGCCGGTGCGATGGTCGCCCGCGCGCGAGACGCGGTTTCGCATTCAATTGACCGAGTCGGGACAGTCCCTCCATTGGTTGCCGACGGCGGGCGATGACGACGTGCTCGCAAAACTTCCGTCTCTCGCGGCGGTCACTCAGCCCGAGCGTCCTAAACCACTCGCGGTGGTGTTGGCGCGGGTGACGGGGACCGAAAACGCCGACCCCGTGATCAGTTATCAGCCGATCGGCGGCGGCCGCGTGGTCGTAGTCGAGGGAGCCGGCATGTGGCGCTGGGCTTTCCTGCCGGTGGAGCATCAAGAATACGATGAAGTCTACGGCATGTTATGGCGGAGTCTGGTGCGCTGGCTCGTCTCGAACTCCAGTTTGCTGCCGTCGCAGCATTACCTGCTGCGCAGCGACAAGGTGACCTTCGGTACCGCCGAATTGGCGACCGCAACGCTGCTCATGCACGTCAATGAAGCGGCCGATGTGCCGAAAATCGAATTGACCGGAGACGCTCTTAAGCAACCGCAGCAAATCACACCGATCCCGGCGCGGACGTCGTCGGGGCAGTTTCGCGTTGTGTTCGGTCCGCTCGCTGAAGGCCGATATCGGGCGCATGTCGTCGGCGCCGACGCGGACGAGGCGACGGCTATTGTGGCGTTCGACGTTCGGGGGAGTCTTGCGGAACGTCTCGACGTCGCAGCGAGGCCGGATTTGATGAAATTGATTGCCGACGAGAGCGGCGGAGCGGTGTTGACCTCAGCAGACCCAGACGAGTTATCGCAAAAGTTCACCGAGCATCTTTCGGCGAGCTTTCCCGAACGGTTGTTGCGGGTGACGGCGTGGGATCGCTGGTGGGTGTTGGTCGCAATCGTGGCGTTATGGGCATCGAGTTGGGGATTGCGCCGACGGACAGGACTGGTATGATCGCAAGGACGACTGTTCGACATTCTGGCAAGGATGAGAGGCTGAATCATGCCGAATAACGAATTGAATTCACTGCTCGAGAAAGTGCGGCGTCGACAATTGGTCGTGGGGATGACCGCTGGATTTTTCTGGGCGATCATTGCAGCCGTTTTGGCGCTGCTGGTGGGGATGTGGCTCGACGTGTTGTGGGAGCTGTCGCCTCAGGCGAGAATCGTCGCCGGTTTCGTGGCCGCGGTCGCGGGGTTCGTCCTGCTCGCGTGGCTGGCGGGACGCGCCTGGCGATCGGCTCGGGGGGGCTTTTGCCGCCCGGCAGGTCGATGGCGCCGGCGGTTTCGGCGGCGCCATCATCAGCGGTTGGGAACTGGCGTCGAAAACCGATGCCGACTCGCGGCAAACGAACCGTGAGCTTACCGCCGGCCTGGCGCATTTGGCCGTCGATAAAGCGACGGCGCTCGCGGCGAGCGTGCCTGCGGCGACGGCGATCTCGTCTCGTCCGGCGCGGCGCGCCGCCGGTGCATTCGCCGGCATCGCCGCGGCGGTGATGATGTTGCTCGTCTGCGTTCCGTCGCTGGCCCGCACGCAATGGCGGCGATTCACCGAACCTTACGGCAATGTCCCTCCGTTTTCACAATTGCAGTTTCAGATCGAACCGGGCGATATACAGGTCATCTACGGCAAAGGTCTGGACGTCCGCGTGACCGTCTCCGGCGGGCCGGCCGACCGTGTCGAACTCATGATTGACACCGGTCGTGAGGCCGAAGCGTTGCCGATGTTTCCCGAAGCGGGCGATAAATGGCGCGCTTCGCTGGCCCGCGTCACCGAGTCGGCGACATATTATATTAGAGCCGACAAGGCGCGCAGCCCGCGCTACAAGATCGAGGTGATCTCCGTACCGCAAATCGAATCGGTGCGGTTTCGCATTACGCCGCCGGCGTACACGCGCGAATCGGCTTACGAAGGCCCGTTGCCCAAAGGGGGAATCGCCGGGCTGACCGGTACGAAAGTGCAAATGTGGGCCAAGAGCAATCGTCCGCTTTCGGGGGGTGCGATCGACGTGACGTCCGACGATGCGTCGACGTCTTTCCCGATGAAGCCGACCGCCGCCGGAAGTGACGAAGCGACAGGCGAATTGACAATTGAGGCGAGCGGGAAGTTCGAACTGCGCGTTGCCGATATCGAAGGCCAATCGTCGCAAGAGGCGTTCGGAGGTACGATCACGCTATTGGTCGATCAGCGGCCGTTCGTTCGCTTGCTCGAACCGCGAGCGACGTCGCTCGCCACCCCCGATGCCAATCTTCCGGTCGCGCTGGCGGCGGAAGACGACTACGGTGTCGCCCGCGTCGAACTGTACCGCAGTCTGAACAACTCGCGCCCCCTGCCGATGGAACTCGCCGTCGCTGATCCGCCCCCGCGCCGCGTGAACGACGGCGTCTACCTACCGCTCTCGAAGTACGACCTGCTGCCGGGGGACGAACTCAAGCTGTTCGCCCGCGTCGAAGACAACGACCCGGCGGGAGCAAAAGGCAGCGAAAGCGCAGTTGCCATCGTCCGCATCATCTCGCAAGAAGATTTCGAACGCATGGTGCGATCGCATCAGGGACTGCAAGTGCTGATGTCGAAGTACCAGCAAGCCCAGCGGCGCCTGGAAAAACTGGCGGAGCAGATGGACGAACTCGAAGAGCAACTGCAAAAGCTTCCACCCGATGCGCCCGCCGCACAAGAAATGCGAGATGCGATGCAACAACTCGCCGAGGAACTCCGCAAAGAGTCTCGCGCCATCGAAGAGACCGCCGAACATCTGCTGCCCTACGATCTCGACGAAAATCTGACCGACGAACTGCAGCGGCTGGTCAAGACGCTCAAGGACGCCTCTCAGTCGGCCGAAAACGCCGCGAATCAACCGAACGTCTCTAACAAGAAACTCGCCGATGAGTTGCGAGATCTCGCGCAGAAGATGGGGAGCGGCGGAAAGAGGTTCAAGCAGGAAGCGACCGAACCACTCGAACATCTGGCGCTCATCTACCCGCTGCTCGAAGACGAATCTAGGTTCGTCGTCTTGACGATGCGGCAGCGCGACCTGGCCGAACGCATGGCGGCGCTCAAAGGCCACGACGGCGAAGACGATCCGGCATTGAAGGTCCGCATGCGCGAGTTGGAAGAAGAACAGCGAAAGATTCACGACGATCTAAACGAACTGTTGACGGGAATCGAAACGCATGTCGAACGCTTACCTGATGATCCGCAGTTGGACAAGTTGCGACAGACCGCACTGCAATTCGCCGAGGCGGTGCGGGCCAGCGGAGTCGACGACGTCATGTCGCAAGCCGAAGGAGCCCTGGTCGCATTCGAGGGCACCCGTGCCCACGAGAACGCCGAACAAGCTGCCGAAATTCTCGAAAGCTTTCTGAGCCAATGCGAAGGCATGAAAGGACAATGCAAAGGCTGTCTCGGGTTTAATCCCGGTTTGAGCGCCGGCCTGGGCAATACCGTCGAGCAACTTTTAGCGGAAGCCGGGTTAGGGATGAAGTCGGGAACGGGACGCGGGAACGGCATGGGCGAGGGGGCGGGGGGCGGATACAGTGCCCGCAGCAGCAACGCCAACAACATGGGACTCTACGGCGGCATGCCGGGACTCGGTCCGCAGGGGAGCGGCCTCGGCGCAACCGACTTCGGTCCCACCCCTGGCTCACCCGGTTCACTCGCGGGGGGCGACAATCCCGACCAGCCCACAATTATCAACGCCGAAGCTACGGGAGCCGCATCCGGTTCCGGCCAGGTCGCAGTCCCTCTCCACTATCGTCAGCGCGTGAGACAGTATATGCAACGGCTGGCCGAGGAATTAAACGAACCGTAACACGCGGCCGATCGGTCTAACAAAGGAAAATCCGTCATGCAACGAGCTATAACGAACTCCTGTCTGTTCTTGGCCGTCGCGTCACTCAGTGCGGCGGCGCTCGCACCCGCTGCAGATAAGGATAAAGTGGTTCCAGCGAAGTCCGCACTGGTTCCCGATCCCAAGCAAATCGGTGGCGAACCGGATGGCATCGTGCAGGTCGCCAACCTCGTTTATGCGGGGGTCAAAAGTAGCCAATGCTTTTCCGATCACTTCTTAATCGAGGCGGAAAAAACCACCGCCATCTCGACCAGCCGAAGATTTCATGCGGTGAAACTCGCTAGCGCCGAGATTTACGGTTATCCGCTCTTGATCATGACCGGGGAAGGGGACTTCGCGCTCCCCGACACCGAACGGGAGAACTTGCGCCGCTACGTTCAACGCGGCGGCTTTCTGCTTGCGTCGGCCGGTTGTTCCTCCGAAGAGTGGGACCGCGCGTTCCGCCGGGAAATGGCGGCCATCTTCGCCGACCGGTCTTTGGTTCCCCTCGACATGGAGCACCCGGTATTTCATACGGCAGTCGACATCCACGAATTAAAAGCCAAGCATGGAGAACCGCGTCCGCTGGAAGGGATCAGCTTCGACGGCCGATTGGGAGTCTTGTATTCGCAAGACGGCCTCAACGACACGTCTCACACGCAAGGCTGCTGTTGTTGCGGCGGCAACGAGATAACAAATGCGATCGACGTCAATGTGAACATTCTGGCTTACACATTGACGTATTAATGTGAAATCGTGGTGAGTCGTCATGTGCCATTCTGCACGGATTATGATTTTCAGCCTGCTGGCTATGCCTCCGTCCGCCGGATGCGGGACCGCTCCAGTCGAGGAAAGATCTGCGGTGACAATTGTGGTAAGCGGTGACACTGGCGGTTGGATTGTGCCGTGCGGCTGTACGGCCAATCAATCGGGCGGGTTGTTGAGGCGGGGCAGTTATTTGCAACGGTTGCGAAAGACTGGGCTTGTGCTTTACGCCGACGTCGGCGGAGCGGTGACGGGGACATCCGAGTACGATCGATTGAAGTTCGAAGCGATTTTACGGGGTGAGGCAGCGATGGGCATTGTGGCTCACAACATCGGCACCGCGGAAGCCCGTTTGGGGGCGGAGTTTCTGCGACAGATTGCGCCAAAGCATCGCGTTCCGCTGCTCACCTGCAATGTCCGCGACGCAAGCGACGACCTGCTCGGCGAACGTTTTCGCATCGTCAAGGCCGGAGGCCGGAAGATCGTTTTCGTCGGAGTGCTGTCCGACAGCGAAGCGATTTCCGACGTGCGGATCGATTCGCCGCGCAAGGCGATTCTGTCGGCATTGTCTGAGTCGGCGGTCGATTATGATTCGCTCGTCGTGTTGGCGTACTTGCCGGAAGACGAATTGAACGAGTTGGCGGCGAACCTGCCGGAAGCCGACCTGATTGTCGGCGGGCCGACCGGTCAAAGCATCCCGCCTCACCGGCAAGGGCCGACGTCGATCGCCTCAGCCACGAACAAAGGCAAATTTCTCGCTGTGTTCGCCACACCTGCGTCCTTCCCGGTTCATTGGGAGGGCGAAGTCGTCGAGATAACCGCCCGCTTTGAAGACGAACCGCAGCAGAAAGCAAATTTAGACGAGTTTTACGAAACGCTCGGTCAGCGCGATTTGTCGCCATTACAAACGTCGTTTGCAGACCGCTTGTCGACGGACGCTCCCGAGAGCTTTCGAATCGCCGGAACCGCAAATTGCCGAAACTGTCATACTGCGCATTGCGAGGCATGGGACGGCTCGCGTCACGCCCACGCCTGGGAGTCGCTCACGAAGACCGGGGCGCAAGTCGACGCATACTGCCAACAATGCCACGTGACCGGTTTCGGTTTGCCCGGCGGATTCGAATCCGCGCGGCGCAGCGCGATGCACGCGGCCGTTGGTTGCGAAAGCTGCCACGGCCCATCGTACGGCCACGTCCAGAACCAACAAGTCCACACAACTTACTTTGGTCGCGCGCACGATCAATGCACGAGTTGTCACGACCGCGAAAACAGTCCCACGTTCGTCTATGCCGCGTATTGGGAGCAAATTCAACACGGCGCCGGCGATGCAAACGAACAGAGGAATGAAGAATGATGCTCACCGCGAAACCCTCGGCAATCGCGAGTTACCTTTACATCATCTGCGGCCTCGTTGCCGTCCTGTGCCTGCCGACCGCCATGAATGCCGCGGAACCGGCTCCGCTGCGCTGGCTGTCGGATGTGAACGTCGCGTATCGCGAGGCGCTGGCGCAGAAGCGGCCGATTCTTATCCGAGCAACCGGACCATCGTGCCCGTGGTGCGAAAAACTCAACATCGAAATCGGCAAACCCGAAGTCCAGACGGCATTGGCCGACTGGACGCTCGTCTCGATCGACGTCGACAAATCACCAAACGATGCGTTGCGGATGAACGTGAACGGAATCCCCGCTCTACGGGCCTTGACGCCGCGAGGCCGCATTGTCGCCTCGCAGGACGGTTTTCTCGAAGCCGATGACCTGCTGATCTGGATGAAGGAGAGCTTGGAAAAAGCCACGTCCACAGCCGACGACGTGCTGCTTTCCGATCACGAACCGAATACGGTAGAAATCGTGCGGATCGTGCGGATGTTTAGCGAACGCGACGCCGAGGTGCGTGAAGCGGCTCTCCGCCGCGTCCTTCCATTTCCACAGACGGCCGCGGGTCCGGTGGTAGACGTACTCAAGGAAGGAAGTCTTTCGTCGCGGCTGGTGGCGTTCGAACTCTTGGGCGAATGGCACGCACCGCTCGGAGAGTACGACCCATGGCAGCCTGAAACCCTTACGGATGAGCGTTACGCCGCAGTCACCGAGTGGCTGAAAACAATGGACGCCCTGCCGCCCCCCGGCACGGCGAAAGAGCTCTCCGAAGACGATCTCAAGACCGCCCGCCGCGACATCGAAATGATGCTCAAGGCCGATCGTAGCGAAGCGGTTGCCGTGCGCGAACGGCTTGCCCGTTTGGGACGCGGCATCTTGCCGGAGGTGCTCAAGAGGCTAAACGAGGCGGCGACCGACGACGAGCGCGAACGTCTGGTGATGTTGCGTTATCGTTTGGCGGCCGCCGACTCTCTGGTGCTGGCATGGCCCGGCGGTTTGGAACGGCTCGCCGATCACGACTCGACTGTCCGTCATCGGGCCGCCGAAGAACTGGCCGCGCGGGCGACCGCCGACGAACAAGCCCTGCTATTGGAATTATTCAGCGACGCCGATCCGCTCGTTCGTGAGATCAGCCTGCGCGGACTGCGAAACGTCGGTGGCGAGAAGTCGACCGCTGCTCTGGTTGATTTGTTAAATGACCCCGAACCCAACGTGCGCGCCGCCGTGCTCAAGCAGCTTGCTGAAGATAAATCCCCCGCGATGCTCGACAAGATCGCCGAGTACGTCGAGCACGAAGAAGACGCCGATCTGGTGGTTCATGCGATCCGATACTTGCGCGAGACGAACGGTCCGAAAGCTACGGAAACACTGTTGTCGCTGTTGAAGCACGACAGTTGGCAAGTTCGCGCCGAGGCCGCCGAATCGATCGGTAAATTGGCGGAGCGATCGTACCACACGTCTTCCTTTTCCCATAGCCGGGGAGCCGACAACGGTGCCGGAGAAATCCAGGATGCATTGTTGAACTTGCTGGCGGATCCCGATTCTTTTGTGGTCAGCCGGGCGCTGGGCGGATTGAAAGGCATCGACTCGAAACGCGCGGTCGAGCCATTGGTCAAAGCTGCCGCCGCGCATCCGTCGCTGGCGTCGCAGATTATCGACGTGTTGGCCGCGGGAACTCAAATGCGCACCACGGCCGTGCCGCATCTGCGTGCGTTCTTCAAGAGTCCCGATTCGGCAGTGCGGGCGGCGGCGATTCGGGGCCTCTGCAAGACCGATCCCAAATACGTGAAGGACGATCTGCTCGCCGCCATTCGAGACGAACAGACGCTGGTCCGCACTTCAGCGGCGAAGTCGTTGTTGGAAATGATCGACGTCTCGCGACCCGGTTCGAACGACACGAGCATCGGCATGGACGTTGCCGCACCGACCCTCTCACTGACCGGGCTGCTCGGCGGTTTGTTCGGCGGGAGGGCAAAACCAGCCCCCCAAGAACCACCGGTAGAAAAGGACGAAGACACACCCACCGAGCCCGACTCTGGCGAGAAACCGGAGCACGGCGATTCCCAAGAGGAAGAAGCGTCCGACGCGGAAGATGTGCTGCTCGGCCCCCTCGACGCGTGGCTGGAAGAACGGAACTCGGGAAAACTCAAGGCCGAATGGATGAGCGAATTGCACGAACCGCTGCTAACGATGCTGGGGGCGGAAAACATCGACGAACGTCTGGCCGCCGCGATGGTCCTCATTCCCTTCGGCGATGCCGATCGGGCGCTGCCGGTCTTGCTCGCCATTTCAGCAGAACAACCGGCTCTTCTGCCGGAAGCCGCGAAGGTCTTGAGGTGGCTGGTGTGGACTCGGCGCGTCGAAGTTTTTGAAGAGCTATACAAGTCGGCGCACAACGATACCGATCGGACAACGATCGTCGCCGCCCTGAATACGATCCCTGATTTCCGCGTCGCCGAATTGTACTGGAAAGCACTCGATCGCCCCGATGCGACGAAGTCGTTGGCCGCAACCGTGCAACGAGGACTGCGTCGATCGTACTTTGGTGACAGCTATTACGATCTCGATTCGATTTCTTCTCGAACCCGAAAGCGGGCCGTGGCGGCGGTTAAGCCTAAACTGGAAGATGGGCCGCCTTTGAAACGTCTGGTCGCGATCGACTTATTATTGAAGTTCGCCCCCGACGCGGCGTTGACGAGTGCCGAACGGCTGATGACCGACGAGTCGGCCGACGAAGCGCTCCGCAGCGATGCCTTTCAGATCACCCTCGCCGCTCAAACGAGTTCCAATCGTACAACCGCGGCGATCGAATCGCTCTCGGGTGCGGATGCGCATCGCCGCGCGGTCTCGCTCAAGTACTTAGCATTAGGATCATCGTCTTTAAGGCAGTTGCCGACGACGGGCTTCACCATCGACTTCGAAGACAACGTGTCGTACCGGTCCAGTTCCGGCGCGCCGATCGTTCCCGAACCTCCTTCTCGGCTCAAAGCGGAAGACGTCGCTCCTCTAGTTGACGACGCCGACCACAAAAGCGCCGCCTATGCCGGATACCTGCTCACGCTATTTAGCGATTCGGCAGGTCTTGAGCCGCTACTTCGGTACTGGCGGACGCAACCGACATCAGATGAACTGGACCGTCTGGTCTATCGAGCGATTGCCGTACTGGACGACGCGGAACAACTTCCCGCGCTCAAGCAGATCTACGGCCGACTGGACCAATACGAAAAACAAGAATTTTACTGGACGATACGCATTATGAGCGGTTCCGAGATTCTCGCGTTTCGCAAGCAGATCCGCGAGGAAGTCGGTATATCGAACCTGAGATAACTCGACTTGAACTGAAGGAGATTCAACATGACGCGAAAGTCTTTCAACCTGGCATTGGCGTTAACGATTGCGATCCTTCCGGCTGCCGCCCGGGCACAGTTTGACGATGAAATCGCCGCCGCCGCGCCGGGCACCGTATCGGGGATGGGAACCGTGATCGTCAAGGAGAAGCCGACGATTGTCCGCATGACCATCCAACTGCAAGAGAAAGCAAAAACGGTGGAAGAATCACTTGCGAAACTCAAAGACCGCCGCGACGCCGCCATAAAAACACTGCAAACGCTCGGCGCGACGAAAGACTCCATCACGGCCACCGACCCAACAAGGTCGGTCGGCAAGACTCCCCAAGAACAACGCATGCAACAGATAATGATGCAACAAATGCGGGCACGCGACCGAACTCTCAAGGCGCTCGAAATGCCTAAAAGCGTTCTGACATCGTCCACGTTGACGGTCGAATGGCCCCTGACTATGGAAACAAACGAAGAACTTCTTAAGTTCGCCGATATGCTGCAGGATAAAATCATTGCTGCCGATTTGGCTGGATTGAACGAACCCAAGGAACTGACTCCCGAAGAAGAAGAACTACAGGCGGAAATGGAAGAAGCGATGTCGGATTACGTCGACTACGGCGACGATCAGTCCAAGCCGGGCGTACCGACCTTCATCTATGTCGCCAGAATATCGGAAAAAGAAAAAGCCAAAGCGCTGGCCGACGCCTTCGAAAAGGCACAGGCCCACGCACAGGAACTCGCGACGGCCGCGCAGGCAAAGCTGGGCAAACTGTCGTCACTCAATGGCAGCGCCAATCAATCGAGCGAAAACCTTTACGCCGATTCCAATTATGCCTATCAAGTAATGATGGCCCAATCGGCTGCATCGGAGCACGACCCGAACGAAGGCAAAACCGTGACGCCGGGCACCGTCACATTCCGGATATTCGTCAATGCCACATTTCGCCTCGAGTGAGAGACCATGTATTCGAACTGATTCCCCAAATTCGAAAGCAAGTCCTCGCCGACAACGGGAGCAGTACCGGCGATAACAGCGTGGAAGTAGGACACGCCGGCGCATACTGTTGATTTTGCGAACCCATGTCAGTCGAAGACCTCAATCGCGCCATCGTCGATGAGCGAACCGCATTCGCGAATGCCGATCGCGTTCCGCAATAAGCGGATTCATGTCACGCCGCCCGCCGCACATAATGCCGGAGCACGCCACCGAGCCGCCGTGTGCACACGATCGACTCCGCGCCAGTGGATGACAACATTTCCATCGGCTCCGGCCATTCCCCCGTCAGCGGCACATTCTCCAGCGCCTGATGCGGTCGCGCATGCAGGTAATAGTCCACGTATTCGGCCACTAGATGATCGAAATGCTTCTCGCCGAAGACAATAAAATGGTCCAGGCATTCCTGCTGCAACGACTGGATGAACCGCTCCACATAGGCATTCAGATTCGGCGAACGAAACACATTTTGTTTGACATCAATCCCCTGAGCTTTCAGCACTTCATCGAAGCCCTGCGAATACATACAATCCCGGTCGCGCATCAGAATCGTCGAGGGAATTTCCTCCGTCTGAAAGTGCTTCACAAACTCCTCAGCGCGGGCTTTCACCCACGCGGCGTCCGGTTTCTTGCTGCACTTGGTGATGTAAACTTTCCGCGTGCCCACGTGCAGAAAAACGAGGGCGAAATATTGCCGCATCCCCAGCGGCGTCCAGATGTTCTTGGAAAAGAAATCGCACTGCCACAGCGTCTCGGCGTGCTGAATCAAGAACTGGTTCCACGTCCCTTGGCCCGGTTTCGGTCCCAGATCGAGGTTGTGCGCTTTCAGAATGTTTTTGACCGTCGAACGGGAGGGAGGCTTGATCCCGAGCTTCTTGAGTTCGCCCATGATGCGGGTGTACCCCCAGCCGGTCTCGCGCGCCATCTTCACGATCAGTTCCCGGAGTTCGTCCCGCGTTTTCGGTCGCCCGGTCTTCTTGGGGACGTAGTTCTCTTGTCTGTCTCGCACCCATTTCAGAAAGGTCTGGTAGCTGACGATCGTCAGCAGGTGCTTTAATCCCGGACCAATGGCCTGGCCCAGCTTGAGCAATCGCGAGCGTTCCTCGGCGTTGAGATGAATCCGTTTCTGCGGCACGCGCTTCCGCAGGATTTCATTCTCCGCCTTGAGGAACTCCAGCTGCCGGATCAGTTCGTTCTTCGTGCATTTGGCAAACAGAAACAGTAGCGGTTGGAATAGACGACTCATAACGGTAAAATCCCTGTGAATTCAGCGATTTTGATGTAGAAGTCTCTTTGTTTTTGTACCCCGGCGAGCGGGCGGAAATCCTAGCGGACGACTGGCCGTCCGGCGACCTCCCCGGCAAAGAGATCTCATGACGATGACAAAGAGTAAATGGCGAACCTCCGAAATCTCCCAGATTGCCGCGTCACGACTTCGCGCGTCGCGCGCACCTGCTAACCGCTGGGTAATTTTGTAGGCCGTTCGAACAAAGTACCGGCAGGTTTACAGGTCGGCGCGACATTTCTGTTAACCAACATCTCTTTGGTTCGTAACCGTCGTCATCGATAACGAGCCACCGCAGCGGACTCTGAATCGCGTAAGTCCGCTCCCACTCTCTTCTTGCCGCGCGCGAGATCTCTTTGGAAAGTTCGAAGAGCGTCTTGCACGGGGAGGTGGCCCCGCGTTTTGTTTCGGATTTGAACGCAAGCAGACAAAATGTGGCCAACCGTAAGCTTTTTGGCGATATCAGGATCAATTTCTGATGAAAGCAACTCCAGTATTCGCTGCGTTGAGGAATAAGCATCACGCGCCCAGCCATCATCGGGCTTCGTTCTTTTCTTGTTGATCCACACACACAACGTCATTACATCAGCCGGCACCTCTCGGGACGTCGACGAGGCAATCAGCTCGGGAATCGCAAGTGTCCATTGACCGAGTCCGTCGGCACGCACTAAATCGTATGCAACTGCATAGGCTTCATCTGTAGCGGCAGACCTGATTCCAGAGTTCAGCACAATTACAAATGACTTCAGAAAGGCTTCGAAGAGGTAAGAAGCATAAAGGAAGGTGTCCGAGGATGCGTTCATACCCACCAAATTAACGCGATTCGCAACGAGTGCGATTGGCGTCGGCAAGTTACCAACTTCGAGGATACTTTTCATTTGAGATTGCCTATTCTTGTAATCAGCCGATCGTCGATGTTACATCCGCACTGGGTTCTCCTCTCACAACGCCCCGAAATCCAGCGTCCGAAAGTAATCCTCCATCGTCTCGGCCCGGCGAATGACTTTTATGCTGCCGTCTTCTCGCCATAACAACTCGGCACTGCGCAGCTTCGCGTTGTACTGGAAACCCATACTGTGGCCGTGGGCACCGGCGTCGTGGATCACCAAGAGGTCGCCGATCTGGACTTTCGGCAGTTGCCGGTCGATGGCGAATTTGTCGTTGTTCTCGCACAGCGAACCAACGACGTCGACCGTCGTCTCCAGCGGGGCATTCTCTTTTCCTAACACCGTGATGTGGTGATACGCTCCGTACATCCCCGGCCTCATCAGGTTCGACATGCAGGCGTCAACGCCGACGTAATCTTTATAGATATGCTTCGTGTGAATTGCCTCGGTGATGAGATAGCCGTACGGGCCGGTGATGCAGCGGCCGTTTTCGAGATAGACCTTCAGCGGATGCAATCCCGCCGGTCGGATGATCTCCTCGTACAATTTTTGCGTCGGGCCGCCGATGTCGTCGTAGTCGATCGGCTGCTGATTCGGCCGATACGGAATGCCGATGCCGCCGCCGAGATTGACGAACTCCAGCCGCATGCCGAGTTGCTTGTTGAACTCGACGGCGAGTTCGAACAACATGCGTGCGGTCTCGACGAAGAATTCGGGGTTGAGTTCGTTCGAGGCGACCATCGTATGCAGGCCGAACCGCTTCGCGCCCTTTTTCTTCGCCTGCGCGTACGCTTCGAACAACTGCGGCCGGGTCAGGCCGTATTTCGCCTCTTCGGGTTTGCCGATGATCACGTTTCCCTCCCGCAGCGGGCCGGGGTTGTAGCGGAAGCAGAGCAACTCGGGCAGCCCGGCGTGCTTTTCGAGATAATCGAGATGCGTGATGTCGTCGAGGTTGATGATCGCCCCGAGTTCTCGCGCGGTGCGGAAATCTTTCGCCGGCGTGTCGTTCGAGGTGAACATGATCTCTTCGCCGGTAATGCCCGCTTTTTCGCTGAGGACCAGTTCCGGCAGGCTCGAACAGTCGGTACCGAAACCTTCCTCCTTCACAATCTTGAGCAGATGCGGGTTCGGCGTCGCCTTGACGGCGAAGTATTCGCGAAACCCGTCGCACCATTTGAACGCGGCGTTCAGCATGCGGGCGTTCGCTCGGATGGCCCGTTCATCGTACAGATAGAACGGCGTCGGATGATCTTTGATGATCGTACGGATAAAATCTTCGTTAAACGGCAAAGTTTTGTCAGCCATGAAAGTTTCTCAATGGTTCCCGAATGGTGATAATGTTCAGTCGTCGGACGTTGCGGCCGGATTGCCGGTATCATCTTAGTCAAGCATTTGTCGATTCTCCACTCTCGATGGGGGCCCGGATTGCACGGGCTGCACGGATTGTAGCGTCGATTCATCATAACCCCAGTCTCAGACAGGATGTCCACCATGCTTCGCTTGCATGTGACCGGGGGCGGATTTCGATCATAAGAGGAGACGTATTCCGCGCCCCCGGTCTGTTGTGAAGGGGAATGATATAACGACGTCTGATGTCATCGAGCCGAACGACCGGAAAAAAGTTCGCAGACGCCGCAAAACGCAACGTCTTCCGCCAATAGACCGGCGGAGGGCAAAGCATGACGAAAGTATTGATTTTGCGAGAAATTTGTTGTGTTACCCAGGGGCGGTTTTCTACCATAAAGGGTTTGGGTGGCGCAACACGACGGGACCGGACGGGCCGGTCTTCGAATCGAACACGACGGGTAACACGAAATCGACCTCATCCTGCGAGAAAGCGAAGTTGCTTGCAGCGGTTTTGATTCCCTTTTATTGCCGAATTGAGTAAGGGTTCTCCACATGCCTTGGAAACTGGGAATGATCGCCGTGGTGTTCGCCGGCCTGACGGCATGGTGGACGTCTGCCGAACCGACAGACGGCGTTTCGAGCGCCGACCGCTCGTCCGTCGCCGCGTCCGCTGTTCCGCGTGCTCATTCGGGGCGAGTCGCGACTCCGCATTACTCGTTTCCGGCGTTCCAGTTCAGCGTGCAGGATGAGACCGATGCCGTCGACGATGCACCGGAAAATAACGCGGAAGAGGGTGAAGATGCGGCCGCCGACGAGATCGATCCCAACACGCCGCTGTTGGTCGAGCCGAAAGATCCGGAGAAGATTTTCGACGCCGTGTTGTTGATGATGGATCTCGGCCGGTTGAATCTGGCGAAAAGTTATCTCCGCAAATTCATCCAGGCAAAACCGAGCGACGAGGCATTGCTGGCGATTCGGCAGAAACACGGCCCCGCGACGTTTTTGAAATTATCCAATCTCGAATCGCTGCAGCCGGAGTCGCTCGACCTGCTCGAGATGGTCAATCAGGCGACGATTCGATCGACCAGCGATCCGAATCGCATGAAAATCATGATTCAGGATCTGCTGAAAGACGATTCGGTTCAACGCCGGGCGGCGATCCAACAACTTCGCATCGCAGGAGCCCGCGCGATGCCTCATGTGATTGCGGCGTTGGGAGAATCGAGCGCCGACGAGCGCGATACGCTGCTGAACGCGACCGGCGAAATGGGAGACGTGGTCATCCCGCCGCTCGTCGCCGCGACCGATGCCGATCAGCCGGTCATTCAGAATTTTGCGATCGACGCTCTCGGTCTGGTGGGAACGCTCGAGACGCTGCCGAACCTGTGGTATTTCGCGGCGAGTCCCGACGTCGCCGAGGGAACGCGGCATTCGGCAGTCGTGGCGATGAGCCGCATCATGCGCATCCCGCTGCACAAGGCTGGAGAGATTTCCCTGTACGGTGCGGCTAAAGGATTGCGCGATTTGGCCCGGTCGCATTATCGCGAGATGACGTTGGGAGCCGCCGCGCCAAACGCCTCGAGAATTCATTGGCGCTGGAATCAAGAAACACAGACGGTCGTCGCCGATGAACTGCCGGTCGCGACCGCCGAGATGCTCGACGGTTCGCGTTTCGCCCGTCAGGCGTTGGCGCTTGCTCCCGACCAGCGAGAGGCCCAAGTCCTCTTTTTGAGCCTGGCGCTGGCGTCGGACGCACTGTTGGCCGGCTGGGGACAACCGCTGCCGGAAGGACCGGGGACCGCTCATAATCTGGCGCTTTCATCCGGTCCCGAACTCGTGAACGACGTGCTGCGCTCCGCGACGGCCGAGGGGAACGCCGCCGTCAGTGCAGCGGCTTTGGACGTGTTGAAAAACATCGGCTCGCGGCACGAACTCGCATCGCAGTCC
The DNA here is from genome assembly GCA_040881995.1 of Planctomycetaceae bacterium. Taxonomy (GTDB): domain Bacteria; phylum Planctomycetota; class Planctomycetia; order Planctomycetales; family Planctomycetaceae; genus JAQCEJ01. The sequence continues at coordinate 28,602 of JBBECD010000057.1, forward strand.
GGTCATCCGTCGGCGATCTTGAGCGCGTTGAATTATCCCGACGTCCGCGTGCAATTTGCCGCCGCAAACGCGGTCTTGCATCTCGATCCCGCAACGCCGTTCCGGGGCGCGCAGCGCGTGGTCCGCATTCTGGCTCGTTCGCTCGTCGATAACGGCACGTCGGGTGCGGTGGTCGTCGACGCCGATCGCGAACGATCCGGAAAAATGAAAGCGTTTCTGGGCGGAATGAACTTCGATGGCGCGACCGTCCTGACGGGCAAAGCGGGCTTCGCGCAGGCCGCCGAGCGAATGGACGTCCAATTGATTCTGCTGCACGTCAACACCGTCGAATGGGGGCTGGGGCAAACGCTGGCGAACCTGCGGGCCGACGCCCGCACGGCGTCGATCCCCATTATTGTGTACGGCGAAGCCGGCTACCGCGCCAAAATCACCGAACAGCTCAAGGCCTATCCCAATTCGATGTTTATGGCCGACTCGAGTTCGCTCGAGGATTTCGAGTTTCAAGTCGCACCGTTTCTGGCGAGTCGCCGCACGCCGCCGCTCACGCCGGAACAACGTCAGCGGATGCGGGAAGCCGCCGTGTACTGGCTGGCCCACATCGCCAACGGCCAGCGCACCGTTGTGTACGATCTCGCTCCGGCGGAGGAGGCGTTGTTCGGCGCGGTCGAAGACCCCGCGGTGACGCAGGGAGTGATTCTGGCGATGGGAGCAATCCCGACGCAAACCGCGCAGACCAACCTCGCGGAATTCGTGCTTAACGAACGGCTGTCGAATCTGCAGCGCGAAATCGCCGCGCTGCAACTCGTCTTCCACATTCAGCGATTTTCGATGACGCTGTCGAACGAAACGCTGAAGGAGTTGAACGAAGCGTACGCGCTTATCGACGACCCCGGCTTAAAAACCGCCTTGACGGCCTTGCAGGGGGCTCTCAATCCCTCGACCGAACAGGTGACCGAACGGCTGAAACGCTTTTCCAGCAGCCTCCCCATCCCCGCGGGGGTGACGCCGCCGCCGGTCGAAGGCCAAGAGGAAGTTGAACCGGCGACGCCGATGGAATGAGCTTCGCCCGCGTTTTGTCGCGGGCTGCTTTCTGATTTTTCTCCCGGCGGTCGAAAATGCCATTGACGTGCCGACACTCCGTAGGTAGTATATGCCTACACGATGTCGGTACTCAATCACGGGAGGAGGCGAGATGGCCAAGGCCGATATGACACCGCTGACCGAAGCGCAGCGGCAAATCATGGATATCATCTGGAATCGCGGCGAGGCGACCGTCAGCGAAGTCCGCGAAGAGTTAACGCGCTATCGCGAACTGGCCCGCAATACGGTGCAGACGATGATCGTCCGCCTCGAAGACAAGGGCTGGCTGAAGCATCGCGAAGCGGGACGCACCTTCATCTATTCCGCCGCACGTCCCAAGACCGCCTCGCTCGGCGCCAAAGTGGTCCAGCTCATCGACCGCTTCTTTTCGGGCTCGCCCGAGGACATGGTCACCGCGCTCATCGAATACCGCGGCCTGACGCCCGACGAAGCCCAACGCATTCGCACGATGATCGAACACGCGGAATCAAACAACCCCGACGACAAACGGCCGCAGAGGAGGGCCAGATCATGACGTATTTTGTAAACGGCAATCTCGGCGATCAGTCCCTGGCGTGGGGTTTCAATGTTCTTGTGCATGTGACGCTGATCGCATCCCTCGCACTGGCGATCGGTGCAACGAAGCGGCGAAACGCCGCCGAGCGATATGGAGTGTTGTGCGCCGCTCTGCTGTTGATTTTAGCAGCACCGGTCGTAACGGGTGTGAGTCTGTGGTCGAATCGGAGTCTCATCTCCGTCGATTGGTTTGCCGTCGAGGTGACAAAGGAAACACCGCCTGTCGGCACCGTGTCCCCGGCGGGAAGCGCCGCGCCGGCGTTAAGCAGACATCTCCCCGCACTGCCGGATCAACGATTGATGTTGGAGCATCGCAGCGTTCCGAACGCCGGCCTCAATGCGGTAAAAACCGAAATCCCAGCGGCGATCGATGCGCCGCTTGACGGCGCGGCATCACTGACCGAAACCGAATATGAAGATAATGCGGTTAAAACCAATGCCGGCGGGTTCGCCCGCGTGAGTATGTTCGCGCTGCTGGCGGTATGGGGCCTCGGTTCACTTTTGTACTTCGTCCGCCTGGCGCGGGGCTGGATTCGCGTGGCCGGTATTCTGCGTGATGCCAAGCCGAATACCGACGAAACGCTCGCACGGGCGTTCAACGTAGCACAAGCGGCGGTTTCGGTGCGCTCAATTGAATTCGTCATCTCCGATCGCATCTCCGGACCGATGCTCGCCGGTTTGCAGCGGCCGCGAATCATCTTTCCGGCCTGTCTCATCGGACGTGTCACAGCCGACCAAGCTCAGGATATTTTTCTGCACGAACTCGCCCACGGCGTCCGCCGCGATCAAGCCATCGTACTGCTGCAAAACGTGGCGATGGCATTATTCTGGATTCATCCGCTGGTTCGCATACTTAATCGGCGGCTCGCGCAGGCGCGGGAAGAGGTGTGCGACAATTATGTGTTGACAACCACCGATGCGCCTTCATACAGCCGGACGCTGTTGTCGTTGGCCGAATTGATTCAATCACCCGCCGCGTTGCCTGGAACCGTCGGCCTGTTCACGTCTCGCTGGAAACTCGAACGCCGCGTGGCCGACTTGCTCGATCGCCGGCGCAATCTCGCTGTTGATGTTCCGCGATCAAAACGAGCCGCCACCATTGTCGTGTCGCTGGCAATGCTGTTCGCCGCCGCGTTCGCGACGATCTCCTCTGCGACGGACCAAGATGACGCAGATCGCCCCTCCCGTAAACCGCAGCCCGCGGCCACCGTTCCCGAGAAGACAGCCGTGGGAACACATACCAGCATTATCACCGGGACAATCACCGACGCCGAGGGTCGCCCCGTCGCTGAGGCGTTTGTATCGATCGCCGGCAGGAAAATAAGGAACACAGGCGGGTGGTCCGCCGTGATTGCGGAGACTCGCACCGACAACGAAGGCCGCTATGGGTTCAAACTCGCCGACATTTCTCTGCTGACCCTCCGTGGCTGCTCGGTGATGGTCCGGTCGGAAGGACTGGCCATTGCCTGGCAGGCGGTAGACATCGCACGGCCGGAATCGGTCGTTGATTTTCGCCTGGCGGTTGAAGAACCAATCGAACTCGCGCTCATCGACACCGAAGGTCAGCCCGCCGGGAACGTCGTTCTCGAAATGCAGTCGATCAGTGCCAAGGACAACAACAGCGTATGGTTTTTTCACGATGATCCTCCCCCCCAGGCAATGGTGCCGCCGATGACGACGGATGAAAATGGCCGCGTGACGATTCCTCATGTGGCGGCAGAGAACGGCGTTCATCTTCAAGTCGTCGGCGACGAGAGATTCGCCCGGCAGTTGATCTCCCTCCACAAGGGGCTTCCCAAAGAAGGGGACGAGCACAGTCGTGCTTATCGCCCGATCACGAAGCATCTCCAACCCGGCGAAACGGCGACCCTTGTTCTCGCACCGTCTCGATTTATTGAAGGGGTCGTCTATTTGGGCGAGACCGACAGACCCGCGGCGAACTCAAAGGTGACGATTTGGGCGAGTCAGCACCACGAATACGGCTCGATGATGTCGATCTTCGGAAAAACCGACGACGAGGGGCGGTTCCGAATGAATCCCTACAGCGGCGTCCGGTTTGGCATCGAAGCCTATCCGCCCGCCGGCACTCCCTATTTGCCGCGATCGCCCGATGAGTATCCCCGTTTCAAATTCGAGGGGGGCGAACGGGTTCGACATGTTGAAATCCGCCTTCTGACGGGACTACTGGCGACAGGTCGAATCGTCGATGCCGAGACCGGCGAACCCTTGGAAGGGGCGTCGGTGCAGTACATCCGACGACAGGATAATCCTCACGAAGCCCCGGAGGTGATCACAGGCTGGCAAAATATGCAGCTCACCGACGCCGAGGGAAATTTCGCCATCACCGTGATACCCGGACCGGGAACGTTGATGTTTCATGCCCCCCTCGGCAGCAATTATGTGCTGACGGAAGTGGGTTCCCGAGAACTCTATTACGACAAACGGGGCGGACAGAGACATTACGCCAATGCTTTCGTGAAAATCGATCCGCCCGAGCCTGATAAATCGAACACAGACCCCGCGGCTCTCTTGCTTGAACCGATGACTGTTAGATTGCAGCCCGGCGGCATCGTCGTGGCAAAACTCGTCGACACCGAGGGGAACTCGATCGAACAGGCAATTTCGACATCGCGAGTGGAGTCTTACCCCTTCCACCCGACGTGGCGCCCCTACGCCCGCGAGGTGAGCGGCGGACAAGCCGTCTTCCAGGGACTGGAACAGGGCATCGAATACCCCGCGTTTATCGTTGATGACGAGCGTCACCTCGGGGCCACGACGATGATCTCGCTCGACAATCTCAGGCCGACCATCGTGCTCACGCCGCTCGGTTCCGCCAAAGCCCGGTTCATCGACGCCTACGGGAAGCCGGTGAAGGCCGGTCTCAATATCGGTTTGTCAATGGTCGCCCGACCGGGACCGCCGGAATACTCGGGCGATGAGGAATCACCTGAGTTCAACGCGGACGAAATGTATTATGTGAATTTCAACCGCAACAGCCGGCCGATGCGTCTCGCGACCGACGAGAACGGCGTTCAACGATTTCCGATGCTGATCCCCGGCACGACATATCGCGTTCTCAATCTCATCGACGATAAATTCGTCCCACAAAACGAATTTATCGCCGAATCGGGCAAAGAGCACGATATGGGAGATATCATCGTCGACATCAAGGAATAATGACAACGATGCCCGGTCCCTGTGCCACCCTGATCTCAAAAACAACAAGAAACTTGGTTCCCGGAGAATTTACGCTAACGTCGGCATCGGTTATGATGGTTCGCGTCTCCCCGAGCGATTTCCGCTGCGCGAAAAGCGGGCAGGGGAGATGAAATCCAGGGCGTCTCGCCGTTATGCTGCAAATGTCCGAAGCGAACTCCACCGACGATTACCAGCCCCTCCAAGGCATCATCGGGCAGAGTCCCACGATGCAGGAAGTCGCCCGGTTGACGCGGCTGGTGGCGCGGACGTCGGTTACCGTGCTCCTCACTGGCGAAACGGGGACCGGAAAAGAACTCATCGCCCGGGCGCTGCATACGCTTAGTCCGCGGGCGACGGGGCCGTTTATTCGCGTGAATTGCGGGGCCCTGAGCGAGACGTTGCTCGAAAGCGAACTGTTCGGGCACGTGAAGGGGGCCTTCACCAATGCCCTCGAAAATCGCACCGGACGGTTTGAAGCGGCTCACGGCGGGACGATCTTTCTCGACGAAATCGATTCGCTCAGTTTCACGCTGCAAGTCAAACTGCTTCGCGTGTTGCAGGAACACGAATTCGAACGGGTCGGGGATACGCGGACGATCCAAGTCGACTGCCGCATCGTGGCGGCGACGAATCGCGATCTGCTGGCCGATGTGAGCGAACAGCGGTTTCGCGAAGATCTGTATTATCGGCTGAACGTCATGCCGATCGAACTGCCGCCGCTGCGGGAACGGAAGGCCGATATCCCGCTGCTGGTGACGTTTTTTCTCGGCCAATATGCGCAGGAAAACGGCTGGTCGATTCCAGGCCCGTCGGCGGAATTCATGACCTGGCTGGAGAATTACTCGTGGCCGGGAAACGTGCGCGAGCTGCAAAATTACATCGAACGCGCGGTCGTGCTGTCGCAGGGAGGGGAATTGAGCGTGGAGTTTTTGCCGGCTCATGTGCGCGGGTTGGCTCCGGTGCGGTCGTTTCGCCGGCAGCGGAGTCTCGGTGATTTGTGCACCGAACTGGTCGCGCTGGGACTGCAAGCCCGCGGCGAGACGTCGGACAACCTGCACCCGCAGATCATGAATCTGGTGGAAAAAGAACTGATCACGCAGGTGCTGACGCTAGCAAATGGGACACAAACCAAAACGGCACAGATGCTCGGCATCAACCGCAACACGCTGCACAAAAAGATCGAAGATTATGGATTGCAAGGAAGGGATGAAGGATGAAGGATGAAGGATGAGTCTGAGGGCTTTCGCCCCCAACCCCGGTTCTTTTCCGGTTACATCTCCCGTGTATCCGGCTATAATAAGTACATGTCCAGAGAAAGCTGAGGCGGCATGAAGCGTTCGATCGCTCATGCCTTTGTCTGACTCCTCCTTCATCCCTCCTCCTTCATCCTTGAATTCCTATGTTGTCGAATGTGACCGTTTACTGCTTCCTCGCCAGCTACGTGATCGTGCTGATTTGTGAGTTGGTGCGCTGGCTGAAGCGAAGCTCGCTCAATCGCGTGGTGATTCTCGGGCTGGGCTGCGCCGGACTGGTGGCGCAGACCGCCTATCTCTGGCAGCGCGGCTTGCAGACCGACTTGCCTCCCCTGATGGCGTCGAGTCACGATTGGCTGCTCGTGCTGTCGTGGACGGCGATCGTGCTGTATCTGTTCGTTTCGCTCATCGACAAGTCATTAGCGGTCGGGCCGTTTCTGCTGCCGCTCGTCATCGTGCTGATCATCGGCGCCTTGCTGGTGAGCGACCAGCCGCAAACCATTATGTTCGATGATCCCGATCTTTCGGAAAATGTGCTCAAACGCTGGGGGATGCTGCACGCGACGCTGCTGATGTTCGGAGCCGGCGGGGTGATGGCGGGGTGCATCCTGGGGTTGATGTATCTGGTGCAGCATCGCCGCTTGAAGCATAAGCAGATCTTGCACGAAGGTTTGACGCTTCCGAGTCTCGCGAAACTGGCGCGCTGGAACTGGTGGGCGGGGGCGATTTCGTTTCCGCTGCTGACGTTGGGAATGCTCGTGGGCGTCGGCATGGGCTGGTATAAGCAGCAGGGAAGTCAGCCGGTGTCGTTCGCCGACCCGGTGATCATCGGCTATGGCGTCGTCTGGATCGTGATGCTCGTGCTGTTTTTCCTGCTGGTGCGGACGCGGCATCCCGGCGGCCGGCAGGTCGCCTGGTGGACCATCTGGGCGTTTACGTTTTTGCTGGTGACCGTACTCGGGTTGCAGATTTTGACGAAGGGCGTTTCATCGTTGAACTCTTGGCATGCCGGCCGAGCCGATCTCAGCTCCCACATCGTCTCGCGGTTGTCGTAAGGAGAGACGATGAATCTGCAAGTTCTCTCCTGTAACCATCACACCGCCGATCTGTCGCTGCGCGAAAAACTCGCGTTCTCCAGCGAATCGGATTTGCAGCAGGCGTACCGTCATTTGAAATCGGCCTTTCCTTCCACGGAAGTCGTCGTGCTCTCCACGTGCAACCGGGTCGAACTCTATACGGCTCAAGTTGATGAAGAACTCTGTCCCTCGCGGGACGAGATTGCGAAATTCTTCTCCGAGTTTCACGACGTCCCCGTCGATCTCTTTATGAACGAGATGTGGCAAAGGCACGGAGCCGAGGCGGTGCGGCATCTCTTTCAGGTGGCGTGCAGTCTCGACAGCATGGTGCTCGGCGAACCGCAGATCGTCAATCAGCTTAAAGAAGCATACCGCGTCGCTCAGGAAAACGCCGCGTGCGGGCCGCTCACCAATCCGCTGTTTCAGCAGGCGATTCGCGTCTCGGCCCGCGTGCGCAGCGAAACCGAACTCGCCGAGGGGCGCGTCTCGATTGCCAGCGTCGCCGTCGGGGAGTTCGGCCGCAACATCTTCGACCGCTTCGACGATAAGACGGTGGTCGTCATCGGTGCCGGCGAGATGGCCGAAGAGACGCTGCGGTATTTGCAGTCGGAAGGGGCCCGGCGGATCGTCGTGATCAATCGCGGCTTCGAACGGGGCGACAAGCTGGCGAAAGAGTTTCACGGAACGGCGAAGCCGTGGGACGAACTCGACCGCTGGGTCGCCCAGGCCGACGTGGTCGTCAGCACGACCGGTGCCGATGTGCCGATCATGACCGCCGCACGCATGAAGGCGATTCGCGCCAAGTCGGCACAGAACCCGCTCTTGATTCTCGATCTCGGTGCCCCGCGCGATTTCGAGCCGGCGATTGCCGAAATCGACGAAGACATCTTTCTGTACGACATCGACGACCTCGAAGCGACCTGCGAACGCAACAAAGCCGCCCGCAGCGGCGAGGTGACGAAGGCTCTCAAGATTATCGACGAAGAGACCGAGCGGTTCATGCACGACGTCTCGCATCGGGCCACGGGACCGGTGATCAAGCAGCTTCGCGACCAATGGCACGACGTGCGCGCCCAGGAAGTCGAACGCTTGCTGCAAAAGTTGCCGCATCTCTCGCCGAAGGATCGAGAGATCATCGAGAAATCGGTCGAGCAGATCGTGAATAAGCTGCTGCATCCGCCGCTCGAAGCCTTACGCGAAGAAGCCCGCAGCGGCACGCCGCACGGTTTGCTCGACGCGCTGCGAAAGCTCTTCGGCATCAGCGACCGGTGAAAATTCCGCCGGGTGCCAGGTGCCACTGCTGACAGCTTGGGGTCAGCAGTGTTGTTCGTGAACGTCGGGATTCTCTTTGGTGCAATGCGGGCCATCATGCTAACATGAATGTCCGCCCATCGCCGTAAACGAATTCGGCATGATCACGACCCCGGTTTCCCGGATGGTACCCGGCACTGTTAAGTAAAGTCGAAGAAGAAAAAACCTGATTTTTCGAGTGCCACTGGCGGGCCAGTGCTTTCGAGATCGCTTCCAACCGTGTGATGCCCCTCAGCGAACGATGCCTTCTCGATGAGGAAGGCATGAAACCAAAGGCACACTGGCCAAACCAGCCATTTTCACAGGCGTGTTTATTTGACTTTTGCGTGGGTCAGCGGAAGCGGAAGTCGAGCTTGTAGCCGTAGAGCCAAGGGATGGCGGGGTCGATGTTTTCGTCCGCGAGTTGGGCGGGCAAGTCTTCGTAGTGTGCCCGCAAGCGGTCGGTATGGGGCGCGTTGTCCTTCCGGGAAGCATACCGCAGTCGCGTAGAAAAGTCTAATTAAATATGGCGGACTAGGTCCAGCAATTTGGCCGCCAATTTGAAAAGCCGCCGCAAGTCCGCCACATTTAATTAGACCATTCGATCGCCCTCAAAACAGACTCCCTTTCGCCGCCACGCGTCTGAGTCTAAAATACATGGGCTAGAAAATGGCTGGCCAAGCCAGTGCCACCCGAAGAGGCTTTGAGGTGTCGTTCGTTTTCCAGCATCACGCACCCAAAAGCGGCCGCAAAAAATCTATCGGCTGGCAAGCCGACAGTGCCACCCGCCGAAGATGATTGACCCGGGCGCCCCAGACAATTCTCCATTGTCTCTTCGCACCTTCGCTGCGCCGATCGCCGCATCCGGATCGTTTGATTCCGGGGCACGCTCCGCGTTGCGTCGCGGCTAACCAAAAAGCACTTGTCTCCCCATCTGCACCTTCCCGGCGTCCGGCCGTCACTCCCCCAACACCCCACGCGTCCCCAGCCAATGCGCCGCGTGATCCGGCCATGATGAAATCTGCGAACCCTCGATGGGCCTCAGGCCATATCCGTGGCCGCCGTTGCCGTAGACGTGTAACGCGGACGGGATTTTGTGCTTTTTTAAGCCGGCGTAGAACATCACGGCTCCCAGCGACGTCGAGCCGTCGTCGTCGGTGTGGACGATGAAACTCGGCGGGCAATTTTTGGGGACAGTCAGGCCGTCGGCGAGGGCGTCGGCTTTCGGGTCGTACAGGTTCCACGGGTAGACGAGAATCGCGAAGTCGGGGCGATGCGAGACGTTGTCGACTTCATCGATGCGGTCGTACGTGAGTTCGTCGCCGGCACAGAGCAGCCGGGCGGCGATTTGTCCGCCCGCCGAAAAGCCTACCAGACCGATGCGCTGCGGGTCGAATCCCCAATCGTCGGCACGCGAGCGAATGAGCGAGATGGCCCGCTGAGCGTCTTGCAAACCTTTCTTCCAACCGACCGCCGGGCCTTCTTCGCTGGTGCGGTAGCTGAGGACGAACGCGGCGACGCCGTGCTTGTTGAGCCACTCGGCGGCTTCGGTTCCTTCCTTGTCGGGGACCACTTTGCCGAAGCCGCCGCCGGGGAGAATCACGACCGCGGATCCGTTGGGTTCGGAGGCGAGATGCACCGTCATGGTGGGCCTGGTGATGTTGACGACGCGGGTGACGGGCGGGATTTCGGTTTCGATGTACGGCAACTTTTCGCCGACCAGCCGCGTCGTTTCACCGGGGGCGAGGTCGGGCCAGACATCGAGCGGTTCGCCGGCGTGGAGAGTGGCCGAGGCGAGGAGAGTTAATGTCACGACGAGAAATGTTTTCATGTTCGGATCCAACTTTGGGGAATGGGGAAGATCTTGTCACGCGAAGTTATCATGTAGAGTAAAGCAAGAAAGGCCAGTACAC
>JBBECD010000058.1:0-6602 GCA_040881995.1 Planctomycetaceae bacterium
GCCGCCCGCCTCCGCCTGGTCGCCGAATAGCACTGTCGGACGCTAAACAGGTACTCTCCCTCCGGGAGAAGGTGGCCGCAGGCCGTTAATTATCCGAGGGCGGGGGGGTTGGTTTCGGATCGACTCGGCCGAGGAAGCGGCCGCCGCTCAGAAACATGCCGAACTCGCAGGGGATGCACCATTCGATTTTCAGGCGGTATTCGAACACCTTCGTATCGCTGGCCATTCTCAGCGTGACGTCGCCGCAGGTGATCGCACCGCGATGAATCAGGCCGACGCCGTTGCGGCTGATTTCGCGCGTCATGGCGGCGATGGTGTTGCCGCGCGTGGTGACGATTTCGGCGGGGACGGCGAGGTCGAGCCGTTCGACTTCCCGTTGATGATCTTCATCGGACCGGCCGATTGATTCGAGCACGTGCTTCAAATCCTGCACGGTCGGTCGGCTCCAGGGGTCGGATCCCATCGCGATTCCTCTTGCAAAATGGCCATCGATTCGATGCGCGAAGGAGGGGGGAGCCTCCGCACGGGCGAATCGTAAATTGGTGACGTTACGCGTATGAATTTGCCGGCCGGCGTCAAAACGCGAGGGGACGGCGTGTGTCGGCTATGCCGATCGTGCCGCCGATGCGGGTCGTATCCGACCATTGGCAAACCGGTTTGATGAAATATAGGTCACAAATTCGCGCGAGTGCCGGAACTTTGACGAGAGAATTGTTGAGAGCGGGATCGCACGAGGGAACGGAGAATGCATTCCGCGGCGAAAATCGTCCGCGCCGCGGCCCACGTGGGAGGACGGCGTCTCGCTTAGCCTTGAGACGCAGGCGGAGCCGCGGCCGGGATCGAGAGATCGACCGGCATGGCGACGGGAACACGGCGGCGCGAATGCCGCAGCAGCGTCGCGGCGGACAAGCCGACCAGCAGACAAATCAGGCCGAGCATCAGCTTCGACTGCGTCTCGTCTTCGGCTGCCGCGTGCCCTTTTTCAGATTCCTCGTCGTCCCACGAAATGTCGTTCAACCGCGTGGCGTTCGCCGGTGTAGCGGCGGTGGCGAATTGATCGTCTAAACTTTCGGTTCCGGCCGGTTCGCGACCGTGCCGCGCCGAGCGTTCGATCTCGTGGCCGTCGCTGAGTTCATCGTCCGACTCCCAGCGGCTCCATTCCGGAGGAAGAAACGAAGGGGCGGGGGGCGTCTCCGCACGTTGCGGTTCGTCGAAGGGAACGGACAGCGACGTGGGAGAGACCCGAGTGTCGATCACGCGAGCCGATCCGTTCGCGATAAGTCGCGCGGACGATAAGGTTCCCGCCGATGACGCGCGATCGGGCGAAGTCCGCGAATCCTGTGCCGTCACGAGCGTTTGATCGGCGGCCTCGACATCCCACTGCTCGGCGGAATTCGAAGTCGGGGCGACCGCTCGACGGCTGTATTTTCGGGGAACGTCCTGCTCGATCGAAGGGGTCGACGCCTCCGCGGTTCGCTCGGTCATCAAAGTGTGACGGTCGGCGGACGGCGCGGAACTCGTGAGTGTGGCGACGCCCTCGATCGAGCCGTCGTGCAGGTGATCGAGCGACGCTCGCCGGTCGACGTCGAGTTTTTTAGAGGTCTCCACGAGTTGAATCGCCGCGTCGGTTTTGCGGTTTTCGATTTCGCGCAACAATTTGGTGGGCGAGATGCGGTAATTCAGCGGAATGGCGGACGAGCGGGCCAGCATTTGCGCCTGCAGGCACAATCGATGAGCATCGTTGAGATTCCCCAGTAACAATCGTTCGTTGGCTGATTCCAGCAACGACTCGACGCGCTGGCCGATGAGTTTCGTTTCCCGGTCGAGTTGCGAAGGATGCCTATCCTCGGCAAAGACGTTAACGCGTGAAGGGGAGCCGGCGTTCGATGCCGGTTCCAGGCCGTCCGCGGTTTCCTCTTCGGCGAGCAGATCGCGGAGGCGGACCATGGCGGAATCCTCCGCATTGGTCTCGTCCGGATTATCAATCGAATCGGCGTCGCGCGTTCCTTCTTCGATCGAGCCGATCAGCGAATCGATATCATGGGCCGCGTCCTCCTCGGGAGGGGGTAGAGTTTCGACGACCAGACGCGCGGGGTCGGTTTGAAAATGGGGGTCGCGTTCATACGGCGAGGGTTCGCTTCGTTTCGCCGTCGACGATTCGTGATCGGCAGCGGTGTTAAAATCGGCCTTGAGAAAGGGATCGCTCGACGGAGCCGCGGCCGAGACGTGCTGATTCATTCCCAGGTTCCACGAGAGCCAGTTCGACGAACGGGATTCCTTCACCGAGGCAATGCCGATGCCCCCTTCGGCTGTGGGTTGTTCCGCGTCATTGCCGCTGAGGCTCACCTCCGCCGAGTTCGCCGTCACTTTTGCGTTCAGGTTTTCGGCGGCGTCGGAATTGCGATCGAGAGACATCAAGCGATCGAGCGGCAGCCAGTCCGAGACGGTCGCGCCGAACGATGAGGGAGTCGATTTCCACATCCAGGAGATCGAGGTCTGCCCATGACGGGCGCAACCCGTGCCGATCCCCATCCACAGACCGAAACCGATCCAGAGGGCGACGAATTTCGATCGCGAAATTTTCGGCGAGGGAGCAGAATGCACGGCAAATGTCTCTTTCGACTCGGCATCCATCCGAGTGGAATGAGTGGCGATTGACGATGCCGTCGGAAATCGGGCAAGTCGATTGCACGATCACACGGCATACGGAATCAAACACGGTTCCGTGATCCTAAAATCGACAAATTCGACGCAACTGCTCCAGTCGTTTTAGCGGTTCTGCGGATTATCTCGTCTTTAACAGGCTTCGCAGTTTTCCTAAATTAATTGCGTCGAGCTCGACTCCGTCCCGCAGTCCCTTCGGCGTCTCCATGTACATAGGTATTTTGGAGAAGTGGCGGTCGTTAAGAAGGTGGCGAAAGGGTTCGCACCCGAGTTTTCCCTCGCCGATGTGAGCGTGGCGATCGACCCGGCTGCCGCGGTCTTTCAGGCTGTCGTTCAGATGAAAAGCCCGGATTTTCTTCCGGCCGATCAGGCGGTCGAACTCTTTCATCGTGGCGGCGTACTCGTCGGGCGTTTGCAGCGGGTATCCCGCCGCGAAGATATGACAGGTATCGATGCAGACTCCCAGCCGCTCGGGCTCGCGGACGCGATCGATGATGTACGCCAGATGTTCGAACCGGTGACCGAGATTGGTTCCCTGCCCCGCGGTCGTCTCCAGCCAGATTTGCACCGCGGCATCGGGAGCCGCCTGATGGACCCAATCGAGCGCAGCGATAACCTTATTTAAACCTTCTTCTTCGCTCGACGTCGTAAAGCTGCCGGGGTGCATGACCAGGCCGACCAGGCCCAACGCCTCGGCTCGCCAAACTTCTTCGAGCAAGGCGTCGCGCGACCGCGTCCAGAGAAACTCATCGGGACTGGCGACGTTGATGAGGTAACTGTCGTGGGCGCAAGGAAGAACGATGCCGGTACGGTCGATCGCCTCGCGAAACAATCGCACGTCCTCAGCGGTCAGCGGTTTCCCTTTCCACTGATTATTGTTCTTCGTGAACAACTGCACGCAGTTCATCTTCAGTTCGGCGGCGGCATCGACCGCTTTGTAATAACCGCCGGCCATCGACATGTGGGCACCGAGGATTCGTTTCATCCAAGAAAAGATACAAGAACGCCGATGGAAAATCTATGAGTAGCGCTAAGAGGCTATCCGGAAAGTTGGCTCGGACACAATTCGTGGTATCGAGGCGGTGCAATGGGCACAACATCTCGTAGGACTGCCAACATTTCCGGATAGATTCTAACACAACCTCTGTGCGTCACCGTTGTCCCTGGAATGTGGGCCGTTTTTTTACAAGCACAACCGGTTGTGTTAGAGTCTCTTAAGCGCCGATCCTTCCTTCCGGAGGCCGGTTTCCTCACTCGATGGCGGGGTCGGAACGGTCGCCGACGGGGCGTAAAAGCGTTTTCCGTCGATACAATTTTGCCGGCGGCAATTTTTTTCAACGCGACTGGAATGATATTTGTAATCTTGCTAATTGGCTTGGGGGTGCTTAAGATCATCGGACAGGGGGGAGATGGAAGCCATTGGAACGCGTCGTCGTTTGAAACTGGTTGAGCACCTCTGTCCTCTCCCCCGTGGCCATCACAAATTTCGGAACTTTCCCGTCGCCGGTAGACCTGCAGGTGTGATATGGACGGCTACTCTGTTTACTGGATTGTTGGTCTTACTTCGATCGCCTTGTTGGCGGGTGCCGGTTGGGGGATTCGGCGGATCGCCGTGCAATACCGTCTCCGCGAGACGCGGCGGGCGATGCGGGAATTTCGCCTGCGGCGCGAACAACTCGAAGCGAAGTTTTACGATCTCGCGAGACTTTCAGGAAAGCCGAAAGGACTGCGGTGGATCGACTGCGAATGGCAGAACACCGTGCGTTTCGCCCGGCAAATCGACACCAAACTGCTGACGGCGTTTGTGGGAGTCAACATTCGCTTCGAGGCCGTCGAAGGACAGGGGATGGAAGAAGTTGCCGCCGTGGGGACGATTCGCGACGCGTGCGCGGTCTTTCATTATCGCATGGGCCGCTGGGGAACGGGGGGACGCGCGCTGTTCAACATGAATCCGCAGGAAGCGGTCGACAAGCTGCACGACCAGTTTATTCCGGTGAATCTGGAACCGACTGCGCTCGTTTAAAATTCGCCCGTCATGCCGTTCGCCGTGAGCGAGTTGCGCAGTTTTTGAATGAGGCGCCGGCATTGGCTCGCCAAGGGAAGCAGGCGGACGTCGTCTTGCGCCGCTTGGCGCACGACTTCATCGTGATACCAGAGCACCTGTTCCGGCGATGCACCGAAGCGCTTCCAGAGCGCTTCGCCTGCCTCTAAATCGTACACCATTGTTCCGAGATTGTGCAGTTTGTCGGCGAGCGCGATCGCCCGAACTTCCCACGGCGCGTTTTGCAGGCGTTCGATGTATTCCGTCTTGCGAACTTTCCACGGACGCACCGTCCCCGCCTCGTCCTTCTTTTGCTCCGTCAATTGCTGCACATAATCGAGGACGCGCGGCGGAAATTCCGCGGCGAGATCTTCGATCGGGCAGGGGGTGTCTTCCAGCACGTCGTGCAGCAAAGCGGCGGCGAGCACGTCGTCGTCGTGGATTCCCACCCGCGTGAGAATCGACATCACGCTCGCGGGATGAGTGATGTAAGGCAGATCGGACGATTTCCGGGTTTGATGGCGATGCCAGCGAGCCGCCACGCGCATGGCTCGTTCCACAAGGTCGGAAAAAGGCATCCGTTCAATCTCCCGCGTCGACGGTATGTCGATACTCGTTGAATTGCACGTATTCCCAGTGGCGATACAGCGCGGAGGTCTTCAGCAATTGAGCGTGTTCGCCCACCGCCTCGACCTTGCCTTCGTGCACGAATACGACCTGATCGCAGCGGCGAATCGTCGAGAGCCGGCTGGGAAGAAAGATGACGGTACGCCCTTTACTGATGCGGTTATAGGCGTCGTCGAGCAGCGATTTCGTATCTTCATCGAGCGGTTCGATCGGTTCTTCGACGATGAGCAGCGCGGGATTCCGCAAAATCGCCCGGGACAGCCCCAGCCGGAACGACTGCCCCGAATCGAGCTGCTCGCCATGTTCCCCCAACACCGTTTCGTATCCCTGCGGCAGCTTGAGAATGAAGTTATGCGCATGCGAGACTTTCGCCGCTTCGGTCGCATCCTGCAGCGAGTAATCTTCGCGGCCGCAGGTGATGTTTTCGAGCACGGTCCCCGTGAAGAACGGATCGCGATCGCTGACGTAAATGACTTCGGCGCGCACCGATTCGAGCGTCCCCCAGGCGATGTCTTCGCCGTCGATCAGCACGCGTCCCGACTGCGGTTCGATGAACCGGGGCAACAGATTGGCCAGCGCCGTCAGCGACATCGGTTCGACGGCGACGATCGCCGTCGTCTTGCCGGCGTGCATCCGCAAATCGAAGGCGTCGAGCAGTTTTTTCTGCGTCGACGGCAGCGTGTACGTCACGGCTTCGAACTGCAGATGCTTGCTCAACGGCTGCAGAAATTTCGCACCGACCGGCTGGCCGACTTCGGGAATCTGATTGATGTACCGCAGCACGCGGTCGGCCGCCAGCGTGACGTCGCGGCGAATGCGGAACTGCTGCCACAACCCTTGCACCGCGTAAGCCAGCCCCACGAACACCGCCAGCAGCAACAGGACCGCGGCAAAGGGAAACGGGTTGTAGTGCTCGAGAACTTTGGTGATCAGCACCATCGCCACGACCGCCAGGCAGGCGGCGATGATGAGCATCGCCGCCGCGCCGAGGCGTTTTTTGTTTTGCAGATAAGCGGCTTCGTTTTTCCGAAAATGTTCGAGGTACGTCTGAAACCGGTCGTGCTCGAAATTCTCCATCCCGTAGGAACGTACGAGCCGCGATTTGTGCAGGCTTTCGGCCAGCAGTTTCAATTCGTTCGACAGCCGGTCTTCCGCGAGGCGATCTTTGTTTTCGGTCCGCGATCGCTGGCGTTCTTGAATATACCAGCTTGCCGCCAGGGGAATGAGGCAGAGCAGCGTCAGATGCCAGTTGATCGTCAACGCCAGAAGA
>JBBECD010000059.1:0-6563 GCA_040881995.1 Planctomycetaceae bacterium
GATGAAGGATGAAGGATGAAGGATGAAGGATGAAGGATGAAGGATGAAGGATGAAAAATGCGATGATCGTCTTCTCTGACTCATCCCTCATCCTTCCGCCTTCATCCTTTTCTTCAAAGGCACCCCCATCCGGCCTTCGGCCACCTTCTCCCAGAGGGAGAAGGATTAAGAGGGGAAGGGCGATACAATGACGAATGTGTTACCGGTCAGAATAAGAAATAAACAATCGAATGCCACTCTGACTCATCCTTCATCCCTCATCCCTTGATTTACGTGCCCGTATGAAATCTGTTCCGACTATGTCTGCCAAAACCCCGTTGTCGCTGTTCGACGGTTATCGTCTTCCCCCCGAGGGGTACGACGAAGCCTTTCAACGGCCGGGGGAACCGCGCCCGCACTGGCAGTCGTTCTTGCGGTCGATCGATACGATCGGCCGCCCGGAACTGTCGCGGCGACGCGACGAAACGTTCAGGCAGCTCAAGGAAACGGGGATCACCTATCAACCGAGCGGCGACCTCGAAGCGACCACGCGACCGTGGGAACTCGATCCGATTCCGCTCGTCCTCGACGCCGAAAACTGGACGCACCTCTCCGCGGGACTGCGGCAGCGGGCGCGATTGCTCAACCTGATTCTCGCCGACATCTACGGCAAGCAGCGATTGCTGAGCCGCGGCCTGTTGCCGCCGCCGTTGATTTTCCTGCATCCCGGTTTTCAGCGGGCGTATCATCACCATCAGCCGGCGGACGATCGTTACCTCTATTTCTATTCGGCCGATCTCGCGCGGCTCCCCGACGGAAACTGGAAAGTGCTCGGCGACCGCACCGAAGCTCCTTCCGGCGCCGGTTACGCGCTCGAAAACCGCATCGCCGTTTCGCGGATGCTGCCGAATCTGATTCACGATTGCCAGGTCGAACGGCTGGCGTCTTACTTTCTCGCGGTTCGCGAAACGCTGCAGAAACTTGCACCGCGGTACAAAGAGAATCCGCGGGTCGTGTTGCTCAGTCAGGGGGCGCATCGCATCAGCTATCTCGAAGATGCCTACCTCGCGCGGTATCTCGGCTACACGCTGGTGGAAGGGGGAGACCTCGCCGTCCGTAAAAATCGCGTCTTGCTCAAGACGCTCGGCGGATTGCTTCCCGTCGAAGTGATTCTGCGCCGCGTCGACGCCATCGATTGCGATCCGCTCGAACTCCGCGGCGACTCGACGCTCGGCGTCATCGGTCTGTTGCAGGCCGTCCGCGGCAAGAACGTGGTCCTGGCCAATGCATTCGGCAGCGGGATTCTCGAATCGCCGATCTTTCTCCCGTATTTGCCGAAGCTGTGCCGCGAGCTCTTGAGCGAGGATCTGTTGCTTCCGTCGATCGAAACCTGGTGGTGCGGCGAGAAGAACGCTTTAACGTACGTGCTCGATCATCTCTCGGAACTCGAAATCCGTCCGGCGTTTCGACAGGGAAATCAGGAGGTCTATTTCGGCGATGACCTGAGCAGTACCGATCTCGATCGGCTTCGCGGTTTGATCAAAGATCAACCCGACCAATACGTGGCACAGGCCACAATGACCCCGTCTTCGGTTCCGGTGTGGGGTGACAAGAATTTTGAATCGTGGCGGATGATGTTGCGAACCTATCTGGTCGCCTCTCACGATTCATACACCGTCATGCCGGGCGGATTGACGCGAACCTCGCCGCTGGGAAAACGGCTGGGACTCTCGATCGCCGAAGGTCAGCGGTCGAAAGATACCTGGGTGCTGACCGAGAATCCGGTTGACGCCGTCAGCCTGTTGCAGCCTCCGGGGCAGATGCTCGAACTTCGCCGCAGCGGCGCAGAACTCCCCAGCCGCGTCGCCGACAACCTGTATTGGCTCGGCCGCAAAGTCGAACGGATCGAAGGGGCCGCCCGGCTGCTCCGCACGGTATTGATCCGCCTGACCGGCGACGTCGACTCGCGAAACATACCGGAATTGCCGGTGCTGCTGCGGACGCTCGCCGAACTGGGACACATCGAACCGGGTTTCGCCATTCAGGGGATTAAGGATCCGTTGCCCGCGATTGAAGACGTTCTCCCGTTGAGTATTTTCGACGAGAGCGAAGTCTCCAGTTTGCGGACGATGATCGTCTCGGCTCACCGCGCGACCGCGCTCGTCCGCGATCGAATTTCGCTCGACAGTTGGCGGATCATTCACGAGCTCGAACAGCGATTCCGCAAGCCGACCCGCGCCGGCGATTCGCTGCTCAGCGATATTCTGGCGCTGCTCAACCATCTGATTCTCAACGTCGCCTCGTTTAGCGGCATGGTGATGGAGAGCATGACCCGCACGTTGGGCTGGCGATTTCTCGACATCGGCCGGCGGCTCGAACGGGCCCTCTACACCGTCAATCTGCTGCGTAACGCCGTCG
Organism: Planctomycetaceae bacterium; assembly: GCA_040881995.1. Taxonomy (GTDB): domain Bacteria; phylum Planctomycetota; class Planctomycetia; order Planctomycetales; family Planctomycetaceae; genus JAQCEJ01. The sequence continues at coordinate 2,398 of JBBECD010000059.1, forward strand.
TCGTCATCGGCGAGAAAGAAAGCGCCGTGCTCGATACGATTCTCGAAGTCGCCGACAGCTCGATGACCTATCGCACGCGTTATCTGGCGAACTTTCAGGCCGCTCCGGTGATCGATCTCTTGCTCACCGACGAGACCAATCCGCGTTCGGTCGCCTATCAACTGGCCGTGCTCAACGATCACATCGACCAATTGCCCCGCGATCGCATCCAGCCGCTGCGCAACCTCGAGCAACGGCTGATCATGTCGGCTTTGCACAGCGTGCGCATGGCCGACGTCGTCGTGCTATCCGAAATGCATAAGGAAGGTGAACGGGACTATCTCGATCGCCTGCTGACCCGCATCGCCACCATGCTGCCGACGCTGTCCGACGCCATCAGTCACCGCTATCTCATTCACGCCGGCGCGCCGCGGCAACTGACGCGCATACGGCCGCTGAAGTAAGGACATATCCGACCTTGAAGTACAAAGTCATTCACAAAACGACTTACGTTTACGGCGAGACGGTGCCGGTCTGCCACAACCAGGTCTATCTGGCGCCGCGCGTGTTTCGGCATCAATCGTGCCGCACGCATCGGCTCTCGATCAAACCGAGTCCCACCGTGTCGGAAAGCCGCGAAGATTACTTCGGCAACAAAACCTGCTTTTTTTCGATCGAAGAAAGTCATCGGCGGTTAAGCGTGACGGCGATCAGCCGCGTCGACGTCCGTTCGCCGTCGTATCCCGAGCCGTCGACGACTCCGAACTGGGAAACGATCGCCCAGGACGTCGCCGGGCCTGCGACGCCGGCAAGAATCGCCATCGGCCAATTTGCGTTCAAGTCACCGAGCATTCACTGGTTTCCCGATCTCGAAGCGTACACGCGAGAATCGTTTTCGCCGGGACGTCCGATTCTGGAAGCGACGATGGAATTGATGTCGCGCGTGCACGCCGAGTTCAAATACGATCCCACGGTGACGACCGTGCAGACGCCGGTCGACGAAGTCTTTCAGCATCGGCATGGCGTTTGCCAGGACTTCGCTCACCTGATGATCGCCTGCCTGCGATCGATCGGACTGGCGGCGCGGTACGTCAGCGGCTATTTGCGCACGATTCCCCCCCAGGGAGAGGAAAAACTCGTCGGCGCCGACGCGACGCACGCCTGGCTCGGCGTTTATTGTGGAGGAAAATTATGGGTCGGCGTCGACCCGACCAACGACAGGCTCGTCGGCGACGATCATATCACGCTCGCCTGGGGCCGGGATTATACCGACGTCTGCCCGATTAAAGGGGTTTACCTCGGCGGCAGCATTCAGAACATGAACGTCTCGGTCGACGTCATTCCGTTGACTTCTCCTTCGTAATCGCATTCGGACCGCTGATCGCATTGACAATGAGGCCGACATGACCGATCACCTGACTTTTCAAGACTATCGGACGGAAGGATTCTACGATGAACTCTTCGACGCGGGCGGACTTCCGCGGCACGAAGCCGAACTGCTCATCTGGAAGATCAATGCGCTTTCCGCGGGCGAACTCCAGCAGCATCAGGGGGCCATCGAACGGTCGCTGCTGAATCTGGGGATTACGTTCAACGTCTATGGCGACGCGCAAGGGACCGAACGCATCTGGCCCTTCGACATCATTCCCCGCATCGTCCCCGCCGCCGAATGGGATCAAATCGAACGCGGCCTGAAGCAGCGGATCCGCGCGCTGAATCTCTTTATTCACGACGTGTATCACGAGCAGCACATCCTCAACGAGGGCATCGTTCCCGCCGAATTATTGAAGACGGCCCGCTGTTTTCGCGAAGCATGCCGCGGACTCAACCCGCCGCGCGACATCTGGTGCCACATCACGGGGACCGATCTCATCCGCCATTCCGACGGCAAGATTTACGTGCTCGAAGACAACATGCGCTGTCCCTCGGGCGTCTCGTACGTGTTGCAGAACCGGGCGCTGATGAAGCAGAGTTTCCCGCAAATTTTTCAGGCTTCGCGCGTGCAGCCGGTCGAAGATTACGCCAGTCATCTGCTGCGCACGCTCGAACATCTCGCCCCCGACAACGTGAACCACCCCACGGTCGTCGTCCTCACGCCCGGCATTTACAACTCCGCCTATTACGAGCACTCATTTCTCGCGCAGCAGATGGGCGTGCAGCTCGTCGAAGGACGCGATCTCGTCGTCAAAGACACGTTCTTATTCATGCGGACGACGTCGGGGTTCGAACGGGTCGACGTCGTCTATCGCCGCATCGACGACGATTTTATCGACCCGCTGGTGTTCCGCGACGATTCGGCCCTCGGCGTGGAAGGGCTGATGGACGTCTACCGCCGCGGACATGTCGCCCTCGCCAACGCACCGGGCACCGGCGTCGCCGACGACAAAGTCATCTACGCCTACGTCCCCAAAATGATCAAGTATTATCTGAATGAAGAGGCGATTTTGCCGAACGTGCCGACTTACGTCTGTCACGACGAGGAAGACCGCCAGTACGTGCTCGACCATCTCGATGAACTCGTCGTGAAAGCGGCGAACGAATCGGGGGGCTACGGCATGATGATCGGCCCGCATGCCGCCGAAGAAGAACGCAAAAAATTCGCCGAGTTGATCAAGGAGAAGCCGAGAAATTACATCGCTCAGCCGACGTTGTCGTTGTCGCGGGTGCCGACGATCGTGGGGGACCATTTCGAAGGCCGGCACGTCGACTTGCGGCCTTACATTTTATACGGGCAAGAAATTTTCGTCCTCCCGGGCGGTTTAACCCGCGTCGCGCTCAAGAAAGGCTCGCTGGTTGTGAACTCATCACAAGGAGGCGGCAGCAAAGATACGTGGGTCATCGCCGAGAACGGCAACGGAAATGGCCAAATGCAGGGTCAGTCGCAAAGTCAGTTTTCCGTTTAGCCGCGACGCGAAGGCTTTGCGCAGCGGAGCGTTTCTTTTTCCTTCTCCCTCTGGGAGAAGGTGGCCGCAGGCCGGATGAGGGGGCCTTTGAAGAAAAGGATGAAGGATGAAGGATGAGTAAAAGCCATGCAAAGGGTCTTCCTCTGACTCATCCTTCATCCCTCCGCCTTCATCCTTTTTGAAAGACACCCTCACCCCGTCCCTCTCCCGAAGGGAGAGGGAGAAAAAGACGAGGAGATAATTCATGTTAAGCCGAGTTGCCGATGCGATGTATTGGATGTCCCGCTATGTCGAGCGGGTGGAAAATCTGGCGCGGTTTATCGACGTGACGCTCAACATGATTCTCGATCTGCCGGTCGGTTCGCCCGAACCGTGGCAGCCGCTCGTCAGCGTCACCGGAGATCACGACCTGTTCGCCGAAAAATACGGCGTCGCCTCGCAAGAAAGCGTGCAGAAGTTTCTCACGTTCGAACGCGATTATCCCTATTCGATTCTGTCGTCGATCCGGCTGGCCCGCGAAAACGCCCGCTCGATTCGCGAGACGATCACCACCGAAATGTGGGAACAGCTCAACCAGTTCTACTATCTGGTCCGCGACGCCTCGCAAAGCGACCGCGTGCAGAAATCTCCCGCGGAGTTCTATCGACAAATCCGGCAGGCGAGCCATTTGTTTCAAGGGATCACCGATCACACGATGTCTCACGGCGAGGGCTGGCATTTCGCGAATCTGGGCCGGCTGCTCGAACGCGCCGATAAAACGTCGCGGATTCTCGACGTCAAATACTTCATCCTGCTCCCCAGCGTGAGCGACGTCGGCACGCCGATCGACGATCTGCAATGGTCCGCCGTGCTGCGTTCCGTCAGCGGACTGGAGATGTACCGCCAGCAATACCACGGCATCACGCCGGAACGGGTCGTCGAATTCCTGACGCTCGATCGCGAATTCCCGCGAGCCGTGCATTACTGCGTCATCGCCGCCGAAATGTCGCTGCACGCGATTTCGGGAACTCCCGTCGGCGCTTCGCGAAATCTCGCCGAGCGCCGAATGGGACTGTTGCGGGCGGAACTGTCGTACGCACAAGTTCAAGAAATCCTCACCCGCGGCCTGCACGAATTTCTCGACGCGCTGCAGACGAAAATCAACAACGTGGGCGAGGGAATCTACGACACCTTCATCACGCTGAAATCGGTTCCGGTGGATGAGATGATGCTGCAGACGCAGTTTTAACGTTTTTCGCCCTCTCCCACCGGGAGAGGGCCGCCCCCCCCCGGCCGGGGGGGGGG
>JBBECD010000060.1:0-21380 GCA_040881995.1 Planctomycetaceae bacterium
GCGATCGACGCCGAGAACGAACTGGGGGACAGCCGGATCGGCAAGCTCTGGTTGCAACGTCTGTCGGATCGCGTGACGGTCGTCAATTTCGATCGCGGCTGGGACATCATGCCGCAAACGGATGAGGCGAAAGGGCTGGTCGATTTCTTGTACGCGGGACTGGCGGACGCCGCCTGCGGGTTTGCCGAAAAAGCCGACTAAGCTGAAACGGGAAATCGTTCCCCGTCGCCCGGCCGTGGTGGGCCGGGCCTGATGATGGCAGCCTCCCCATCGACACATTGGAAAAGGAACACGAACATGACGACGAAGACCGCAACCAAGAAGACGACCAAGAAGACCGCGACCACGAAAGCCACGAAAAACACGAACGGGAAGGCTGCGGCACCCAAGAAAGAGAAGACCGAACGCAGGCCGAGCGCGTTGGATTCCGCGGCCCGGGTGTTGGGGGAATCGAAGGAACCGATGACCGCCAGCGAGATGATCGAGGCGATGGCTGCCAAGGGCTATTGGACCAGCCCCGGCGGCAAGACGCCGGCCAACACGCTGTACGCCGCGATTTTGCGTGAGATTCAACTCAAGGGAACGGATGCCCGGTTCGTCAAAACCGAACGTGGCAAGTTCGCCCTCGCAGGAACGAAGACGGCTTCCGCGTCCAAACCCGCCAAGAAGGCCGCTACGAAGAAGGAGTAACGACCATGAAGAGCGAACAACGCATCGCCGACGCTTTCCGCAACGTGGCGCTTCGCCTCGAACTGGCGCTCGACGAAGGCCGTCGGTCCAACCAGATCGATGCCGAGGATCTGCGGGAAACGCTGCTGGCGCTGGCTGACGAACTCGATCCGCCGGTGCCTCCGGGCGAAGAACCGCCGTAACGGCGCGGAATCCGCCCCACAACGCCCCACGTTCGCCACGTCGGGGCGTTTTTTCGTTGGTGGTAGAAACGTTCAAGATTCCGCTCCCGACGCGACGTGCGCCAACGTGGGCGACGTCGGGACCAACGACGAAAAGAACGCGTACCGTACCGGTTTGCCCAGTTCCCCGGCCAGCGCCACCTCGGCCGCCACGCCGACCGATTCTCGCCAACCGCGGATCGTGAGCACGACCAACTCTTCGCACCGGGCCAGGTGCTCGCGATCGTGGCGCTGCCAGAACGACCAGTCGGTAGGAAACCCGTACCGTACCAGCGGGTGACTATGCACCACCGGAGAGAAGACAGATTCTCCGGCGTGCATCAGCTTGGCTGTCGCGTAACAGGCCAATTGGTATCGGGCTTCGCGTACGTCGTCGCGCGGATGCGAGTAGGGGGAGGCCAAGTAGATCATGCCACCACCTCGCTCGCCGAAACACGCTCGGCCTTGGTCCCCGTGAATCGCTCGAAGCGTTGGACAATGACGTCGACGTAGAGCGGGTCGAGTTCCATGAGGAATGCTTTTCGATCCGTCTGCTCGGCGGCGATGAGCGTGCTGCCCGAGCCGCCGAAGAGATCAAGCACGTTCTCGCCGACGAGCGACGAGTACTGCATGGCCCGCACGGCGAGCTCGACCGGTTTCTCGGTCAAGTGGATCATCGACTGCGGATTCACCTTCTTAACGTGCCACAGGTCGGTGGCGTTGTTCGGGCCAAAGAATTTATGACCGGCCCCTTCGCGCCAGCCATAGAACGCGATCTCGAACGCACCCATAAAATCTTTTCTCGTCAAAACCGGATGCTGTTTGTCCCAGACGATGCCCTGTGAGAAGTACAAGCCGCGCTTCTTCAAGAACGGAGGGTAATTCCCGAGATTCGCATAGCCGCCCCAAATGAAAAATCCTCGACCGGGAACGAGCACCCGCGACATGTTGCCGAACCACGCATCCAAGAGACGATCGAATTCTTCGTCGGTCACGAAGTCATCATTAACGCCCGATCCTTCGCGCGGAGTTTCGTGCCGGTCGGCTTCGCTTTCTCGGGGTGCCGCTCTAAGTCGAACTTTTGGTGGTGCGTCTTGGGATTTGCGAAGCTGCTGTTACCGGCCGCGATCGCGTTGTTGGACCGCGGCTCGACGCGAACATTATACGGCGGATCGGTATTCACCAGATGAATCGGTTGGCCATCCAGCAACCGGTCGACGTCTTCCGGCTTCGAGCTATCGCCGCACAACAATCTGTGATTACCGAGTATCCACAGGTCGCCTGGCTGCGTCGTGGCGGCATCCGGCGGCGCGGGAACGTCGTCCGGATCGGTGAGCCCTTCTTTGCCGTCGGGGTTCAGCAGTTTCGCCAGCTCATCCTGATCGAAACTTAACAGACCGAGATCGTAATCGCAGTCGCGCAGGTCGGCCAATTCGAGCGGCAGCAGATCGTAATCCCATTCGGCCAGCGATGCCGTCTGGTTGTCCGCGATTCTGTACGCTCTGATCTGCTCGGGCGTGAGATCTTTGGCGACATGCACCGGCACTTTGTCGAGCCCGAGCTTCTGCGCGGCTTTGTACCGCGTGTGGCCGACGATGATCACGCCGTCGGTGTCGACCACGATCGGTTGGCGAAAGCCGAATTCCTGGAGCGAACGCGCCACGGCATCGACCGCACCGTCGTTGATGCGAGGATTGCGTTCGTAGGGCGTGATGCGGGCAAGGGGCCACAACTCGATTTTCATGGGAGTTACCTTGGTACAAAGGTCGTACTGGTAACTCCGAGTTGCGGAGTGCGGTCCCGTCAGGCGGGGCGGCGGGCAGGTTTACCGTGGGAGGAGGCTGCCTCTATGCGAAGAATTTGCTATAGCGTCAAATCTTGATGCGGTGTGGGCGAACTAATTGAGACAGCATTGCCATCGCCGACCAGCCAAGGCATTTCCTTTCGAGCCGATTCGACATCAATTAAACCCGAGTTTGATCCGTTGAAAAAACGAATCACTGTCTCAGAGACCATTGATCGATCGAGCGGCTTGCTAATTGCGATCACTTGGACGGTGGAGTCGCAATCCTGCACTAAAGCGGAAAATGAGGCCGCGTCGCTTCGATTGAGTCGCTCAGGGACTTGTGTAGAATCCATCGGAATCCTCGATCTCCAGTGATGACGGCAATTTCTATCGCGCCACCAACCAATGCTTTCGATCCTTTGTACCGATGCATCTTGATCGTACTATAGATCAGGAAATGGACGTAGTCAACCGCATCACGAAGTGGCATGTGTTCCGTAAAAGAGGCGATGCTGAACTTATTAGCACAGTTTTTGAAGAGCAGAGGATCGACACCCGAGTTCAGCAGGTCTTTCTCTAACTCCGGGTCAAAGCCGTTGATAATTCGATATACCGTCGTCACGTCACCGCCAATCAGAAGTTCACCGCGAGGCAGCGCCGCGGTCTGACCCAAACCTAAATTCAACGAAGAACCATGCGGGCGACACGCCCCTTTGGCCACAGCAGCCACAAAAGCACCAGCCTTGGGACCGCATGTCCCGGTGGGCACTGCGCCACTCGCCTGTAACTCCGACCATTTTCGCTTCGCAAAATCATGGAATTTTTCGGCTACATTATCGCTCGACTGCATTGTCTCTTCGTAGCCACAATAGAATTCGTTTACCAAATCATGCCAACTAATCGGGCCAAATGACCCGTCTCCCCACGTGGCAAATCCACCGGAAAATTGTCGCCCAGGGTGAAAGAATTCTGCCTTTGGTCCGATTTCATAAATCTTCTGGTTCGAGTTGAAGAGTTGTGCCACATCTCGGCCGCCTTGTTGATTAGGGATGCTCACAGTTAGCGTTGAATCAGCCCCCAGAATTATTCCCTCGCACGTCAGAAGTCCAATTGCGATCGTCATGTCAACCCTCTGGGGCTTTGGGATTATTGAGCTGACAAGCCCCCTCAACAAGTTAGCGTTTCTAATCAAACTACATCCAGTGTGCAGAGGAAACAGAAGACAAGGTATCAGTCGCATTCCTATGAGTCAATCACCGGCAGCCTGGAGGCCGAACGCGAATCAGGCATAAAGTCATCCAAATGAATGAAGCACGATATTAGAACGTCGCCACAAATGATTAGGAAGGGGAACGCCCCCAGCCGCTATCTCAGCACGCCGGTGATCGAAATCCGCCCCCGCCGACCCCGCCGCTCAACAAACCGCACCGCGATCTCTATACCATCGAACTCAAACACCCGCGTCTGGCCCGGCGCGTACCATTCGATCGACGGGGCACGGCCGGAATTCCCCGGCTCGTGATGCTTCGAATCGGACAGCGATCCATTCGCATCATCCATGACATAACTCCTTTTATTGTCTTTTGTTAACGTCGTTCGGACAAGTAAAACAAACTGTGCTGAGTATTGCGGGGGTTCCCCGTGCCCTAAGCCGCCTATTTTCGCGCCGGAAGGAACCAAAAAGCCTGCTGGAACCCAATTGGAGTACGCGACGAATACCTCATGCCGATGTATCTCCTGTCTCAACGGGCCACCACCCCCGCCGTTCGCCGACCTTTTGAACCAGGCCCCGGCGTTCCAAGTGCCGCAAAACTTCGCGTACACGTTCCTTTGAAAGTCCCACCGCCTCGGCAATCGACCGGGTGCTAACGATGGACTTTCCTAAGTAATACTTATTAGGAAACTCCATCGATAATTCCTTGAGAGCGGTCAATACCCGGTGATTCGTCCCGCTCAAGGATTCCACCCCGGCGTCGGAAAGAACCAGCCCGCACTCCTCGGTGCTGAGGACGATCACTTCGCAGCCTGTCGACAAAATCCCTCGGCCTCGGCCCACGGCTTGGACCAGCGCGGCCCGCACGAGGTCACGATTGGCTCCTCGCCAGAGTTCGTCCTGGTAACCGCAACCTTGGACTTTAACGGTCTCGCCCGACTCGGTTTCGCCGTACCAGACGAGTTTGCCCCATTCAGCCCGTTCGCAAGCCGCGGCGACTTCGCCGATCTGCACCAGATATGTGGCGACGGCACCAGGCGGCACGCGCGGCGTTCCGGCGATAATGATCAGGTCGCATTGGGTATGCCATTCGTTCGACGACCGATCTTCGCCGCTGCCGAAATACGAAATCTTGACGATCCGCTGGCGGTACGCGGGTTCGAGATTCTCAATGAACCGCACATGGGTGCGGTGGGCGATGATGCCGACCTGCTGGAACTGCGGGCGATCGGCCAGTAGACCCCGCAGCATGCTGCAGAATGTCCGCTGCGAGGTGGATCGCGTAATATCACGGGTGATCTGAACTGCCTTCTTCCGCAATTCCAACCGTCCCAGCGGCGTCTCGTTGTGTACCGTGCGTCCCAGAATGGTCCGCAGGCGATCTGTCGACATGGTGGCGTCGTTGAACCACACCGTGGCCTTGCGAGACGGCATGTTGTTGCGAAATCCGATGACGGATTTCACGGCATACGTATTCGCGTTTCCGCCGCGGAGATATCTTTGTTCGACGAGAACGCAGGCTGAGTGCAATTCGCCGGCAGCGGCGGTCAGCAGGAAACGCCACGGTTGTCCTTTAAACGACGCCCCAGCAACCTTGGTGGCGAAGAACAATGGCGCTCGATCCCCTCGGGGAGGTTCGCGGTTCTCGACGGCTGCCAGGCGACTGTCGCTTCTGTTTGCTGCAAGTCGCGCATCAAAGCTTCGGCGAGTTCAATCAGCAGATGCGCATAGTCGAATTGGCGCTGTTTGCGGACAGCCAGTTCCTCGTCGTGGTATTGATTTCCCTCATCATCGACTTTCAGATCGTTGGCAAACCAGTCCAGCAGTTGCGGATCGTTGAGGAGGCGATTGAGCACATGCAGCACCGACGACAGGTCGGCTTCGGTAACCAATAACGGAGGCCGCAGGAGATCGACGGGATGCTCATGTATCGAGACGTATTTGCGGTCTTTCATTAAATCTTTAAGGCCCGTGAACTCCGCCCGTTTGTGGGTGCAAAGCACGATGTTGGCTTTCTTCACGGCCATTAGCTCGCCGAGATACCCTGACACCTTGCACCGCGATTGTTCGCGGCATACCGCGCACACGGTCTTGAATACCGCGAAACCCATCTGTTCCGCGACATCTGCCTCGCGATTCCAGCAGTTCTGGTATTCGGTCTCGGTGGGATGAAACATGCGCCGTGGATAACAGGCCGCGTCCATACTCGCCTGTTTAAATTGGGCTTCGGCTTCACGGCAGTTGTCGTGGGTGGGGTACACGAGAAGTGCGATCATGCGGTGCACTCCATACCGCAGAGATACAGGATCGTTTCGAAATCAACCCGCGATTTTCCGGCTCCCGTACTACTCGCATCAAGGTAGATGCCGGGGCGCTTCAACGACTGCAACCGCGCGGCCAGCATGTCTTGCCGCCAATTGGCGATGTCAATGATCGGCCCGATCACCTCCGGCGGCGGCAACGTTAGCGGCGGATGAATGAGCACGGGATCGAGACCCGATAGAAACAAATCGGTTTGACGGTCCTGTGGAATGGCGGACATCGCCTGGAGCCACGCCCGCGAGTCTTTGGCGTGATCCGGCGGAAGCGACCAGGCGACCGGTCGCTCCAGCGATTCGGCCAGACGGGTGGCCGTGCGGATCGCCCCTTCCTTTCCCGGCCACTTGCCATCGTCCTTTTCATCCCGTTCGCCGATGACGATGATGTCGCGGTCGGGCGGAATGTGTTCAAGTAAATCGAGAAGCAGATCGACGCCGCCGGAGTTTGAGGGGCGGCCGACCACGGTGAGCCCCAACGTGAGCAATGCTGCGGTGTCGGAACCGCCCTCGACGAGCAGTATCGGCCCAACACCGGTGTCCCAATCGTCGGCGTAGGTCAAACCAGCTTGGCCACCTGCGAGACGCTTCTTTTCGCCAGACCGATATCTCGCAGAAATGCCGATGACTTCACCGTCACCATTGCGCTCGGGGACACTCCAGAAGCCGTCGGATGGGTTCCAGCCCACATTCAGTTGTTCGAGGGAATCGAGGCTGACGCCCAGGCGCTCGGCGAGTTGCTGTCGCGCCGCGTCCGCATTCCGTGCCATTTCTTTGGCATAGGCCGGCCAGTCTCGGGTCACCGGTTCGGGCGAGTGCTTCTTTTTCGGTGGAAGCGTGAATCCGAGCGATGTGGGATTGAGCCGGTGCAGGTGCTGGCCGCCGTTGTTCTGCCGCACCGATCCTTTGGCGATACGTCCACACCAGACCGCTTTCCCATCCTCGGAGACTTGGCAGTTGTCCGGCTTTTGGCAAATGGGGCAGAGATACTGCTTTGAGACGCGAACCCAGCCTTCTTTTGACGAGACACGATTCGTGGTGGACCTCGCCGTCTTCGCCTTGTCATCAGGTGAGGATGCCGGTGCGGATGACACCGCCAACGATTCGAACACGGTGATCGGGTATCGCCGCGAGGAATCGCAAACGACCAACTCCGTGGGCACGGGCGGACGACCGTTGCGTTCGTCTTTGCGATTGAGCGTCCCCGGAATGCGGAGTAGCCGGACCAAATCGGTCGTATGGTCTCCACCGACTGCCCGAGCGATGCCGGCCAGCACATTTTGGATGTGCTCAGCCTTGGGACTCAGACGCGTCAGTTCTTTGTCATCATTGAGGTAACATCGCTCGCCTTCCTTCACGATATATTTGCGGGATTTCCTTCGCCCCTTGTTTCCGCTGACCCATTCGGTTTCCACCGGCGGAGGATCGCCGACGTCGTCAATCAGATACGGGACGTCGAGCAGCCAATAGAGATGCACGCCGTTACCCGAATTCACCACGATCGACGGCGGCAGTAGTCCAGCCTTGGCGGCGCGGTCCAACGCTTCTGCGACGGTGATATGATCGATGTCGGTCCACAGGCAGCGTACGACGCGAATTTGCCACGCCAAGTCATAGCGGCCGCCGCCACCAAAGCGCGGGCAGACACCGAAAAAGAGATTCGCACGTTCTCTCTTGCTGACATCGAGCAGCTTCGCCACCGTTCGCGGCGTGTCCTCGGAACCCGCCGCATCGTACACCACCTCGCTGTTGATAACGCGGCTCTTCTTTTTGCCGTCTTGGAGCCATGCCTCGATGGGCCGGTGCAAGACAATGTCGCCCGGCACGAGTAGGACATCTAAGAATCTTCGCATGACAGACACGTCGCCGTTCATTCGGCACCTCCCGTGTCATCATCCAAGTTAGCCTTGTCCAACTTGGCGCTCCCCATCACCTCGCGAACGGCTCGTCGGCGGATTTCGATGGCGGCGTTGTCGACGTTTTGCAGTTCGACTTCGCGGTTGTACGCCAGGATATTGATGTTGGCTCGGATATGTTGATCCAGAATCTTTTGCAGCTCCTGCGGGCTCACGGCCTCAAGTTCGTAGCAGTCATCCCGTCCGTGCCGTTTGATGAATTTGGGCGTGACCGACGATTCCTTGCACACCAGCCCGGGATTCGCCGACAGCCCAAACTCGTCGGCCTGCTGGTGGGTGAAGGCCACCCGAATCGTCCTGACGTTGGGAATGTCAAATTCATCGCGGAGACTGTGTACCGTCGATTCGGCGATCATGTCGCCGGCTGGATCGCAATCTGAGAGAATGAAGAGGACGAGATTTCGCTTCCCGGACTCTTCAAACCGTTCGGCGATTTGATGCCGAGCGTCGATACCGGAATTTCCCCGGATGATGACGGTCGGCATCGTGTAGCGAGCCGCCACGCGATCCACGAATCCTTTGATCGTCAGTTTCTCGGCGACGATGACGTGGTGATCACGCTGAGACTGGAGCAAATCCCTGGCGAAACCCTGAAACAGATCTCGCGTTTCGGCTTCGATGAATTCCGCCGCGTCGGCGTACGTGGTCCAATCGGTCGTGGGGCGCGTCTCATCGACGATCCGGTGCCAGGGGACTTCGCCGTTCAGTCTAAGTCGAGTCAGCATCCGACTCAGCGCGGCGACCGAATCTTTGTCCTTGCCCGGTGCACCGTAGATGAATCCATCCTTGCGGGTGCTGGTCCGGACGTTGAGCGGCGGCAACAGGCGGTAGTGAATTGCCCGCTCGTTGACATTGAGTCCCTTGAGATCGCCCGCATTCAAGATGTGCAGAATCGCGTCGGCAAAACCGCGAGACTGGGCGCTGATCGCGGCCCGCGTTTTCTTTTTCTGCGGCAGACAAATCGTTTCGCTCGTCACGTAGGACTTCTTCACCAGCGAATCGACGATCTGAGAGGCGGCATCAACCACGGCCACATCGATCATCTTTTCGGCAATCCGTTCATCCAGCGTCTTTTCACGGCCCGTGTTGTGTTCGCGGAGAATGGCGATCCATTCATCGGGCGTATGATCCGACCGCCGGATATCGAGCACCTCGATCGGCACGATGATTTCATCATCGACGACGGTGTGACGAGCAACATTCGCGGCCGCGAGTCGCTGATGACCGGAGATCGCATAACGGTCCCGCGACACCAGCAGTGCGGCTTGCACGTCGGTTTTTTCGATGCTCTCGACCAAGCGAGCAAAATCGGGATGCGACAGGCGCCGGGCGCGGTATAGGGCGTCATTCTCGGGCGACGGAATCAGCTTCGATGTGGCGATTGACTGTCGACCGAGCTTTAAATGTGAACTGGGCTTCAGCCTCTTGCCTGACGTCGCCGTCTTGATATCATTCACGATGTCAGCCCTCCTTTGGCTGATACGAAGCAGCACGTAGCCCGTTCGGATTTGCCCCCCGCGCGGGTTGCTGCGTTGATGTGGTTACAGCAACCCCGCGGCTTTCAAGCGGCGTTCGGTGGCTTCGTCGCGCTCGTGGGAGACGCCTTCGGCGGTGCAGGCGGCGTTCGCGGCGTCGGTTTGGCGACGAATGAAGTCGGCGAACGCAGCTTTCGTGGTACACCAACAACCGTTGACAAGTACGGCTTCGAGTTTCGCACCGTGGCAGCCTTTGAGCCGCCACCTCCACACCGTCCCCGGAGGGGGCCGTTTGCCCGTGCGTTCCTTCGCAATTTCGGCGACTGGGCGAAGGTGGTCGTTTTCGAGATCGATCAGCGATTCCGTTCTCTTAGCCGTAGCTGTGCTCATACGAAAAAACTCCCGTGAAAGTGGTGAAACCAATCAGAGGTCTCATCATTGCACGGGAGGAAGGCTTGTCGGCGGATGTCGGCGGTTGTCGGTTAGCTCAACATTTATCTTCAAATAAAGACGGAAATCGTTCAGGCAAGATTCTTGCCGTCTTTTCCGCCAACCAGATGCGGATCTCCGACCAGATCCAGAACGCTGCCTTGCCGCCACCTCCTTCGATTGCGGGGGCTGGCATCTCACCCGATTCAATCCATCTTTCCGGGGTTCGCTTGCCTTTATAACCGCATATGAGGGCGATTTGGTCTAGTGAAACGTATTGAGGCAGTTCGTTCTCGTTTTCGGTTTTCGTTCGTAGTTCAGCCTGCTCAAGAACTGTTTCAAGCAACCGCACACCTTCCCGAAGCTGCAGGCACGCTGTTGGTGAAACGGTCGTCAGACCGTTGTATTCGGCCTTCGCCCAACTTTGCCCACCGAAAAAATCCCGTATCGCCTCCTCCAGCAGTTCGACAGCGCTCCACACAACCTCGGTCTTTTTGTGGGTGGGATCATCCTTGAATGGGAGCATCACCTTCGGAAATGAGTCGGTCATGGGACAGCGCGGAAGATGAAACAGCTGTATTTCAAGATCGGTTTTTGCCGCCCCGACATGGTTGAAGGCCGATCTCGCCAGATCTCCTTTGGGGACGATGTGCACGGCTCCCTCCAATCGATACTCTTCAATCGTTTGAATCAGATTGTGGGCAAGATCGCGAATTTTTTTTTCAGTACGACTTCGGCGGGTTCCTTCCAGGCCTCTTCGATCGGCACACACTCCATTGCGACGAGCAACCAACGAGATGGTTCGCCCGTGGGTTCCGCGGCTTCATTCGCACGAGTTTTCACTTTCGGCATCTGCCCGGCTTCCTGTTGCCGTCCTGAAGAAGCACGCGGGAAAATGGTCAGGCTGCCATTGTTAGGCCCGTCGGCCTATCCCGCGCGTGAATCGGTCGTTATCCAATCTCCCGCATGATTCTCGCCGCCATCGCGAAATCCCGTTCGGCGTAGATCTCCGTCACTCGCGGGTCGGAATGCCCCAAAACCGTCTGGGCAGCCTCGATTCCGTAGCGTTCGCGAATCGCCGTCGCTCGGCTATGTCGGAGCTGGTTGGGGCTCCAGCAGTATTTGCGGTGCCATTCGGAGGCTTCGGCGCTGAGCGTAGATTTTATCTCTTCTCGCTCCTCAAGGGAAAGTCTCGTCATGCGGGCAACGGTTCGAGTTGGCGCTCGGAGATGGGTGGGCATATCGAAGGCCTGCTCGCAGGCACGGCGAATCGCTCGAGCGTACGAGTCCCGTGTGTATTTTAGATTGAGACGCCGCCCCTTCGGTTTGCGTGCTGCCTGCGATGGAGTTATCGGCGATTGACGCTTCGATTTGCGGCCGGCATTTCGCTCCTCTTCGGATTCGGCCGGTGAAAAGCAGTAGGCCTCGGGGTCACGATCGAGATACATTTGCAGTATCTCCTGGCCAGCGGGGCCAATAAAGATCCGCCGTTCTTTTCCGAAATGTTCCGTTTTGTGCTGCGCCGGTCGGTAGGTCCACACGCCGTTGGTGCCGCGGGTGACGTCGCAAGGACGAAGCAAGCAGACCTCTCCGGGACGCATGCCGCAGAGAAGTTGCAATCGCACCATGTCGGCAACGACGGTCGTGAGGTGCGGTAGCGTATCGTTAATCGTGCCTTCGTCGACAGGACGGACGGGTTCGGATTCGCGGGCTTCGGTGCGACCCGCGCGAAGAGAAGGGACCGCGCGTAACGCTTGAGAGACCGGAGCGACGACCAACTCGTTTTCGACACCCCAGGCGAACGCTTTTTTGACACCGTGAATTGCCCGGTTGATGTTCGTCCGGCACATTCCGGTGTCGATCATCGTTGCGCGGACTTCCTTCAGCTTGAGCGGCCCGAAATCACCGACGCGGCAACTGCCGTGCAATTTCACCAGCGGGCGGAGCGCATAGCGGAGACAACTCACCTCGCTCGTCTGGGTATCGTCTTTGTGACGGTGTAGGTCTCGGCGAGGCGGAGGAAGAGCAGGCAGAGGCGATCGACGGTGAGCGTGACTCGCGAGACATCTTGCCGGGAAAGCCACTCGCTCACGAGCACTTCGTAGTCGTCGCGGGACTGCTGAGAACTGTACGGTCCGAGGTAATAATCCTTGCCGTCGATGCGGCAGCGGGCCTGGCCCAAGGGCTTCTGAAAAGAGTACGACGGCTTGCTGAGAATCTTCGGCATTGCGGTCCCCTTTGAAATAAAGGTGGTACGGAAAGTGGTAGTCGTGCCACTTTCACGCCGCACTGCCGAAAGGCAGGTAGTCGCAAGGTGCGACTCGGCAAAAGGTTGTACAAATCGGGGCGACAAGACGGCTATTGAACTTTTTATGGTCGGCGTTCGGGGCTGGGAAGCCAGTTTGCGGCGACAGTTCGATGGCGATAAGCCGAAGCTAGAATGAGGCAGACGAGCTTTTTTTCATCGGTTTCTGCGTCTTCCGGCGTTGAGTGTCTCACGTTTTACCCGCAAAAATCCTGACACACGGCGGCGGCAGTATGTTCCCGAACCTGCGCAGGAAGTGCCCTGCGTAAGCAGCGAGTCCCGGTCTCCCCACTCATACTCGAAAAGCGTTGCGTTGTGCCACTTTTCTGTTATGATTGGGGCATGAGCAGCGTTCAGGAATTCGTCGATTCACAGCTTGCCCGGGGACGGGGTTTCTTCACGAAACCAACCGCACTGGCCGAACTAGGCCTATCGCCAGAGGCACTGAAGTCGGCCATCGCCCGGCTTTCAAAGAAAGGCGACCTCGTTTCCCCGCGACGGGGGTTTTACCTGATCCTGCGGCCTGAAGATAGGGTGCTCGGCGCTCCTGATCCCGCCCGATGGATCGACCCGTTGATGACGTTTCTGGAGGTCGATTACCGCATCTCCCTGCTTCGTGCGGCGACGTTTCATGGAGCTTCCCATCAGGCAGCGATGGTCTTTCAGGTGGACGCGTCGGTCGATGTGACCGAAACGAGTCTTCAAAAAATCGGAAACATCCTCGGACGGTTACACCGATGTTGCGAACGTCCCGCATGTATAGGACCACGGTCGTGCGGACCAAACGCGCATCGAATCGTCCAAGCTGGTATTCGTAGTGAACGAATGACTGGATAACTTCTGGCGCGGAGGCGGAAATCGGCGTTCATCGACGGCTAAAAAGTGAACTCGTGCTTGATTTCTGCATTTCCAGATTCCGAGGGATGTCGTTAGACACTTTGATAACCCTTTTGTGCTGTTGATATTCGCCTTGCGTCGAATCAGACTTGTTCCCCGGATAGACAGAATTTACAGTTTCGATAGGCAGAATCTGAATTCTGTCTATCCCTAACTTCGCCACCAACAATAGGGAGAGCAAACATGCGATTGGTGATATTGCTGGTGTGCGTTGGGTTGAGTTTCACTCCTGTTCGGGGCGCAAATTCGGCACTGGCTTCTGAGTTCTATGTGTCCCAAGCGGGGAACGATGCCGCGGCGGGAACAGAAAGGGAACCATTTCGTACAGTCAAACGTGCAAGGGCGGAAGTCCGGAAGAAAGTCGCCTCAGGTCTCCAAGAACCGGTGACCGTGTTTCTGCGCGGTGGGACGTACGAACTCCCCGAAACTCTGACGTTTGGCCCGGAAGACGGGGGCACAAAGACGCTGACCGTCACGTATGCTGCCTTCCCGGGCGAAACGGTGGTCCTGAGCGGAGGCCGGCGCATCACAAACTTCAAACAAGATGATCAAGGCCGGTGGACGGCGGACCTGCCAGCCGCAAAAGCCGGGAAATGGTTCTTCCGCCAACTGTCCGTCAATGATTGCCGTGCGGTCCGCGCCCGATGGCCCAACGAGGATGGCGTCCTGCGCATCGCCACCGTCGGGGACGGGGTAAAGCAGTTCACCTTCAACCAGCCGCTCCCACAGACGAGCCTCGCCGGGCAGTCTGCAGAGATGATCGTCTACGAGAATTGGTCGATCATCCGCGGCCTCGTGACTTCTTCTGACGAGAAGAACCTCACGACCGCGACGGCGATGGGCTGGATCGGGCACGGTGACTTCACGATTGCCAGCCCCGGCAAGGCCGTCTACCTTGAGCACGCCCGCGAGTTCCTCGACAAGCCGGGGGAATGGTTTCTCGACCGCGCGGCCGGCGTCCTGCATTACCTCCCGATGGAGAGTGAGGATCCCGTGAAAACCGTTGCCGTCGTGCCGTACCTGGAACGTCTAATCGCGATTACCGGCGCAAAGGACAGACCGGTCCGGAACCTTCGCTTCGAGGGCATCCGCTTTGAGGACGCGGACTTCCTGCTTCCAGCCGGCGGTTACAACGAGATCCAAGCCGCGCATTACGGGACGACTACGAAGGAGCGGACGTACGTTCACCCCGTGGCCGTCGAGTGCCTTTATGCGGAGGGTTGTCGGTTTGAGCGTTGCCGCTTTGCTCACCTGAACAGTTCCGGGATCGGCTTTGGCCCCGGCTGCCGGAAGAATGCCGTTGTTAGTTGCGCTATCGAAGACATTGGTGGCAACGGCGTGATGGTCGGCTGGCGCGGGGCAGGGAAATTGAAGTCGGAGGCGCTCGATGCCGACTGGGACGACCCGGCCGACGCCCCCGCCGGCAACGAGGTCGCCAACTGCCACATCCAACGTTGTGGGGCGGACAGTCGCGGCAGTGTCGGTATCTTCGCCGCCTTCTCCGCCGATACTCGCATCGCCCACAACCTCATCCACGACATGCCCTATACGGGGATATCCATCGGCTTCCGCTGGAACACCACGCCGACCACGCAGGCGCGGTGCATTGTCGAAAACAACCACATCTTCGATGTGATGAAAACACTCGCCGACGGCGCTGGCATCTACACCCTGGGATTCCAGCCGGGGACCGTCCTGCGTGGGAACCACATCCACGACGTCCACCGGAGCGCCTATGCCCACGGCGGGGCGCCGAACAACGGTTTCTTCATCGACGAGGGAAGCAAGGCGTTCTTGTTTGAATCCAATGTTGTCCACAACACATCCGGAGACGCGGTACGGTTCAATCAAAACGAGCGTGAGTGGCACGAGTGGAAGGACAATTTCTTGGGCGACAATGAGGCGAAGGGAAAGGACGCCAAGAAGATCACCGACAAAGCGGGTCCAGAAGCCCCTTCTCGGTGATTGCCGGGCACTGTGACCAGGAAACAGAATCGGATGCCGCACAACGGCCCGAACCAGACGGTGAACCTGCGGCAGGTTCACCGTCTCTGCTCCGCTTCGGCACACCGGATAAGCTTTCGATAACTGCGTTCACCGCGTCGGTTGGATCGCCCGGAGTCGAAAACGACTCACGCGCAAACTGCATCGGTCCAATCGCCCGAAGTCGCGAGCACATTTGTGCGAACTGCGGCGGACCGACACATCGATGCGTCTACGTCCGGGAGCCGGTTGCCTCTGTCGGAGTCCGCGAAAGGGACGACTGGATTTGAACGCCGCAACTCAAAACCCGGTGAAGCTTTGTGTCAGATCCTCGTTGGGACGAATCAATTTTGCCTGGCCGTTGAACAGAGAGCCCGCTCCGAGAATCAGTCGCAAATCGCTGTCGCCAAATAACAAAGCCCTTCGACGTTCTCGCCGAAGGGCTTGTTTCTGAAAAAAGTCGGGACGACAGGATTTGAACCTGCGGCCTTCTGGTCCCAAACCAGACGCTCTAGCCAAGCTGAGCTACGTCCCGGGGAGCGGGAGATTAAGATTCTCCCGGTTGGTGATCGCATCAGTCTAAGGTCGCATCCGAACGCCGTCAATGGGGGACGGGGACTCGTTCTTCTCCCGCAGCACATTAGGGCGCTCGGGTCACTTCTGCACGGCGGCCATTGAGCAGACACGAAATTGCGGATTCACGTTCGCGTGTCCGGTCGCCGGAATCTGCGATTCGGAGATGACATCATCCATCTGATTATGTATATTGGTTGATGACATTCTTGAAGAGACGGTGCGTTTCCATCTCAATGAGGTGCGTGTCGTCTTCCCGCCGTGCCCAGACCGTGGAGTGGTGAGATGCGCATGAGTCGATTTTGCATAGGGGGGCTGGCTGGTCTCACCTGGTTGATCGGGATCGGCACCGTATTAAACCACAGCGCCGCATTGCTCGCTGATGACGCAGCACCCGCCCAGCAAACATCCGACGTTTCCGATCCGCTGCTCGAAGCCGATCGACCTATCGAAACCGTCATCGACCATTACATCGACGCGAAGATTCAACAGGCGGGAGTGAATCCGGCTCCGCCGATCGACGATTACAACTTCATTCGCCGGGTCACGCTCGATCTGGCGGGGCGTATTCCGATGTCGAGCGAGGTCGAACGTTTCGTCGCCGATACCGATGCCGCGAAGCGGACCGTCCTCGTCGATCGGCTGCTGGCCAGTCCCGATTTTGCGTATCATCAGCGGAACGAATTCTCGCTGATGCTGCTGCCGGCCGATCAGCAAGACGGCGAGTTTCGCGAATATCTGCTGCAGGCGTTTCAGCAAAATCGGCCGTGGGACCGGCTCTTCGCCGAGATGATGCTCAGCCGCGATAGCCAGGCCGACAAAAAGGCGGCGCTTATCTTCCTTAAAAAGCGGGCCGGCGACCTCGACGATCTCACCAACGACACCAGCAAAATCTTTTTCGGCGTGAGCATCAATTGCGCGAAGTGTCACGATCATCCGCTCGTCGACGACTGGAAGCAGGATCATTACTTCGGTATGTCGCAGTTCTTTCGCGGCACATGGCTGACGAAGAAGAACTTTCTCGCCGAACGCGAATTCGAACCGGTCACATTCAAGACGACGGACGGTGATGAAAAGCGGGCGCGGATGATGTTTCTCACCGGTCAGCTCGCCGATTTTCCGCCACCGCCGCCCGACCCGACCGATGCCGAGAAAAAAGCCGGCGACGAACGCCGCAAGGCAATGGATGAAAGTGAGACGGCCCCTGCTCCGCCGTTGTTCAGCGCGCGGGAACAACTCGTCGATCTCGCATTGCAGCCCGAGGGAAGCGAGTATTTTTCGAAGTCGATCGTCAATCGATTGTGGGCCCGGCTGCTCGGCATGGGACTCGTCAGCCCGGTCGATCAGATGCACTCGGGCAACCCGGCGAGTCATCCGCAACTGCTCGACTGGCTCGCGCGGGATATGCGATCGCACGATTACGACCTCACGCGCATGATTCGGGGCATCGTTTTGAGTCAGACCTACGCCCGATCGAGCCGCTGGGATTCGTCCGCCGAGAAGCCCGCCGACAGCCTGTTCGCCGTCGGATCGGTGCGAGCGTTAACGCCGATGCAGTATTCGCTATCGCTACGATTGGCAACGCTGCATCCC
The DNA here is from genome assembly GCA_040881995.1 of Planctomycetaceae bacterium. Classification (GTDB taxonomy): domain Bacteria; phylum Planctomycetota; class Planctomycetia; order Planctomycetales; family Planctomycetaceae; genus JAQCEJ01. The sequence continues at coordinate 17,376 of JBBECD010000060.1, forward strand.
GAACAAATTGCCCAGCAGCTACAAGACGACGCGACGTGGGTCAACCGCCGGCGGGATCTGGAAAATCAGGCACAGGGGTTCGCCGGCCAGATCGATGTACCGAGTGACAACTTCCAAGTGAGCATCACCGAGGCACTGCTCTTCAGCAACGGCCCGCAGTTTCAGAACGAGTATCTCGCCGAGGGAGGCGATCGGCTGCTGACGTACATTTTGACGCTGACCGACCCGGCGCAGCAGATTCCCCGAGCGTCACTGGCGGTGTTAAGTCGCCAGCCGGACGTCGATGAGACGGCACAATATCAACAGTTTTTGACCGCCCGTAGCGATCGCCCCGCGTTCGCCTGGCAACAGTTATTATGGGCCCTACTCGCCGGCAGCGAGTTTCGATTCAATTACTAAATCGAACGATGAATGGTGAATGCTGAATGATGAATCAAGTCAGAGAAGACTCTTTGCGTTTTATTCAGCATTCATCATTCTGCATTCATCATTCCGTCTTGGAGTTCCCACCATGCCCTCGACTCATTCCCACCTCAGTCGCCGCGGTTTTATCGGCACCGCCGCGCTGGGTCTCTCGGCGTTTGCCGGCAACATGCGGTTCGACAGTTTGAAATACGCCGTGCTCGCGAATGAACTCAAGCAGCAAGAGAAACGGGTCATTCTGCTCTGGCTCGCGGGGGGTGCCAGCCAGTTGGAGACGTGGGATCCCAAACCGGGGCGTCCGACCGGCGGACCGTTCCGCGCGATCGACACCAACGTCTCGGGGATTCGCATCTCCGAATTGATGCCCCAACTCGCGCAGCGTCAGCAGCACACGGCGATCATCCGTTCGCTCAACACCCGCAACGCCGATCACGGCGGCGGAACCGTGCTTATGGAAACCGGTCACACTCCCGAACCGGGTTTGGTCTACCCCGACATGGGAGCGATTCTCGCCAAGGAACTCGGCCGCGCCGACAGCCACGTCCCCGATTACGTTTCGATGTATACATCGACCGAAGGACGTCACAAAGGCGGCCCCGGTTACCTCGGTTCGCGGTACGCCCCGATGTTTCTCGACAAGGGGATGATGCCCGAAAACCTGCGGTTGCTCGAACACATGAGCGACGTCGATCATAAAGAACGAGCCGATCTGCGCGATCTACTCAGCGCCCGCTTCGCCCGCGGCCGCGAGAATAACAGTCTCGGCAGCCACGTCGGCGCGTATCAGCGGGTTCGCGGATTGATGGCGAGCGAAAAACTGTTCGACATCAACGAAGAACCGCAGGCGATGCGCGAGCGATACGGCCCGACGCAGTTCGGAGAACAATGTCTCGTCGCCCGCCGGCTGATCGAAGCGGGGGTGCCGTTCGTCAAAGTCGCCCGCGCCTGGTGGGACAGTCACGGTCAGAATTTCGAGACCCATCTTGAAATGGTGACCGAACTCGATCACGTGATGTCGACGCTCATCGACGACCTGCAAGAACGCGGACTGCTCGAGAACACGCTGATCATCACCCTCGGCGAATTCGGCCGCACGCCGGGCATCAACGGCAGCCTGGGCCGCGATCACTTCGCTTCGGCGTGGTCGGCGAGTCTGACCGGTTGCGGCATTAAAGGGGGAACCGTCTTCGGCAAAACCGACGAGAACGGCAACACCGTCGCCGACGGCGAAGTCGGCGCCCCGCAGTTTTATGCGACCGTGTACAGCGCCTTGGGCATCGATCACGAAAAGCATTACATGCTCGGTGCGCGACCCATGCCCCTCGTCGACGCCGGCACCGAACCGATTAAAGACGTGTTAGCGTAGTTCGTGTTGAGATCCAGAGTCCAGGGTCCAGTGCCAGAAGAGAAGAGGGGCGAGGGGGCGATTGTAAGTGGGGAGAAAAGAGATTCATCATTGACCCGTTCTTCTGACGCATCCCGCTTCCCTAACCCCTATCCATTATCCACTATCCACTGGATAACAAGCCATGCCCGCAGATCCCAATCAAGTGAAAATCGCAAATACTATCGGCCGCGAAGAAATCGACTTCTGCATCGACCGCGCCGCCGGTTCCACGAAAATCTACTTCGGCGGTTCGGACGGCAAGGCGTACGAACTCGATCTCGCCGTCGAAAAACCCGAAGCGATCGCGATGGAAGGTCATGAGGGTTTCGTCACCGGCATCGCCGTCTGCGGCAACGCGCTGATCACCGGCGCGTACGACGGGCAACTCATCTGGCGCGATCTGACGACCCGCGAGATCGTTCGCAAAGTCCCCGCGCACGACAAGTGGATTCGCAAGATCGCCTCGTCGCCCGATAAAACGCTGATCGCCAGCGTCGCCGACGACATGAAATGTCATCTGTGGAACGTCGCCACGGGCGAACTCGTGCGCACGCTGGAAGGACACGAAAAACTCACGCCGCAGCATTATCCGTCGATGTTGTTCGCAGGCACGTTTTCCGCCGATGGGCAATACCTGGCGACCGCCGACAAAGTCGGGCATATCGTCGTCTGGGAAGTGAGCACGGGAAATCAACTCGCCGCACTCGAAGCGCCGCTGATGTATACGTGGGATTCGAAGCAGCGTCAGCACTCGATCGGCGGCATCCGCAGCCTCGCATTCTCGGCCGACGGCACGCTGCTCGCCGCGGGGGGAACCGGACAGATCGGCAACGTCGACCACCTCGAAGCGCTGGCCCGCATCGAAATTTTCGACTGGAAAAAAGGGGAACGAACGCACGAATTCCCCGGCGACGAAGTCAAAGGACTCGTGGAATTCCTCGCGTTCGAACCGGAAGGAAACTGGCTGGTCGCCGTCGGCGGCGATCACGCGGGGTTCGTCAAGTTTGTCGATCTTAAAGAGAAGAAGATCATCAAGCAGATCACCGCCCCCGGCCACGTCTTCGATGCAAGATTCAACGACACGCTCGATACGTTGTACCTCGCCGCGTTTCACAACGTACTCGTCTGCGAGTTCAAGGCGTGAGAGAGTTGAGGGTCCAGAGCCAGAAAAAAATACCAGCCCGAAGCGCAAGTTTTGAGGTTTCGGTCTATCGACTCTCTACACAGGAACGTCATGTCTTCCGCCCCGAAGGGGCACCCACAAGCTAGCCCAGGGCAAAGTGAAGCGGCGACGGCCGCGAACGACGCCCTGGGTAAACCGGCCCCAGAATTTCAAGCCCTGAAGGGGCGGGACATCGATTGCAAATCGAGTTTGTTTCGCCCCTTCAGGGCTCTGGAATCGCGGGACCATCGTTACCCAGGGCGTTGCCCTGGGCTAATATGTAGTTGGCCTTTCAGGCCGGAAGAATCTGGAAATAAAGGCGAAACCTAAGACAACCTGAAATAGCGCAACTTCAAAAAACGCAAGCGAGGGTGCGCTTGACCCTTCTCCCTCCGGGAGAAGGTGGCCGCAGGCCGGATGAGGGTGCCTTTTTCGTCGGCGTTTCCATGCATGATTGACGAAGCAGAGCTTCGAAGACTTGCGTTCCCAAGCAGAGCATGGGAACGAGTTCACACAACCTCAACCGCCGTTTGCGATCGCACACTCTGCTCGATCGCCTTCATCCATTTCGAAGACGAATCAATCGTCGGCGACAGCGTCGGATCGATATCATCTCCCCCCTGCAACCGGGCGATGCCGTGCTGGCCGATGAGCAACAGTTGCAGCGTGTGCGCCGGCGTGTCGCTCGCTGGGGGATAGGTGATGGCCGTCAGCGAGAGAGTCGCACCGCTCGATAACGACACGAGGACCGAGAGTTGACGGCCTCCCCTGTCCGTGCTTGCGAAAACTTTTCCCGTCTCACATCCGAACACCGTCTCGCTCCAAGTCAACCAGCCGGCCAGTTGTTCGATCGGACGATCGCCCGCCGACATCAGCACGCGCAGCGAGACGATGGTTCCGAGGCGTCCGTCTCGCACCGTTTGTTCGACGCTGCGTTGCAACGACGTGGCGGAAAGGCGGGTGATCGTGGGTGAATTCATCGTGTTTGATCCTCTGCGTAGGGTGGTGGGGGGGGGGGGGGGGGGGGGGGGGG
>JBBECD010000060.1:21392-38416 GCA_040881995.1 Planctomycetaceae bacterium
AAAAACTTTTCTTCACCGGTCCCCCCCCCCGCCCCAAACGCGGCCCACCACTCCCGAGGGGAGAGGTGGAAGAGAGCTTCACTTGTCCTTGGGGCTGGTCTTCCTTCTGGCTCTTGTCTCTCGTCTCTCGTCTCTTGACTCTCTAAAGCATCTCCTCAATCGGTCCCACAAAATGGACTTGCCGGGCGACTTCGCGGAAACCTAACGTCGGATAGAGATGATTGCCGACGTCGTTCGTGGCGAGCGTTTCGATTTTGGCGTGCGTCAGGCCGTGTTTGTGGAAATGTTCGACCACGTGCCGGATCAATCGGCGGCCGAGGCCGTGCCCCTGATATTCGGGGATCACCAGCAGGTTCGGAATGTGTCCGATCCCCGCCGCCGCGTCGCGCCACGAACTGATCGCACCGACGATGCGGCCGTTGTCCTCGGCAATGAAGATCCCCTCGGGATCGCGTGCGACGTCGGCGTCGACGTGCCGCCCTTTGCGCCACTGCCAGTTCTTCCCATTGATCTCCCCGTATACGCGTTCGATCGCCTGATCGATCGACGCCCCGTCAAACGCGGCGACGGTCAGCGTGCGCAGGGTTTCGAGATCATCGGGCCGATAGGAGCGGATGATGATGGAATCGTTCATCGGACTCTCGCGGTTGCTGGAAAACGACAAGCTGAAGCCTGTACTCCTACAGAAGACATTACTCTTGCGACTCTGTCAACTCGATGGTAATCGCCCTACCCTCGGAGGAAAAGTGGTCAATGGTTTTCTGCGATCGTGGCCGGCACATTGCGGCGGGCCAGATGCTGTTTGAGGTCGGTCACGCCGGTGAAGACCTCGGCGTCGAAACCGAGTTTTCGCGCGGCGGCGATGTATTCGGGAATGTCGTCGGTGTAAAAACATTCGTGAGGCGCGCATGCGATCTTGGACATCGCCGCTTCGAAGATCGCCGGCTCGGGTTTCATCGCACCGACTTCGTAGGAGAGCACGAAATCGTCGAATCCTTCAAGCACGGGGTATTCGCTGCGGACCCAGTTGAAGTGGACTTCGTTCGTATTCGACATCAGCACCAGCCGATACCCGGCCGATTTGAGCGATTTGAGCACCGGCAAGATTTCGTCGTTCGGCGTGAAGATGTCGGACCCCGCGCGATGCAGCACCGCCTCTTCGATCGTGCGTTGACCCCAGTCCTGAAACAGGCCGTGAAAACTCCGCGGATTAATTTTCCCCCGTTCGTAATCCCATTGGAGTCCCGAATCGAGCAGCCACGAGTTGACCTCCGTCTCGGTTCGATCGATCAACCGGCCGAGTTGCTCGCACATCCGCTGATGTGAAAAATAGATTAAGACGTTCCCCATATCGAAAAGAATCGTGCGGATCATATTCTGGTGACCATCGGCTTTCGTATATAAACCCCCGTATCGATTATCTCCTCATCCGCCGCGACCGATTGACGGTCGGAGCGGCGATGCTTAAAGTGATATAACAAATTGACCTCGCCGCGAAAACTCCATCCCTGCTAAGAACACGACGGGTACGCCGTAAGGATACACCACCATGTCGATGAATTATGGAGACGAAATCCCCCTCGAACCCGCCGTCATGCGCGATCGCAACTGGCCCTGCCTGCGGCAATTCGGCGTGTTTATGGAAAATCGCGTCGGCCGGCTGCACGACGTCTTGCGGCACGTCGAAAAACACGACCTGCAGGTGATGGGGCTGAGCATCGTCGATTCGATCGATTACGTCGTCGCCCGGTTCATCCTCAGCGATTACGAACGAGGCCGCGAGCTCTTCGAACTTTCGTCGTTCACCGTCTTCGAGAACGACGTCATCGGCGTAGTGCTTCCCGATTCCGATCAGCCGTTTCTCGATATCTGCACCTCGCTACTGCAGGCCGAGGTGAATATCCATTATTCGTATCCGCTGCTGTTCCGTCCGGGCGGGCGGGGCGCCATCGCGCTGCTCACCGACGACGTCGACCAGGGTTTGCGAGCGCTCGCTGAAAAAGGACACAAGCTGGTAACGGAAAAAGATCTGCTCGATGAGCAATACTGACGACCGTCAAGAGTCGAGAGACAAGAGTCAAGAGCCGGAAATCTCGAATCAAATCCGAATGACGAATGACCAAATGTCGAAACGCGGCATCGGCTCGGAAACACTTCGGATTTCGTCATTTGAATTTCGTCATTGATTCGACATTCGGATTTCGACATTCGACATTGCCCCCAATAAGGAATCGATATGCCTCCTCCGAGTATTCCCCTGCCCAGCGACATCGTCACGTCCGATGCCGTGTTGGCACCGGCGACGGTGATTGCGTTTACCGAAGGCCCCGCGGCTCATGCCGATGGGTCGGTTTATTTCTCCGACATTATGAATAATCGCATCCTGCGATTCGATCCGGCGGCGAAGGCGTTTTCGGTCTGGCGATCGCCGAGCAACCGGTCCAACGGACTGTTGTTCGATCCGCAAGACCGGCTGCTGGCGTGTGAAGGAAACGAAATGGGGGACGGCAAAGACGGCGGCCGCCGCGTCACCCGCACCGATCTTGCCACCGGCGACGTTGAAGTGCTCACCGATCGTTTCGAGGGGAAACGCTACAACTCGCCCAATGATATCGCCGCCTGTTCGAGCGGATTCCTCTTCTTCACCGACCCCTGTTATGGCGACCGCGCGACGATGGAGTTGACGCACGATTCGGTCTATCGCATGGCTCCCGATGGAAAAGTCTCGCTCGCGCTCACACAGCCCGAGATTCAGCGGCCGAACGGCATCGCTCTCAGTCCCGATGAGAAAACGTTGTACCTCGTCGACAGTTGCCCGATCGTCGGCGGCAATCGCAAAATCTGGGCGTTTGATCTGACGTGCGACGGTGCATTAAACGGCCAACGCACCGTGTACGATTTTGCTCCCGGACGCGGCGGTGACGGCATGGCCGTCGATCAACAAGGAAATCTGTACGTCGCCGCGGGGATCAACCACCCGCGCGGTCCGCACGAAACGGCCGACGTCGCGCCGGGGATTTACGTCATCACGCCGCAGGGAAAACGGCTCGGCCGGATTCCGGTCGTCGAAGACGTTCTCACCAACGTCACCTTCGGCGGCGATGATCTGAAGACATTATACGTCACCGCGGGGAAGACGTTGTTCTCGGTCCGCGTGAACGTGCCGGGCTTCGTGGTGCATCGCAAGGCGAAATGAGTTCTACAGGTTTAGCCGCGACGCGAAGGGTTTCCGTAGCGGAGCGCTTCTTTTTAGCCCCCGGCGAGTCGCCGGGGGAATGACGCCAAGAAAACCCCCCGGTCATTGACCGGGGGCTAAAAGGCGAAGCGGAGCTTGGGAACGAGAAAATCTGCCTCATCCTTCATCCCTCGACTTCAAAGCACCGGCGAAAACAGCCGGCTGGTGTTTTCGGCGAGTTTGTGGCGCAGGCCTCGTTTTTGCCATTCGGCGTAATCGATTTTCACGGCGTCTTTCAGATCGCGTTGATAGTGCTCTTCCAACAATGTCGAGAGGCGTGAATCGTAGGTGACGACGGCGTTTTCAAAATTGAGCCACAGGCTGCGGGCGTCGAGATTCGGCGTTCCCACCATCGACCAGTTGCCGTCGACCGTCATAGTTTTGCTGTGCAGCAGCCCTCGCGTATATTCGTGAATCTCCACGCCCGCTTTCAGCAGCGTGTCGTAATACGATCGCCCGGCGAGCACGGTCCAGAAGTAGGTGGCCTTGCCGGCGAGCATCAGCCGCACCTGCACGCCGCGAAGTGCCGCCGCGACCAACGCCGTTAACAACGAATCGGGCGGAACAAAATACGACGTTTCGATCGTGATGCGATGTTGTGCTTCGTTGATCGCCGCGAACATCAGCATGTGAAACAGCGACTCGCTCTGGTCGGGCCCGCCGACCACGACTTGAGCGGCGACGTTTCCCGATACTTGCGGAGGGGGGTACAGTTCGGGGTGGGTCAGTTCTTCGCCGGTCGCATAATACCAGTCCTCCGCGAAGACCTGCTGCAATTGCAACACGCTCGGCCCTTCCATGCGGAGGTGCGTATCCCGCCAGTAGCCGATCGTGCGGTTGAGACCAAGATATTCGTCGCCGATGTTCATTCCGCCGGTGAAACCGACGGAACCGTCGGCGATGACGATCTTGCGATGATTGCGGAGGTTCACCGACCACCGCTCGCGGAAGGAGGCTCCCGGAAGGAAGGCGGCGACCTGAATGCCGGCATCGCGCATCGAATTGAGAAATCTTTTGCGCAGAAGAATCGAGCCGATGCCGTCGTACAGAAACCGGACCTTGACGCCTGCTTTCGCTTTGGCGATCAGAAGATCGCGCAGCCGCGTGCCGGTCTTGTCGGGACGCCAGATGTAGTATTCGAGGTGCAACGAATTCTGGGCCGTTTCAATCGCCTTTTCGATGAGAGCCAGCGTGCGATTGGTATCGGGAAGAATTTCGATCTGATTCCCCTGCGTCGGCAGCGTGTCGGATAAACGGTTCGCGAGCTTCATCAGTCGCTGCTGCTGCACCGTGAGTTGTTCGCCGGAAATAAGTTGATAGGCGGTGACGCCGGGCAGCAACCGCTGCATCGTCAAATTTGCATTCAGCTTTCGGGCAGTTCGCCGTTCGACGCGGTTCACGCCGAACACGAGAAACAGCAGCGCCCCGAGGTAAGGCAAGATGATGATCGCCATGATCCAGGCGACGGTCGAGACGGGATGCCGCTTCTTCATGATGATCACCCAGGGGATGAGCACCATGGTCAGCAGATAACCTCCGCTGATGAGCAGCGTCCAGAAACGATCGATTGAAATGTGAATCGGGAACATCAAATTTCCGCTGTTGTGCATCAGAGCCGGGTCAAATTCGCGGAGCGATTTCCGCGGATTAACGTCTGTCAAAAAGCGTGCCAAGCGCGTAAATTGTCACGAAAGGCTGTTGTGCCGTCCCGAACTGCAGCTTCCACATTCGTTCCGCGTCACTGTAGTACATTCCCATCGATCTGGAAATGTATCTCCCTCAATGAATGATTTTCGAACGGAGTTCGCTCGACGGATACGCCTGTTGCCTCTGGCGGTTACGGCCGAGGCGATACGGCGGTTCCCGGCCGGTCTCGTCGGAAATTCCGGGAACTAAACGGCCGGCCGCACGTCCAATTGGCGGCCCCCTGCGGGATCAACAAGTCGGCGGTTTCATCTTGACTTCGACCGCCGGTCTCGGCATACAACATCTCTGAGCGCACGATGCTGCCCGCGCGACATTCACATAAGGAAGCCGACATGTCTTTTCGTCCGTTTGTCATAATTTCGTTAGTCGCGGTCTGTTTCATCGGAGTATTGTGGGGCAAGGCGGAGCAACCCGCACGCGAACGCCGGAGCGAAGCCAAGAAACAATTCGACGCCGGCAACTACAACGACGCCTATAAAATCTATCGCGACCTCGCGCTCGATCCCGCGTCAGACGCCAAACGGGTCGGCAGCGATCTTCTCAACGCGCGAAATTGCCTGTACAATCTGGCTCGGACCGATGAAGTCGACAAATTCCGCGAAGAGGTGATTCAAGTTCACTCAAAAAACTGGCGTCTGCTGCAAACCGCGGCACAGAGTTTCATCGACGAGCAGCACTTCGGGTATATCATCGCCGGTGAATTTTATCGCGGCAACCGCCGCGGCGACGGTCAGTTCGTCAATTCGATCGAGCGAGACCGCGTCCGCGCTTTGCAGTTGATGCAACAGGCGTCACAACGGATCGAGGGCGAGCCGAACCGCGATGCCGTTGCCGCGTTCTATTTCGACTATGCCGGCATGTGGATGGCGGGCCGCGAATACGGTAATGCCTGGAAACTGCAAGCGTTGACCGGCCTGACGGAACTTCCCGACTACGAAGAAGGCCAACGACACATCATCTATGGACGGCGCGGATTCGGCGGCTGGGGAGGCGGCGACGTTCAGCGCGGGGCTCCCGTCGACGAGGAGGGGAACCCCGTCTTGCATACGGTTCCCGAGAGTTTCGAGGCCGCCCAGAGTGACGGCCAGCGCTGGCGCTGGTTTCTGTCGCTGGCGGAGACGGTTAACCCGCAACTGAAACCGCGCGTGACGTTGACCGTGGCCGAATTCTTGTGGACGCAGTTCGGCGTGCAGACGATCGCTCGGTTCGGATATTTTCCCCCCGCCGGACCGGTTGACGAAGACGACGACAAACACGAAAAGACCGGCCCTTACGCCCTGCATACGCTCGGCGATGACGAAACAATCGCCCGGCTGGCCACGGGCATTAAGCGCTTCGTGCTGCCGAAGGAATTCAGTTTCGTGGCGCTGTATCAACAGGTCGCCGACGGCGAAAAAGGAAGCTATGCACAACAGGCGCTCGAAAAACTGGCACAAATCTTCGAAGACCGCCGGCAATATCCCCGCGCCGCCGAATACTGGAAAAAATGCATCGCCGACTACGGCCCCGGCAACGATAATTATCGCGAAAAACGCTTGCAGCAAATCGTCGGCGACTGGGGCCGCTTCGAGCCGGGCGAGATGCAGGCCGCCGGTCGCGGAGGCATCGTCAATTTCCGGTATCGCAACGGCGACAAAGTCTCGTTTGAAGCCTATCCCATCAAGATCGACAAGCTGCTCGGCGACGTCAAAGCCTACATCAAGTCGCGCCCGCAGCAACTCGATTGGCAAAGACTCAATCTGGACGATCTGGGATACCGCTTCGTTCAGGAAAATAAAAAACAATACACCGGCGAACGGGTTGCCCAATGGCAGCTCGAACTCGATCCTCCCGCCGATCACTTCGACGACCAAGTGACGGTGACGACGCCGCTGCAAAAGTCGGGCGCTTATCTGGTGACCGCGCAGCTCGCAGGGGGCAACGTCAGCCGGATCATCGTCTGGCTGACCGACACCGTCATCCTCAAAAAGCAGCTCGACAACGGCGTGTATTATTTCGTCTGCGACGCCGCGACCGGCAAGCCGATTCCCGATGCCAACGTCGAGTTCTTCGGTTATCAGCAGAAGCATATCAAAGATAACCGTTACGAAGTCATCACGTCGAATTTTGCCGAATCGACCGACGACGACGGGCAAATCTTCGCCGACCCGAAACTCATCAAGCCCGATTTCGCCTGGCTCACGATTGCCCGCACGAAACAGGGTCGCCTCGCGTATTTGGGATTTCGCGGCGTGTGGTACGGACAATATCACGATCCCGATTACATCCAGCATAAAGTTTATGTCATGACCGATCGCCCGGTGTATCGCCCGGCGCAGCCGGTGAAATTCAAATTCTGGATCAACACCGCGCGGTACGATCAGGAAGGCCCCTCGCCGTTCGCCGGGAAGGAATTCCCGATCGTCGTCACCAATCCGCAGGGTGAAAAGGTCTTCGAGCAGACCTTCAAGGCCGACGAATTCGGCGGCTTCGATGGCGAATTCGCTCTCGGCGAAGAAGCCATGCTCGGGCAGTATTCGATTCATCTCGATCCCGAAAAACCGGTCCATCATCCGCTCATCGAAGGGCGGAATGTCGCCGTCGGCGGCGGCGGTTCGTTCCGCGTCGAAGAATACAAGAAACCCGAATACGAAGTGACGATCGACGCCCCCGCCGAACCGGTGATGCTCGGCGAGAAAATCACCGCGACCATCAACGCCAGGTATTACTTCGGCGCGCCGGTGACGAACGCGAAGGTCAAGTTCAAAGTTCAGCGCACCGCATATGACGGCCGCTGGTATCCGTTCGGCCGCTGGGACTGGCTGTACGGCTCGGGCTACTGGTGGTTCTCGCCCGATTACGCCTGGTATCCCGGCTGGCACAGTTGGGGCTGCGTCCGGCCGATTCCGCCGTGGTGGGGTCAGCCGCACGTTCCGCCCGAACTCGTGCTCGATGAAGAAGTCGAGATCGGCCCCGACGGCGCGGTCAAGGTCGAGATCGATACCCTCCTCGCGAAAGAGCTTCACGGCGACACCAGCCACAAATACGAAATCACCGCCGAAGTGATTGATGAATCCCGCCGTACGATCGTCGGCACGGGTCAGGTGCTGGTCGCGAAAGAACCTTTTAAGATCTTCGCCTGGCTCGACCGCGGGCATTATCAAGCCGGCGATGACATTCAAGCCAGCTTCAAAGCCCAGACGCTCGATGAAAAACCGGTGCAAGGAACCGGCAAGCTGACGTTGTATCGCATCACCTACGACGACAAATTCGAACCGATCGAAACCGCCGTCGAGAACTGGGAACTCAATACCAACGACCGAGGCGAAGCGGCACAGACGTTGAAAGCCTCGGACGCCGGTCAATATCGGCTGTCGTATCACGTGACCGACGCCGCCGGCCACACGCAGGAAGGGGGCTACATTTTTGTCGTTACCGGTGCAGGCTTCGACGGCCATAACTTCCGCTTCAACGACGTCGAACTCATCACCGAGAAGAAGGAATACAACCCCGGCGAAACCGTCCGCGTGCTGATCAACACCAACCGCGCCGGCAGCACCGTGCTGCTGTTCGTGCGGCCGACGAATGGAATGTATCTCAAGCCGCTCGTGCTGAAACTCGACGGCAAGAGCACCGTGCATGAAATCGCCGTCGTGAAAAAGGACATGCCGAACTTCTTCGTCGAGGCGGTGACCGTCTCCGACGCCGAAGTTCACAGCGAACTCAAGGAAATCGTCGTTCCGCCCGAGCAGCGGATCGTCAACGTCGACGTGCAGGCCTCGGCGGAAGAGTATCAACCCGGCGCGGCGGCGGAAGTCAAAATCAAGCTGACCGACCTGATGGGCCAGCCGTTCGTCGGCTCGACCGTCGTCAGCATTTACGACAAAAGCGTCGAATACATCTCCGGCGGGTCGAACGTCGGCGACATCAAGAAATTCTTCTGGGAATGGCGCCGCCATCATCATCCGCAGACCGAAAGCAATCTCACGCATTCCCTCTACAATCTGCTTAAGGCCGGCGAAATCGCCATGGGAAATCTCGGCACATTCGGCGATCTCATTCTTGAAGCCGAAAATGAAAGCCGCTTCGGCAGCGATCGTCGGCAGAACAGAATGCGAAAGGCAGTACGAGGCCTGGAAATCGCCGAAGGAGCAGCGATGCCGCCAGCGGCATCGGCGATGGAGATGTCCGATGGTTTGGCCAAAAATGCCGCCGATAAAGATCTCTTCTTTGCCGCTGACGGCATCGCCGGCCAGGGGGGTGGTGCGCCCGGTGTCGATTACGTCGAGCCGACTGTCCGCAAGAACTTCGCCGACACCGCGCTGTGGGCCGGCAGCCTGACAACCGACGCCGAGGGACTGGCGAGCGTCTCGCTGACGATGCCTGAGAACCTCACGACGTGGAAGATCCGCACGTGGGCCATGGGGACCGGCGCCCGCGTCGGCGAGGGAACGTCCGAAGTCGTCACGACGAAAAACCTCATCGTCCGTCTGCAAGCCCCGCGATTCTTCACCGAAACCGACGAAGTCGTCCTCTCGGCGAACGTGCACAACTACCTCGACGTCGAGAAAGAAGTGCAAGTCGTGCTCGAACTCGAAGGAGACACGCTCGTCTCCGACCCCGATGCCGAGGACGAATCCGGCGGCGACCTTACGCGAGTCGTCACGATTCCCGCCGGTGGCGAACAGCGTATCGACTGGCGAGTGAAAGCCGTCGGCGTCGGCAATGCGGTCGTGCGGATGAAAGCCCTCACCGACCTCGAATCGGACGCCACCGAGATGACGTTCCCGGTGTACGTGCACGGCATGCTCCAGATGGAATCGTTCACCGGTTCGATCGCTCGCGACGCCGAATCGGCGTCGTTCACGCTCACCGTTCCCGAACGTCGCCGCGTCGCCGAGACCCGGCTGGAAGTCCGCTATTCACCGACGCTCGCCGGAGCGATGGTCGATGCGCTGCCCTATCTGGTGAGTTATCCGTACGACACGACCGACGCGACGTTGTGCCGGTTTCTGCCGACGGTGATCACGCAGAACATTCTCAAGCGAATGAACCTCGACCTGAAGGCGATTCAGGAAAAACGCACGAACCTCAACGCTCAGGAAATCGGCGATGACGCCGAACGGGCCAAACAATGGAAACAATACAAGGACGAAAACCCCGTCTTCGACGAGGCCGAAGTCGAACGGATGGTCAAGCGCGGCGTCAACGATCTCACGAACCGCCAACTCACCGACGGCGGCTGGGGCTGGTTCTCGGGTTTCGGCGAACACAGCGAACCGCACATGACGGCGCAGGTCGTCCACGGCTTGTATCTCGCCCAGGAAAACGGCGTGGCTCTTGTCCCCGAGACGCTGCAGCGCGGCATCAACTGGCTGACCAACTATCAAAACGCCGAGGTCCAGAAGCTGAAGAACTTCCCCGATGAAAAGAAACCGTACAAGCAATTTGCCGATAATCTCGACGCGTTGGTGTTCATGGTGCTCGTTGAAGCGGGTGTCAACAACGACGAGATGAAGGAATTCCTGTACCGCGATCGCACGCATCTGTCAGTCTCGGCGAAGGGCATGTTCGGCCTCGCCCTGCACAAACTTGCCGATGCCGAAAAACTCGAGATGATCGTCCGCAATATCGATCAGTTCCTCGTCGAGGATGATGAGAACCAGACCGCATATCTCAAGCTGCCGGGTGCCGCTTTCTGGTGGTTCTGGTACGACGACGAAGTCGACGCCAACTCGTATTATCTCAAGCTCCTCTCGCGGACCGAACCGCAAGGCCGGAAGGCGCCGCGGCTCGTCAAATATCTGCTCAACAACCGCAAGCACGCCACGTACTGGAAGAGCACCCGCGACACGGCTCTCGCCGTCGAAGCCCTCGCCGAGTACCTCGTCGCCAGCGGCGAAGATCGGCCGGATATGACGCTCGAAGTCGTCGTCGACGGCAATGTCGTGCAGACGGTGACGATCAACACCGACAATCTATTCCAGTTCGACAACAAAGTCGTGCTCGAAGGGGAGCAATTGACGACTGGCGAGCACACGGTCGAACTCCGCCGGCAAGGTTCGGGACCGCTGTATTACAGCGCGTATCTCACGAACTTCACGCTCGAAGAGTTTATCACGAAAGCCGGGCTGGAGATCAAGGTGCAGCGGAAGTATTACAAGCTGGTTAAAGACGACAAAGCGGTCGACGTCGCCGGCACGCGCGGGCAGGTTGTCAGCCAGAGGGTCGAGAAGTACCTTCGCGAAGAACTCGAAAACCTGAGTACCCTCAAGAGCGGCGACCTCGTCGAGATCGAACTCGAAATCGACAGCAAGAACGATTACGAGTACATCGTCTTCGAAGACATGAAAGCCGCCGGCTTCGAGCCGGTCGATTTGCGCAGCGGCTACAATTCGAATTCGATGGGAGCGTACATGCAATACCGCGACGAACGGGTGACGTTCTTCATCCGCCGCCTGCTGAGAGGCAAGCACAGCGTCAGCTACCGCATGAGAGCCGAGATTCCGGGCCAATTCAGTGCGCTGCCGACGACCGGTTTCGCGATGTACGCCCCCGAGCTGAAAGGGAACTCGGACGAGCTCAAGCTGATGATCGAGGATTAATTGCGGATTTCTACCTGAAGAGCGGCGCTAGCATGCCCTCTTTCATCGCCTCGGCGGCGAGTTCGTTTGCCCGGGCGTTGGGGTGTGCGTCGTAGCGGTTGACCGTTAACGATTCCTCCGCTACGGCCAACGCCGGCGTGAGATCCTGAAACGGGATGTTGCGCTCGGCGGAATAGTCGCCGAGTTGATTCATCCCGCCGGCGAACGGATTCTCCCCCTTTTGATCGTGCAGAAACGGAAACCCCACGATTTGAAGTTCGATGCCGTTTCGTTCGCAGAGCGTGTGAAGCTCATCGAGCTTATCGGTAAAGCGTTCCCACGGCGGGCCGGCGTAGGCTTCGTTCAAGTAGTCGTAATACCCGATCGATTCGCTGCGCAGCAGCGCCTGTACACGGTAATACATCTGGTTATAGAAATAGGTCTCGCGCAGCACCCACCATTTCGGTTCGAGAGCCGTCAGTTGCTGATAATACTTTTGCGTCCGCTCGTCGAAATGTTCGATGTCGTTGAGCACGAACACGTATACCAGCACGTCGACTTTCACCCCTTTGGTCATCCAGTCGTTGACGAGTTTCACGATCTCGCGGAGATCCCAGCCAGAGATGCCGGCGTTGTTGACCTGCCATGCGCCGGGATGTATCTCTTCCAAATCCCGCGCCAGCCGGTTGCTGAATCGTTCTGCCGGATCGTCGATGCCGTGCCCGAACGTGAAACTGTCGCCGACGAACACCAGCCGCCGGCGGTCGTCGGCGGTGAAGCGATGAAGCGGCACGTCGTCGCGAAAGCCCTGATCGTTGAGTTCGACATGCCGCGCAAACCACCGCCGCGAGATGTTCGTTTTGCTGAACGAATCGGTGTGATCGCTGAAGAACGCGCAGTACAGTTCGGGAAGCGTGAGCGCCGCAAGACAAAACCAGAGACCCAGCGCGACATGAATGCGAGTCAACGACCCTCCGGCGAGGCGACGCCGCTGCCGCGTTTTCAGCAGCCAGTAAAACGCTGCGATTCCGGCGATGATCCAGCCGCCCATCACCAGTAGATACTCGGTCGATAAGAACGACCACAGGGGGGCCATCGGTTATTGTCCTTTCTTGCTCCCTCTCCCCCCGGGAGAGGGTTGGGGTGAGGGTGCCTTTCATGAATGTCGAATGACGAAATCCGAACTTTTACCTCGTTCCCAAGCTCCGCTTGGGAACGCAAGGTCTTCGAAGCTCCGCTTCGCCAAAGCTCGCTTCCCGTGTGGCACTGGCGGACAAGCCGCCAGTGGCACACGACGCCCTCTCATTCTGACTCATCCTTCATCCCTCATCTTTTTCCGTAACCACGTCCCATGATAGCGGCGGTGTCCGGCGGCTGCCCATGCCGTCAACGACAATATCGTGATCAGCAATCCCCAGCGGAACGAATGCGAGCGAAACGTCCAGACGATGTCGTGCTCTCCCGCGGGGACCGTCACGCCGCGGAACATGCCGTCGATGACGGTTTTCTCCGCCGGCGCGCCGTCGATTGTGACTTGCCAACCGGGGTAGTCGAGTTCGGTGAGGATCAATTTATCGGTTTGCGCAGCGTTTGCGCGAATCACCACCCGGTTGGCCTCGTGCGTGACGAACTTCACCGAGGAGGCGTTTTCAGAATCGCTCCACGCCAGCCGGCCGCGGCTGTCGAAGAGTTCGTACAAAAACAATGGTTCGCTCGTTCCCCACGCCCGGTTGAGAAACGGATCGCCTCCCTGCCAGATCAATCGGCACGGCCAATCGCTGCCGGTGATCGGCTGCATGCTGAGAATATGCGTCACCCCCGCGCGATCGAACCAGTCGATCTGTTCCGCACGCGGCGGCTGCGCCGGGTCGAATGGCTCGGGGAACGTCAGCTTGGGATCGTAATACTCCGCCGGACCGATGCCGAGATACACCGGCGCGCAAGTAATGCCGAGAATCGTCGGCAAGTTGACGCCCGGCGTGAAGACTCGCGTTTCGTGCAGCTTGTCCTTGAGAACCGCGCGAACCGGACTTTCGCCAATATACACCAGCGGCGAGGTCGGAATGATCGTGGCGTACGTCACCAGCCGGCTGACGGTGTATAAGTCGTACGCCGTAATGAATGCCCCGCTGATGATCAGGAAATATGCCAACCGACCGGAGAAGCGCGATCGAAACCAATCGACCATCACCCCCGTCAACACCGCGACGGCGAAAGTCGTGATGATGCCGAATCGCCCCGGACCGATGAAAAAACTGAATCCCGGCAAGTGCCGTGTGATCGGCAAAAACCAGCCCGGCGTATAACTCAGCGCGAGTAAACCGAGCAGTAGCCAGATCCACGCAAGGCAATGCTGGCGAAACACGTTTCGCGTGACGACGCCGAAGATCACCACGAGAATCGGAATCATGCCGAAGTACAGATGTGCTTCGACTTTGTTCGTCGGCGGCGAGCCGGGTGCGAGCAGCGAGTTCATGTCGAACGTCGGGTCGAGATACCACTTCCACGGCGCGATCGTCTGCATCCAATACCACGCGGGAAGATGGCCGTAACCGGGATCGTGCACACCTTCGGCATCCGACCGTTGGCTGATGCGTTTCAGTTCCCACGTCGGCAACACCTGCACCGCGGAAATCGCATAGGTCGATGCGAAGACGACCGCGAGACCGATGAAGACGTGAGCGAGCGATCGGCTCGCCGTCGTTGCCTGTGCATCGTCAGTCGATCTCTTCACCCTTTCGCGCAATTGCCGGCAGCGACAGAAAACGTACGCCAGCACCGCGAGTTGCGTGATGAATCCGAGACAATAATGTCCCGGCAGAATTTGACAGACGAATGCAACAATCATCGCGAACAGATATTTCCACTCGCGGCGATCGAGATAACTCTCGACGGCCCAGAACGCCAGCGGCAGCCAGGCTCCTCCGATGATCGCCCATTCGAGGCAGATGCGCGACGGAAACCAGCCGTACGTGTAAATCAGCGCGGCGAACAGCGAACCGGTCCAACCGATGCGAATCCGCCGGCAGTACGCGCACGCGAACACAAACGCCAGCACGTAGTGCAGCAGTTGCACGGCGTTGTACGCGGCGTTGACCGGCATCAGACCGAAAAACAACAGATTGACCGGGTAACAGATCCCGGTTTGACTCTCGGCGACTGTCGGATAGCCGTGACCGACCAGCGGATTCCACAGCGGCAACTCCCCCGCGTGCAGTCGCTCGGAGAGAAACGTCTTTTGCGGAAAATAATACGAATACAAATCGCCGCCGATGAGCGCGCCGCCGGTCCACAACTCCCACCAGAAGATGAGCGAGAGGGCGATCGCGGGGAGGAGCACTCCCGCGACGACTTTTGCTGCTTTGACATACGGCGTTTGTTTCATCGGGCGTTCGAGATGCCCGGGAGCTTACGCTCCCGGCTCGCCTTTGCGTTTGAGGACGATAAAATAGCCGTCGGTGTCGTCGGGGAGCAGTTCCCAGCGGCCGGGGTGTTCGCGGAACTCGCGAATTTGTTCGGGCGTTTTGATTTCGCTGTAGGGATGACGCGTATCGATCACGATGTACTCGGTGTCGTCGGGAACCGTTATTTCGAAACCGCTCACCTTGCGTTTGTAGTGGCTGTAGTCGTAACTCCGCTCGTGATGCGTAAACCGCGGATGAATGAAATCGGTCGACGCGACGCGGCTGTCGCGCGGAATCTTTTCGAAGACTTTCGAAAACTGTTCGGCTCGCGCGCCCGGCACGTACAGATAACGCCAATGCCAGAGCGAGCCGGAGTCCCAGAACGCGATCCCCAGCGGCGAGAGACTGAAGAAGAGCGCCGTCGCCGCGCCGCTGGTCCATGTCCAGTTCGACCACCATAATGCACGGCGTGCGGACGTGGCTGCATCACGATCGGCTTCGCGAAGGATTCTCCCCAGCCCTGCCGCGGCGGCCCAAAACAGAAACGGAATCACCGGGGCATGAAAATGATGCCGGGGATTGGCGGCGATTTCGTTCAGGCACAACGTCACGAACAACGGGAACGCCACGAGCACGCGATGCCACGACCGCAGCGGCAGGAATCCCAGAGGAACAAGCAGAGCCAACGCGTAGACGAAAAAGTTGACATTGACGACGACGCCCAACGTCTGCAACGGATGAAACGCGACGTTCGAGGCGATTTCGGGAATCGTCTTGCCGAACTTGCTGAAGTACGACGAGTAATGAATCTCGACGCCGCTGCGAAACCAGGGGATCACGAATCGCAGCACGACGAACAGATACGCGGCGCTAAACAATAGCAGACAGAGTCCGTGAAATCGTATTCTCGCCGGTGGAGTCGACGACGAGCCGGCGTCGATTTCGCTGACGTTCGCGCGGGGTAAGACCAGCATCCACAGTCCCCAGCAGGCGAGGATGATGCTGAAATCTTCTTGCGCCGACAGCGTCAGCAGCACGCCGATCCACATCGCGCGCAAATTTCGGCGTTCGAATTGATCGATCGTCGCCAGCAGAATCGACACCGCGAGAGCCGTCGGCCGAAACGTTTTCAAATCGACGGAGATGTCGAGAAACTGCAGCGGAAAATAAAGCAGATACGCCCACGCCATGCATGTCGCCGCGCGCGCGGAACCGGTGTGACGTTTCGCGATGGCATACACCGGCAAGGCTCCGAGCGCCAGTATCGCCGACTGACAGAACTCCAGCAGAAGATGCGACGGCCAGACGACGTACAGCGGAATCAGCAGGAGATGAATGACCTGGATGTGTTCGCCGAGGAAGAGCCCCTGATCGAGGTAACTGCGAAAGCCTTTGCCGTGCAGCAGATTCCAGAGATGTTCTTCGTACATCGCCGAGTCGCCGTGCGGAATCAGCAATCCGCGATAGAGCTGCCAGTTCATCGCGGTGAATATCGCGGTGTAAAGGACGAGGGCGACCCAGACGCCGCGGGGAAATTGACCGAAGAATGTAAGGACGCGACTCAACCGTGATTTCGGCGCGATTGCGTCTGATGGCGAAGCGTTCCCAGTCGCCGTCGATTCCGGCGGAGCGCCAAGCCCCGTAAACAGCTCGGTCGACCAACCGGCCAGCGCGATCGCCAGCCAGAACTGCGGCGTGGCGATGAGAAAATCGGTTGCCGCGTCCCATTGCACGAGAAACGCGGCGATCCGCAGGACTTCCCACATCCCGGCGAGCCAAAGCCAGCGCCAGCCGTTCCAACCCCAGCGTGCGAGGGGATCGGACCAGCCAATCGGACTCGCCTTCAGTCGCCACAACCATGCCCCGAGAATCCACATCAATCCCGACAGCACGAAGACGAGACCGAAAATCGCGACGAAGCTGATCTCCGCCGTCTGCGTGCCGTCGGGTAATTCGACGACATTCCCTCCGAACGATTTCACGGTGGCCTGCCACGTGGCGGGGCTGACGAAATTCGCCGACCAATCACGGACGCCGAGCAGGCTTTGCAGCGTCAACGATAACCACGTCGCCCCCGTGACGACGCACGCCGCCGCCGACCGCAACGTCGGCGGC